>JAAFIC010000099.1 GCA_013298565.1 Alphaproteobacteria bacterium | reverse complement strand
TCTTGCGTAAAGGTTGACGCAAGACGCTCTAGTTTTATCTTAGCCCTCGCCGCCCGGTGCGTTTGACGCGCCAAGCACATCGCCGGGCGCATCCGCGCCCTTGGCCGCCGCCGCAATGGCGGCTCCTAGAACTGCGTCCGATTTAACGCACGCAGCCCTAGAGCCTAATCAACGCTGCCGCAACGCGCCGATCTTCGGCCAGCAGCACATTATAGGTGCGGCAAGCCGCCCCCGTATCCATCGCGTCGATGACCGGCCCGCGCGCCCGAACGGCAGCGCGTAGTTTCGGTGGGATCATGGCGATGCGCGCGCCGCACCCAATCAGCAGGACTTCCACTGTTCCATCAAAAAACGGCGCAAGACTATCTTCCGTAATATCTTCCAGGCAGGTTACATCCCAGGTCAAGGTTCGGGTCGGGCGGACCAGGACGGAAGAGGTCCAGGCCACGCCCGATATGCGAAAGCCGGTATCGCCGTAACGCTCGATAACCTGCCGGTTGCCCGGAAGAAGCGGGGTAATTTCGACCATCGTTAGCGCACCTGTGTCTCCGCAGTTTTACCCGGCTCTACTGGTGCCGTGCCGCGCCGCAAGCGGTTTTCGCCCAAGAACAACAGGATAGGGGCCGCAATGAAGATCGAGGAGGAGGTGGCGATGAAAATGCCGAACAGCATCACCAGAGAGAATTCCCGCAAGGCTTCCCCGCCGAAAATGATCAGCGGCATCGCCGACAGAAAGCTGGCCATCGACGTGCCGATTGTGCGGTTTAGGGTTTCGTTGATGGAAAGATCAATCAACTCGCGCAGCGGCATGGCTTTGTATTTCCGCAAGTTCTCGCGCACCCGGTCATAGACCACCACCTTGTCGTTAATGGAATAGCCCATGATGGCAAGAATGGCGGCAATACTGGAGAGGTTGAACTCCAGATTGAACAGCACGTAGAAGCCCACGGTTTTAGTCACGTCGAGAATAAGGGTTACGACGGCACCAACCCCAAACTGCCACTCGAACCGGAACCAGATATAGGCGAGCATGGCGACCAGCGACAGGCCGAGGGCTATCATACCGTTAGCGAACAACTCCCCGCTCACCGCTGCCCCCACCGCTTCAACGCGCTGGAAGCTAACCCCTGGGTAATCGGCGGTAAGGCGCTGGCGAACGGCATTCACCGCCTTCTGCTGCGCCTCATCATCCCCTGGCTGACGTTCTATGGCGATAGAGACATCCGTCGGCGTACCAATTTCCTGCAAGCCGATGTGCCCAAGGTTTAGCGGCGTCAGGCTATTGCGAATCGCGCCGAAATCGGCGGGCTGGGTCAGGCGGGCTTCCATGACGATGCCCCCCCGGAAGTCCACGCCCAAGTTTACCCCCGGCGCAAAATACAGCACGACCGACAGGATGGAGAGAATAGCTGACACCGCCAAACCGGCGATGCGGCCCTTCATGAACTGAATGCGGGTTCCGTCGGGAACGAGACGAACGTAATACATGAGACTTCCCCCGGCCTTACAGCGGCAGTTTCGACGGGCGATTGCGCGCGTACCACACCCCAATCATGTACCGCACCATAACAGTGGCAGTGAACATGGAGGTAAGAATCCCCAAGGATGTGGTTACGGCAAAGCCCTTGATTGGCCCGGAACCGAGCGCGTACAGCAGCACCATCTTGATCATCGTCGTCAAATTGGCGTCGATGATCGTGGCGAACGCGCGCTTAAAGCCCGAGTCGATGGACGCGATGGCGCTACGCCCGAGCTTGGTTTCTTCTCGAATACGCTCATTGATGAGAATATTCGCATCGACCGCCAACCCCACGGCAATCAGCATCCCGGCAATCCCCGGCAGCGTGAGCGTGGCTTGCAAGAGCGACAGCGCCGCAATCGTCATGATTAAGTTGAGGACGAGAGCAATCACCGCGAACACGCCAAAAGTGCCGTACGAGACGATCATGTAAATCATAATCATCACCAAGCCACCCAAGACCGAATAAAGCCCGGCGCGAATAGCGTCCGCCCCCAAATCCGGCCCTACGGTGCGCTCTTCAATGATCTTCAACGGCGCAGGCAGTGCGCCGGCGCGCAACAGCACCGATAGGTCGCTGGCCGATTGCGTGGTGAAATTACCCGAAATAATCCCGCGCCCGCCGGTAATCGGCTCGCGGATTACGGGAGCGGAAATCACCTTATTGTCCAGCACGATAGCGAACGGCTTGCCGACATTCTCCGTCGTCGCATCGCCAAAGCGGCGCGAGCCGACCGAATCGAAGCGGAAGCTAACAACGGGTTGGCCGTCCTGGAAGCTCGGTTGAGCATCGACAAGGTTCTCGCCGCTGACCATCACGCGCTTGTTTACCACATAGGCGGGAGCCTGCTCCCCGCGCTCCGACGGCAGCACTTCTGATCCTGCGGGCGCGCGCGCCGAGGGGTTCGCGTCGGTATTAACCATCCGAAACGCGAGCTTTGCCGTCGTGCCGATCAGCGCTTTAATGCGATCCGGCTCGCGCACGCCGGGAAGCTGCACGAGAATCCGATCTGTCCCCTGCTGTTGAATACGCGGCTCTTTCGTGCCGGTTTCATCGACACGGCGGCGGATAATTTCGATGGATTGCTGAAGGGCGGCATTGCGTTTGGCGATAATCGCCGACGGCTTCAAGGTAAGCGTTACCAACCCATCGACCGCAATCGCCACGTTCAAATCAGGCTCTGCCGTTTGAAGCGCCCGGCGCGCGGCGTCGCGGTCCACCCCCTCGTTCAACTTTAGCGTGATCTGTGCGCCATCTTGGGCAATGCCGCTGAAGTTGATCGTCTCCCGCCGCAAATCGCCCCGAATGGTATCGACTAAATTCGCCATACGGTCGCGCTCGACCGTCGCAAGATCGACCTGCAACAGGAGATGCGAGCCACCTTGCAGATCAAGCCCAAGGCTAACCTGACGCGCGGGGATATAGCTCGGCAGGCTTTCCAGCGTCGCTTTGGAAACGAGATTAGGGGCGGCAATGAGAAGCGACAGGATCGTAACAATCCAAATCGTCCACACTTTCCAGCGGGCAAAATACATGGGACGTATCCCTTAGAGCAAATCCCGAGCAGGTGGAATCACCTGCAACGATACATTTGCTTAATAGAACAGAAGTTTAGAGCGTTTTTCGTGAGCTGATACGAACGAAAAGCGCTCTAAACGCTAAAAAATATGGGGAAGAGGAACACACCCTCCCCTTTGAAAAGCCTTGGATTAGGCTTTGGTCTCTTCTTTAACCTCGAACTTTGCGGGATCGGTTTTGGCCAGAACGTCGCTCACGGCCCCGCGCAGGATGCGGATACGCACGCCCTCAGCGATTTCGATTTGAAGCTCGGCATCGCCTTCCGCTTTGGTCACGGTGCCGATAATGCCGCCCGTAGTAACAATCCGGTCGCCCCGGCGCACGTTCCCAAGCATTTCCCGGTGAGTCTTCGCCTTCTTCTGCTGCGGACGAATGAGCAGGAAGTAGAAAACGATGAAGATCAGAATCAGCGGGCCGAACTGTATAAGCATGGCGTTGATACCGCCCGAAGAGGCAGCGGCAGCGTCTTGAGCGAAAGCGGGGGAAATAAACATAGTCACTCCATCGGATAAGAATTTCCCCGCGTCACGTGCGGGGATCAGAATTGCTGGCGGCGGACTATAGCGCCGCCGCCACGAAAGGCAATGCGGGCGCAAGAGAGGCGCGCGGGCGGTGTTAGCCTTCGGTGGCGGTCAAGCGCGTCGGCAGGCTTGCGGTGGGACGCCCAAGATATTGTTCAGGATCAACAGCTTGGGTGCCTTTGCGAATTTCAAAATGCAACTGCGGCGTCGAAACATTGCCACTTTGCCCAACGCGCGCGATCACCTGACCGCGCCGAATAGTATCGCCACGATTGACCAACAACACCTCGTTATGGGCGTAAGCGGTCATAAACCCATCCGCATGGCGAATCAGCAGCAAATTGCCGAAACCGCGAATTTCATCGCCAGCATAGGCAACGACGCCATTCTCAGCCGCGCGTACCGGGGTGCCTTTTGGGGCGGCAATATTGATGCCGTCATTATGAAGCCCCCGCTCCTGCGGGCCGAAGGTAGCGATAATCCGCCCGGTAGCCGGCCACTGAAAGCTCCGCCCCCCGCGCGGCGGCGGCGTAGGCAAGGATGCAACGACTTCATCCCGGCTTGGCTTTTTTACCGGGGCTTCTGGCGCGGGCAGCGGCGTTGCTGGTTCCCCTACCTCCACCTCCTCGGCTTCGGCCTTGACGGGCGGCGCTGGTTTCGGCGGCTCGACTTTTACCACGGGCGGCGCTACTGGCTTAAGCGGTTCAGGCTTGGAGGCTTCGGGCTTGGGGGCCTCGACTTTGGGCTGCTCGGCTTTTGCTACACCTGTGGGCGGCAAAACCAGCGGCGGTGTCGGCGGTGAGACCGCAGGCGGGGTTGCTGGTACCGTAACAGGCGCAGGAGGGGCGATAACAGCCCTAGGCGGTGGCGGCAGGGCAGCGACCTTGATCTCGCCTGAACGACTGACCACCGTGACCGGCCTCGGCGCGGGCACCGGCGGGGCGGGTTCCGAGTTAGCTTCGGCGACTGTTCCCGGCAACATCAACAATTGACCAACGCGCAAGCTGTAGGGTTCGCGAAGATCATTGGCGCGGACCAAGGCCGTCGTATCGACCGCATAGCGGCGCGAGATCGAATAGAGCGTATCACCCGAGGCGACCGTGTGTACCTGCTCGGTGGGCACCGATAGCCGCTGGCCGATCAGAAGTTGATACGGCGGTTGGATGTCGTTCACATCAATCAAGGTTTTCACCGGAACCCTGAATTCCCGCGCCAACGCATAGACCGTATCGCCACGCTGCACGACATAACTGGCGCGAATACCGCTGCTCTGGATGCCTTGCCGCCCGAGCGCTGCCGGACGCGCCCCGCCCGCCCATCCCGGCTTATCAAAGCCCTTATCGCCGCAGCCGGTAAGGGCGGCGGCGATAACGCCAAGACCGACGATGAAGCGTGAGACGCGCATCTTCTTAACTCCGGCGCGGCGCGGTAAGGCGCGACAGGGCTTCGGCCACGCTTTGCGGGGGGCTAGGCTCCAACATATCACTAATCAATGGCACAAAACGCACGCCGCCCAAATCTTGAATCTCCACCTCGGTTTCCGTGCGGGTGACAAGCAACAGTCGCTGATCTATCGGGCTGCGCGCCACAGGAACCACCATCATCCCGCCCACGGCCAGTTGATCGAGCAACGGGCGCGGCACTTCCTGTTCTGCCGCCGCCGTTACGATGATCCGGTCGAACGGCGCTTGCTCGGCCCAGCCGATACCGCCGTCGCCGTGCTTTGCCGTAACATTGGCAATGCGAAGTTGCGCTAGCCGCTCTTCAGCCTCTTTCAGCAAGGATTTATGCCGCTCAATTGTGTAAACCCGGCGGCAGAGGAGCGCTAGAATCGCGGTTTGATAGCCCGACCCCGTGCCAATTTCCAAAACCTTGTGCCGATCTGTTAGGCGCAGCACTTCGGTCATAATGCCGACAACCTGGGGCTGACTGATTGTTTGGCCCTGGCCGATGGGCAGCGCCGTATTCTCGAAGGCATGTTCCCGAAACGTCGGCGGCACGAAAAAATCGCGCGGTACACGCAAAATAGCCGCCAGCACCCGTTCATCGTGAATCCCGGCTTCGGTCAGAACCGTTAGCAGTCGATCATGGCGGGGATCGGAAGCGGTCATGCCGGAACCATCGTCTCCAGTGGTGCGCCCAGCACGTCGCGCAAGGCGGCGCTGGTCGGCTCGTCGGTGAGATCAAGGTTAAGCGGGGTAACTGAAATATACCGCCCAAAGACTGCCGCTACGTCAGTGTCCGTCGGCGGCGCTTCCGCAGCCCCCATTGGGCCGATCCAATAGTAGTGCTCGCCGCGCATATCCGTGCGCTGGCCCAATTGTTCGCCCATCTTGCGGCTGCCCTGACGGGTAACGACAATGCCCTTAACGTCTTCCGCCGCACAATCCGGGAAGTTGACGTTCAGCATTACGTTCTTCGGCCAGCGCGCCGTAATCAGGCGGCGAATAAGGTCCGGCCCGTGCGCCTCCGCTGTCTCCCAGCGTGGGGCCATGCCGGAGCTTACGTGCAACGACAAGGCAATCGCCGGAATTCCCAGCAGCGTCGCTTCCATCGCAGCGGCAATCGTGCCGGAATAGGTCATATCTTCTGCGATATTGCTGCCGCGATTAACGCCCGACAGCATCAGGCTCGGGCGATGTTTCTGCATCACCTGCCGAATGCCCAGCAGCACCGAGTCCGTTGGCGTGCCATCGACGGCAAAACGCTTCGGCCCGACTTGGCGAATTCGCAACGGGCGGCGCAGCGTAAGGCTATGCCCTGCCCCGCTCTGTTCCGTTTCCGGCGCGCAGACCCATACGTCTTTCGCCAAGGCTTTAGCAATGCGGTGCAGGGCTTTGAGGCCCGGAGCCATCACGCCATCGTCGTTGGACAGAAGAATACGTCCGGCTTCAAGCGCAATCGGATCGTAGAGACCGAGGGTCATACCACCCTCCCGTCGATCTTGGTAAGCCCGCCCATGTAGGCGTGCAGAACGGGCGGCAAGGCGATGGAGCCATCGGCCTGCTGATGATTTTCCAACACGGCCACCAGCGCGCGGCCTACGGCAAGGCCCGAACCGTTCAAGGTGTGCAAATGACGGATGTGCTTATCCCCGACCTTGCGGCAACGCGCCTTCATCCGCCGGGCTTGAAAGTCGCCGCAGTTGGAAATAGACGAGATTTCGCGGTAGGCATTCTGCCCCGGCAACCAAACTTCGATGTCATAGGTCTTGCGCGCGGCAAACCCCATATCGCCTGTGCAGAGGGTGATCGTGCGGAACGGCAGATCGAGGCGTTTCAACACAGTTTCGGCAGCGGTCAGCATCCGTTCGTGCTCGGCTTCCGACTGGTCCGGCGTGGCAATGGCCACCATTTCCACCTTGGAAAACTGATGCAGGCGGATCATGCCGCGCGTATCGCGCCCTGCCGACCCGGCTTCCGACCGAAAGCAGGGCGTATGGGCGGTAAAGCGCAGCGGCAACTCTTCTTCCGACAGAATCTGATCGGCGACAAGGTTGGTCAACGGCACTTCGGAAGTCGGGATAAGCCAGTCGCCGCGCGTCGTGCGGAACAAATCTTCCTCGAACTTCGGCAACTGCCCAGTGCCGTATACGGCTGAATCTCGCACCAGATAAGGCACGCTCATTTCGGTAAAACCGAACTCAGTTGTGTGCAAATCGAGCATGAAATTGGCCAAAGCCCGTTCCAGCCGCGCAATCTGACTGCGTAAGACCACGAAGCGACTGCCGGAG
>JAAFIC010000098.1 GCA_013298565.1 Alphaproteobacteria bacterium | reverse complement strand
CGGCGGCACGATAGGCTGGCGGCTCGGCTGATTGCGGCGCATAGGCGACCGGGGCGAAGTGGGTCTTGATGCTGTCGATCAAGGCTTGCGGCAGCGTGAGCGGGCTTTGGCTTTGGTTTGGGCTGGGGCCGAGGGCCGCAAACTCCGCCTCCACGTCCGCACGCATTGCCTCGATGCCGATTTCCTGCACCAGAATTTTAATGCGAGCTTTGTAGATGTTATCGCGCCGCCCGTAGCGGTTATAGACGCGCAAAATCGATTCGAGATACGCGAGCAAATCGGGCTTCGGCAGAAAATCGCGAATGACTTTGCCGATAATGGGCGTGCGCCCAAGCCCGCCGCCCACGATAATCTCGAAGCCGATTTCCCCCGTATCGTTCTTCACCAGTCGGATGCCGATGTCGTGAATCTTCACGGCAGCCCGGTCGCTTTCGGCCCCGGTCACGGCGATTTTGAACTTACGCGGCAGAAAGCCGAACTCTGGGTGCAAGGTGGACCACTGCCGAATAATCTCGCCCCACGGGCGCGGGTCTTCGATTTCGTCCAAGGCAACGCCTGCAAACTGATCGGCGGTGACGTTGCGAATGCAGTTGCCACTGGTTTGGATAGCGTGCAAATCGGCTTCGGCCAAGA
Organism: Alphaproteobacteria bacterium; assembly: GCA_013298565.1. GTDB lineage: Bacteria > Pseudomonadota > Alphaproteobacteria > Elsterales > Elsteraceae > Elstera. The sequence continues at coordinate 6,745 of JAAFIC010000098.1, read as the reverse complement.
GGGCCAGCGCGTCGCCCACGTCTTCCAGCTTGACCCAGTTATACTGAATGTTTTGGCGTGTGGTGAAATGGCCGTAGCCCTTATCGAACCGCCGCGCGACCTCTGCCAAAACCCGCATCTGCCGCCCATCAAGCGTGCCGTAGGGAATGGCGACGCGCAGCATATAGGCGTGAAGTTGCAGATATAGACCGTTTTGCAGGCGCAGGGGCCGAAACTGCTCCTCCGTCAAATCGCCCGACAAACGCCGCGCTACTTGATCGCGAAACTGGGCAATCCGTTCGGCCAGAAAGGCTTTATCGTGGGTATCGTAGCGGTAAAGCTGGCCCATATTATGCCGCCTTCGCCTGAGTGAGGCTGGCAGGATTGACGGGAAGCCCAACGGTTGGCCCTTCGCCGCGAATTCGCTCGCGCATTTTCAGCGGGCGCGGGCCGGTGGCCGTAGCGTCCGCCTCGACCAGATAGGGCGCGACAAGCTGCGGGTTTTGCGCGGCAACGGCTTGGAGCGCTTCGGCCTCGGCAAGACTATAGAGCGGCGCATCCGCAATCGCGCGCGACCAAGCCGGGCCGAACCCGTCCTGCGACTGGCTGGCGAGGTCTTGCCCCGTGAAGAAAATCACCGCGCCATCGCGCAAGCGGTTGGCAGTCAGCAAACGCGGCGCGTCGGATGTTAGTTTACGGAGTGTGGCAGACATAGGCTGAACCCTTATTCGGCAGCAAGAGCGGAAAGAGAGGCGGCTTCGGCAGTCTCGCCCCAATAGCGCGACAGGCGCACGACCGAGCCGATAATCAACAGCGTCGGGCCGCTACCGTGCTGGAGGGCTAGGCGCGGCAGATCGGCCAGAAGCCCGGTTGAAACTTTTTGATCGGGCCGTGTGCCGTTTTCGATCAAGGCGACGGGCGTATCGGTCGCGTGACCCGCCTCGATCAACTCTTGCGTGATGCGCTGGGCTTGGGCGAGGCCCATGTAAATTGCCACGGTCTTGCCGCCTGCTTGTGGCGCGCCTGCACTGGAAAACGGCACCCCGTCGCGGCCATGCCCCGTGGCGAGCACGAGAGCGGAGGCGTGATCGCGGTGGGTTAGCGGAATTTCTGTGCTGGCAGCACACCCCAAGGCAGCGGAAATACCGGGAATAATCGTGATCGGCAAGCCTGCGGCGCGCACCGCCGCCACCTCTTCCCCGCCGCGCCCGAAGATGAAAGGATCGCCGCCCTTCAGCCGCACAACGCGCTTGCCCGCGTGCGCGGCTTCAACCAGCAGGCGACCAATGCCCTCTTGGGGAACCGAGTGGTTGGCTTTACGTTTGCCCACCGGCACGCGCTCCGCATCGCGGCGGATGCGGTCGAGGATTGGTTCTGCCACTAACTCATCGTAGAAAACGATATCGGCGTCCGACAGGGCGCGCAGGGCTTTCAGGGTTAGAAGTTCGGGGTCGCCTGGTCCCGCACCGACGAGCGCGACTGAGCCGCCTTCCACCGTACCGGTTTCGAGCAGTTGAGCGGCGGCTTCGTCGGCAGCGCGGTCTTGGCCGTTCAGCACCAGATCGGCAATCGGCCCCTCGGAGAATTGTTCTAAGACCCGACGCCGGGTTGCCGGGTCGCTCACGCGCCCCCGAACGGGGTCTTTCCACCGTTCGATAAAGCGGGCGAGACTGCCGAGGCGCGCGGGCAGCAGCCGTTCCAGGCGCTCGCGGACGCGGCGGGCGAGAATGGGGGCACTGCCGCCGGTGCCAATGGCAACCAGCACTGGGTCGCGGTCCACAATCGCGGGCATCAGAAAGCTGGAGAGTGCCGGCCCATCGACGATATTGACCGGCACGCCGACATCTTGCGCCCGGCGAGAGATTTCAGCGTCGAGCGCATCATCGCCAGTGGCGGCAAAAATCACAGCCTGATTACGAATATCATCAAGCCGAAAGTGCCGACGCAGCAGAATAATCTCATCGGTTACGGCAGCGGCTTCGATTTCCGCCGAAGGGTCTTTCGCGATAACCGTGATGCGCGCGCCCGTGCGTTTTAGCAGGCGCAGCTTTTGCGTTGCCGCTTCACCGCCACCAACAATCAGGGCTTCCCGCTGGTTCAGCGACAAAAAAATCGGCAAGCTGTGCATCGACTCTTTCCTTTTTTTACAATTCCATCGCGGAATTGAAAATCTACAATTTCACAGGTAGAGATTCTTGAAAAAAGAGTCAATAGAATTTCACAAATAACATTAATTTATTGTTATTAAACAATAGCGTGTGATGCTTTTTTGGCGTGGCCCACGTGTGCGATATTTTCTGCTACACTGTTAATCGGCTGTATGCTGAAGCGGTCTTTCGGCTGAAACAGGTACACCGAACGGGTTCGGGCCAGTCCTTTGGGAGAAAAATCAATGGGTAAGGCATTTGGTCGGGTTACTGCGGCAGTCATCGCCTTCGCACTGGTCGCGCCGGTCGCGGTTTTTGCACAGGACGTGATTAAGAACCGCAAAGACGATATGCAGATTTTGCGAAAGAGCGTCGGGGCGGTGAAAGCCGTGGTCGATGGAAAAGACGGACCCGAGGCGGCAGCAGCCCCGGCACAAGCGGTGGCGGATGTGGGCAAGCGCCTGCTGGCCGATTTTCCGCCCGGCAGCGATCAGGGCGATACCAAGGCCGCTGCGCTAATTTGGTCGGATCGGGCGGGGTTTGAAGCGGCGGTCGCGAACTTCAATACGGCAGCCGGCGCGCTACTGGTCGCCTCTAACGCCAAAAATCTTGATGGCATCAAGTCGGCGTTCGATGGTGTCGGTCGAACCTGCGGGGCGTGCCACGATAAATATCGCGGCAAATAAAACAAAACGGCACGCGGTTTAAGGCGTGCCGTTGGTGTGTCAGAAAGGGCGCTGCGGAGGAACCGCCGCGCCCTTTTTATGGGTTAGTCCAGTCGCACGGCCACGAAGCGCGTGTCACCCTTGCTGAGTAGCGTGAGCAGCACGGTCTTCTTTTTGGCATCGCGCGCAGTAGTTATCTTTGCGGCAAGATCGCTGGCCGACTTCACCTCTTCCTGATTGATCTCGGTGATAATGTCACCGGGGCGCATACCCTTTTCAAACGCATTGCTGTCGCTTGTCACGTCGGTGATAACGATGCCTGTTTGGTTTTCAGGTAGGCCAAATTTTTCGCGGGTAGCGCCGTCGATGCCCTGTACCTTCAACCCCAGGCCGCGCACGGAAACGGCGGGTTCGGCAACCGAAGGCTCTTTAGAGTCGGGTGCTGTCGCAACATCCTCCTCCTTCAACTCACCCACAGTCACCTTGAGCGACACTTCCTTCTTATTGCGCCACACCACCATATCCACGGGCTTCCCGATGGGGGTATCGGCAACGATGCGCGGCAGACGATCCGATTCTGGCACGTCGCGCCCGTCGAACTTCAAGATTACGTCACCTTGCTTCACGAGGGCTTTCGCCGCCGGGCTGCCGTCTGTCACGGCACTCACCAGCGCGCCGCGCGCTTTATCGAGACCGAAGCCCGTGGCCACGTCTTCATCCAAGCGCTGAATTTTTACTCCCAGCCAGCCGCGTTTTACCGCACCGCCGTTTTTGATCTGCTCGATCACCGGGCGGGCAAGGTTGGAGGAAATGGCAAAGCCGATACCAACGCTGCCGCCGTTGGGCGAAAGAATGGCCGAGTTAATACCGATAACTTTGCCGTCCATATCAAACATCGGGCCACCGGAGTTACCCCGATTGATCGAGGCGTCAGTCTGCAAGAAATCATCATAGGCACCGCCCGTGGAGCGGTTACGGGCCGACAGAATCCCCGCTGTTACCGTACCACCGAGACCGAACGGGTTCCCAATCGCCATCACCCAATCGCCGATGCGCGCTTTATCGCTATCGCCGAACTGAACGGCGGGCAGCGGCTTTGTGGTTTCGACCTTCAGCAAAGCCAAATCGGTTTTCGGGTCGCGGCCAATCAGCTTGGCGGAAAGCTCGGTATTATCGTGCAGCTTTACGCTGATTTCGTCGGCCCCGTCGATCACGTGATTATTGGTTACGATAAAGCCCGTGCTATCTATAATGAAGCCCGAACCGAGCGAGGTTTGCCGGCGCGGGGCTTGGTTCGTGCCGCCGCGTTGGCGGTTCATGAACTCCCGAAAAAACTGCTCGAACGGGGAGCCGGGCGGCAGTTGGAAGTCAGGTTCTGCGCCCCCGCCCCCATTGCCCCCACCGTTGCCTGGAGCGCGGGCGGGTTTACTGATTTGCGTCGAATAGACGTTCACCACCGAGGGCAGCAGCTTTTCCGCCATATCGGCGAAGCTCTCCGGCGCGCTGCGCGCATAGGCGGGCGGGCTGAGGCTTGGCACCAACAGGGGCGCACCGGTGACGGCAAGGGCTAACCCCGCAACGGCAACCGCGCGCCGCAGCGGCGAAGAAGAAGAGCGGGACACGGAGGAGGTGGGTGCTGTCATGGCTCGGAACCGTTGTTTGTCGTTGCATCGAAAAGGCGCGTTGACAGGGAGATGGGGCGGCGAGCGGCCTAGATAAAGCCCGCGCGCGCTACCTTAGAAGCTATTACGCTCGATCATGGCTGAATTTCGGCTGTTGTGATATGGTAACAGTCATTTAAGCCGAAACTCTTACCGGGCAGGTAGAGCGGTTTCCGGGCGCTTGGCATATTGGCCGCAGCCATCGGTGGATATCGTAAAGCGCTTGGTTTCGCCGCGTTCACGCTGTTGGTTCGGGCTGGCTTTCACCGTGCAGCGACCATAGCCATTGTCCTTCGCCCATTGAATCGCGCGGGTTGAGGGCACTTCGCGGCTGGTGATTTTGTCGGGCGAAACCCAAAAGCGGCACCCGGCACAATTATTGATAGTACGGGGCTTCGCGACGGCGACCCGTTCCTCAATCATGAAAAAACTCACCAATCGGTGCCAGAAACTTGCCATAACCCAATCACCCTGCGCCCGATTTCCTAAAATAAGCATAAAGGTTGGGCAATCAGGGGGGAATAGCGGTGATACGGGCTGCGATTCTATTCCTCAGAAAAAATTATACCTAGTCGCGCAAACCACTCGGCACTAATAGCGTGTCTGCCAGCGTCAAGGCATAGCTCGCGGGGTGCCCCTAGCAAACCAGGGCCGGGCGTTTAGCCAAGTGAATGCCCGCCAACATGCAACGCACCGATCCGCCTGCTTGCTCTATGGTTGGGATCGTCAGCGGCAGCAGCCTAGCTCTCGTTTCGATCTGCTGCTTCTGGCTAGCGCTGAGACTGCCGAGGGCGCGGGCGGAGAGGGCGAGAACCAAGCCGTCCGGGGCCTGAAGCTCCAGCGCATTGCCAGCGAAATCGCTAATTTGCGCGGCACTCAGTGGCACGAGCGTGCGCCCACCTGCGGTGAGTCGGGCCGCAATTTCATCCCGTCGGGCCGCATCGGGGATCATCTCCAGCCCGACCAAGGCCAAATCAGTACCAATGCTCATGAGCACATTGGTGTGATAGACGGCGGTGCCGCGTGGGTCCACCGCCTCGAAAGAAATCGGCTCGTAGCGGAAATGAGTGCAGAAGCGCTCCAGCATCACCGGCGTCATGCGGTGGGAGCGAACGGCATAGGCGACGTGGTTGATGTGGTCGAGCACCATTGCGCCAGTGCCTTCCAAAAACACGCCGTCTGCCTCCAGCCCGGAATAATCTATCACGTCCTGCACTCGGTAGTCGCGCTTCAGCATCTCGAGAATATCCCAGCGGCGCTCGGCCCGGCGATTGGAGGCGAACATTGGATAGACCGCCACATGCCCCCCGGCGTGCGTGGAAAACCAGTTATTCGGAAACACTGAATCGGGTGTTTGCGTGCCGGTATCTTCAAATAGATGCACTGTTATTCCAGCGCGGGTGAGGGTTTCGGCCACCTCCGAAACCTCGCGGTAGGCGGCAGCGGCTACCGCTGCTGCTGGGCCGAAGCCGTGGCCGACCTGAAAGGCGTTATCCGCCGCCGTCGCTGGGTTCGGGGTGAAATGATGCGGGCGAATCATCACGACGGCTTGGGGCGATTGGGGGCTGAACATGGCGGCGCGTCCGGGCTGAGAAAAAGAGCTTTAGGCTAAGGACTCCGGCTGTTCGCGCACAATGTGCAAACTGATGATGATGATTGGAAGAATTACGCACTCTGCCTCTTGTGCTTCAGCAAAATGCACGCAACACATATATTATGTCATCCTTCGACGATCTCGACCGCCGCCTGATTGCCGCCCTTCAGGCCGACGCCCGTGCGCCTGTGGCGAAACTCGCGGCAGTGCTGGGGCTGTCGCGGAACACGGTGCAAAAGCGCCTGGACCGGTTGGTGGAAAGTGGCACGATTTTGGGTTTTACCGTCCGCGTCCGGGCGCAGCACGCCAGCAACGTCATTCACGCGGTAATGATGATTGAAGTGGCGGGTAAATCGACCAGTGCCGTTATCAAAAACCTGCGCGGTCTGCCCGAACTCTACGCCCTGCACACAACCAACGGCCACTGGGATCTGGTCGCAGACCTCCGCGCTCAATCGCTCGCCGATTTCGACCGGGTATTGCGGCAGGTGCGCGAGATCGACGGGGTATTGAACAGCGAGACCAGTCTGCTGCTAACCTCGGCTTAGAGTGTTGTCGTTTCCTGTACGGGCTGGAGCACGAGATCGGGCAGTTTTGGCAAGCGACCCTCGATCACGGTTACTTTCGTGCCGACATCAATCAGCTTGAACACGGCCTCAATGTCCTTCGGCAGCATACGGAAACAACCGGAGGAAGCGG
>JAAFIC010000097.1 GCA_013298565.1 Alphaproteobacteria bacterium | reverse complement strand
CGCCATTATTTCCGGTCGCGCCTCGCCATCGACACGAAATCGGACCTATCGCCGGTAACGATTGCCGATCAGGAGATCGAAGCGGCGATGCGGAAGATTTTGGTGGAAACACTGCCGGATCATGGCGTTCTGGGGGAAGAGCATGGGGCCGACCGGACGGATGCAGACTATGTATGGGTGCTGGACCCTATCGACGGCACGCGCGCCTTCATCTGCGGCGTTCCCACTTTCGGCGTGCTGATTTCGCTCTGCTATCAAGGCCGCCCGATTTTCGGCATCGTCGATCACCCGGCTTTAGGGGAACGCTGGATTGGCGGCACGGGTCTGCCAACGACCTGGAACGGCACCCCCTGCCACGCCCGCGCCTGCACGCAACTGTCCGACGCTTACCTATTCGCCACTAGCCCCGACATGTTCAAAGGCCAACAGCGCGACGCCTTCAGCCGTTTGGAAACCCGCGCCAAAGAACGCCGCTTCGGGCTTGATTGCTTCGCCGCCGGGCTGATCGCCGGGGGGCATATTGATGCGATGGTAGAAACCTCGCTGCAACCCTATGACTATTGCGCGCTGGTGCCGGTGTTGGAACAAGCCGGAGCGACGATCACCGACTGGCACGGCAACCCGCTGACGATCCACAGCGACGGCAGCCTTATCGCCGCCGCAACGGCGGCGTTGCATGGGGAGATTCTGGCGGTTCTTACCTGAAAGTATGGAAGCATTGATCGGCAAGAACCGCCCTATCAGGATATAGTTACCAAACCCTGCCCGTCCACCACACGCTCTTCCTGTTGATCCCAGCGAAACTGCGGTGGAACTTCCAGCGCGCAGCCGCCCACCCAGCGGGGATGACCGCCGAACTGAAGGGCATCCATCTGCCCCATCACCACCGCGCCGCCGAGTGGGGTGAGGCGATAGCGACCATCGGCCTCTTCCAACAGGGCAAAGGGCGGGCGGCTGAGGTCGCGCAGGACCGGGTAGAACATAACATCCCCCAGCCAGGCCGCCGGTTCTTGCAAGCCGACGGATGCGAAAATGGCCGGCGCGGTTTCGGCCCCATCGGCGACCGCGCGCAAGGCTAGGCGTTCGGTCATGCTAAGACCGTCCCGCGTGCCGGGCAGGTTGGCGAGGTGGCGGCGAATGGCAGCAGAGAGATGCGGCAGGTCCACCCCGCCTGGTCGCCGGGCGGGGTCATCCAGAATCGTCGCCAGCGCTTCCAGCGGGCGCGGATCGGGGGCGCACCAAAGTTCCCACAGATAGCCCGCGAGTTTCAATTCCGCGACCGTCACGCGGCGGCGGGCGGCAAACAAGCGTTGCAGGGCCTCGGGTGTCTGCCGTCCCAGGAAATCATTGGCCTGAACCAACGAAAGCGCACGGTGGGGATGATCGGCGAACCACGCCAGCAGCCGCACGAGGATGGATTGATCGAATAGATCATGCTCCACCCAGATCACCACTTCCGCAAAATCATCGGCGCGGGCGAGGGCTTTGTCTTGGTCGATCAACTGCCCGAGCACCGCCGCCAAAATCTCGCCATAACGGTCGGCAATGAAGCGGGCGCGGATACTTCTATAGGAATCCTCCGACAATCCTTCTGGCGTCGGCCCATCGCAGACGGGATCGACCCAGGCAAGATAGGTGCCACCCACGCCCGATTGCACAAGCGATTGGGCTAAATCTGAGCCACATCGAATATGAAAAAACTCTGGTAACTCTCTGTAATTCATCACTTAATTCGGCGTAGAACCTACAACCGCTCCTCTGGTGCGCGCCTTCAGGGTTTCGAGGTTTTTTAGCAGAATACAAACAGTCCCCCGAATTTTAACGAACATATCTTTTAATATCGGGTCGATAGGGTAATATCTGGGTTTCAGGGCATCGGCTATGGTGCTATTTAGAAACTAGTTTCCCGTCAAGAAGCCGAATCGGATGGAACTTAAAGTAACCTTTTGGGGCGTTCGTGGGAGCTTCCCCTGTGCCACACCGCAGCACATGCTGTACGGGGGCAATACGTCTTGCGTTTCGGTTGAGTCTGGTGGCGAAGTCATCATTCTCGATGCGGGTACGGGGCTATGGCAACTCGGCAAGTATCTCGTCGCCAATGGGGTCCGGGGTGCGACAATGCTGATGTCGCACACTCATACAGACCATATCATCGGCTTCCCGTTTTTTGCACCGGCGTGGATCGGCTCCTTTCATCTCGATATTTTTGCTGGGCACCTTAAGCAGAATGGCGGCGTGCGATCGGTTTTTGCCGAACAGATGCGCGATCCGCTGTTCCCGGTTTCGCTATCGCATATGGCGGCAAATATGGGTTTCCATGATTTTGAGGGTGGTGAAGATTTGGTCGTCGGCGACCGCATTCACGTTAAAACCTGCGCGCTTAACCACCCTAACGGGGCCACCGGCTACCGAATTTCGGCAGGCGGGCGAAGCGTGTGCTACGTGACCGATACCGAACATTACCCAGGCCGTAGAGACCCCGCCGTGATGGCTTTGGTGCAAGACGCCGACGTGATGATCTACGATTCGACCTATTCTGACGAAGAATATACGCGGGGCCGCGTGGGCTGGGGCCATTCAACCTGGGAAGAGGCAATCCGCATCGGCAAAGAAGCTAACGTGGGCCGGGTCTATATTTTCCACCACGACCCCGATAATACCGACGATAAAATGGCCGCTATCGAGCGCCAAGCGCGGCACCTGTGGGACCGCGTGACCATTGCCCGTGAAGGTATGGTGATCGAGCTGTGAGCCTTGGTTTGCTGCGGGCAAGCGCCGCTCTTCTTCTGCTCGCAGCCTGCACCTCGGCCTCCTCGTGGCAAAAGCCGGGAACCAATATCACTGAACGCGATAAAGACTTAGCAGCCTGCCAACAAGACCTTCGTTATACGAGCGATGACGCCCGACGCCGCGATGCCCGAATTGCCATCGCGCGGGGCGAAACAGGTGCAGGGCGCGGCAGCAGCTACGAGGCGCTGGGGCGTGATTTGGAGGTCTCCACACAACGACGCCGGGAGAGTAAGGCCCTCGCCGAGTGTATGCAGGCGAAAGGCTATACAGCCGCACTGTGAGTCGCTATATTACATTTTTATGTTACGCCGTTTATGTCGTCCGGCGTGACAGGATGGAGCGATGGAGTAGGCTTTCCAATGATGAGCCGCTACGCGCAGGTAGAAGCCTTGCGTATGGTCCATAATCAGCTTGATCTACAAGTGCTGGAAGAGGCGCAACGCCCCTGCCCGGATGGGGTTAGGCTGCGGCGGCTGAAAAGCCAAAAACTTGAGATCAAAGACCGAATTTCCCACCTGATGCGGCAGCGTGGGCTAGCGACGCGGGCTATTTTCCGCTAAAAGCTCTTCACGCTTTGCTCAAACCGTTTGGACCCTTCCTATGCCCCCCTCCTTGCGCCGTCTCCTCGGAGCTTTGGGCGTTGTTGTTTTTCTGTTCCTTTATATTCTGGCCGTCCTGAACTTAAGGATGCTGCTGCCCGACAACCTGTTTATCGACCTTATTTATTATCTGATTTTTGGGATACTGTGGGTGTGGCCCGCCTTGATTATTACAAAATGGGGTCATAAAACGACTCAGATGTAATAAAATCCACATCGTTTATCGGGGCGATCTGCTCTCCACCTGAAAGGTCAGCAGATCGCCCGGATAGAGTTTTACGCCGCAGACGGAACCCGTCGCATAAAGGCAGGCACATGGTCGCCGAAACCTTGCACGCTTGGCCCTAGATCGTCTCGCCGATAAGAATGCTCGCGGTCGTTATAGTCGCGGCGCGGGCGGTCGCGGAAATCGCGTTCGGGGCGCTCAGTGGCTAGACGCTCATGACGCTCATTCGCTGGGCGTTCATACGCCGAGCGCTCGCCAAGCTCCCGTTCCGGGGGACGTTCCCGGCGCGGACGCTCAGATTGTTCCCGCGTAGAACGCTCAGACCGTTCCCGCAAGGGTCGCTCAGGCCGGGGGCTGCGCTCTTGGGCAGCCGAATCGCGCTCGCGCTGCTGCACGGGCGAAGCCTGCACTGCCTTCGTCATCTGAGGTTGGTCAGCCTCTTGCGGGCGGGACTGCGCCGCGCGGCCTTCCCGGTTGGGGCGGCGTTGATCGCTTGTACGTTCGGGGCTTTTGCTCTCGGGGCTTTTGCGTTCGGGGCGACGGCGCTTATTCTTGCGCTCCGCTGCCGCTTCCTCGTCGCTCAAGAGTTCTAGCGTTTCCATCCCGTCCGGGGTGAGGCGCGGAATTGGGCCGCCAATGAGGGCTTCGATGGCCTGCACGAAGCGGGTATCATCCGGCTTTGCGAAAGTGAAGGCTTTACCAAGGTTCCCCGCGCGGCCCGTGCGGCCAATGCGGTGAACATAATCTTCGGCATGAATCGGCACGTCGAAATTGAACACATGGCTTAACATTGCCACATCAATCCCGCGCGCCGCCACATCGGAGGCAACGAGAACCGTGACATCGCCCGCCTTGAAGCGTTCGAGCATTTCGGTACGGGCGCTCTGGTTCATGTCGCCGTGCAGAATGCCCGCGTTGAAGCCATGCTTGCTAAGAGACTTGCCAACAATATCCACATCGCGCTTACGATTGCAGAAGATGATGGCATTGCGAATTTCTTCGGAGCGTAGCAGTTGGCGCAAGGCCGCCCGCTTATCCAAATCTTCCACAACCACCAGGGCCTGTGCCACTGTTTCAGCCGTCGTGGATTGACGGGCAACCGTAATTTCGCGCGGGTTCTGCAAGAACGCATCGGCAAGGCGCTTGATTTCCGGCGGCATGGTGGCCGAGAAAAATAGCGTTTGGCGCAGCGGCGGCAGCAGCGACACGATTTTTTCGACATCGGGAATAAACCCCATATCGAGCATCCGGTCGGCTTCGTCGATCACGAGAATCTTCACGTCATTCAGCAAAATGCGCCCGCGCTCGAAATGATCGAGCAAGCGGCCCGGCGTTGCGATGAGCACATCGACACCGCGATCAAGCAGTTTTTCCTGGTCGCCGAAAGAAACGCCACCAATCAGCAGCGCCATCGTTAGCTTGCAGTATTTTCCGTACTTATCGAAGTTTTCCGAAACCTGCGCCGCAAGCTCCCGCGTCGGTTCCAGAATTAATGAACGCGGCATTCGCGCGCGGGCACGCCCGTTGGCGAGAATATCAATCATCGGCAGCGTGAATCCGGCGGTCTTTCCGGTTCCTGTCTGCGCGCAGCCCAACAAATCCCGCCCCATCAGTACCTGCGGAATCGCCTGTTCTTGAATCGGGGTAGGGTCAATATACCCGGCGTCGGTAACAGCTTTAACAACGTCCGGGCTAAGACCTAAGTCAGCAAACGACATGCGGCGATAATCTGCCTTCGTAAAGAAACCGAAAAAACGGCGGGGATTTGTCTGTTGGGCATTATCGCTTTCAACGCCGCCAAGTCAAATGAAAGCGGTCCTTGTCCGCAATCATCAGCCGTGATTCTGCGGAGATTGGCATAGCCCAAGCGCTTCGTTAGGGTAGTTGGCGAAAATTTGTGAATGAGGCGCGTGTGTCCAATCTGCCCGACTTGATTTTTTGCCCCGGCCTGCTGTGCGACGAAAACCTGTGGCGCCCCCAAAGCCTAGCGCTGGCCGGGCGCATTTCGATGCGCGTGGCCGATACCACGAAAGACGATACGATTGCGGACATGGCCGCGCGCCTGCTGGCCGACGCCCCCCCGCGCTTCGCCCTCGCGGGTCTCTCCATGGGCGGGTATCTCGCGCTTGAAGTGCTGCGACAGGCACAGGAGCGCGTGAGCCGCGTGGCCTTGCTCGATACCTCCGCTCGCCCCGATACGGAGGAGCAGCGCGAGCGCCGGATGGCCCTGATGCGAATGGCGAAAATTGGGCGTTTCAAAGGGGTTACACCCCGGTTGCTACCCTTGCTGATTCACCCAGATCGCCTCACCGATGCGCCTTTAGTCGAAACTATTATCGGCATGGCGCAACGTATTGGCCGCGATGGGTTTTTGCGCCAGCAGAACGCCATTCTAACCCGCGCCGATAGCGTGCCGGACCTGCCGAGCTTCACCTGCCCCGCTCTCGTGATCGTGGGCCGGGAGGACGCGCTGACACCGCCCGAGCGCGCCGAGGAAATCGCCGCTGGCCTACCGAATGCGCGCCTAACCGTGCTGGAGCGCTGCGGGCATCTTGCCACCTTAGAGCAGCCGGATGCCGTGAACGCGCTGTTCGAGCCGTTTTTTCTGGAGGAAACCGGGGCATGAGCACACCGCAGAAAATCATCATCGACTGCGATCCAGGCTTGGACGACGCCATTGCCCTGTTGCTCGCCTTCGGCAGCCCGGAGCTTGATATTCTAGGAATTACCGTCGCAGCGGGCAATGTTGGGCTGGAGCGAACGGTTATCAACACGCGCCAGTTGGTCGATCTAGCGGGCGTTGCCGTGCCCATTCACCCCGGTTGCCCCGCCCCGCTCTTCCGCCGCTTGGAGACCGCCGCCCATATCCACGGCGACTCCGGCCTTAAGGGTGCCGAGCATCTGCCGCCGCCGCGCGCCCCTGTTTCGGACGAACACGCCGTTCCTGCGCTCATTCGCCATTTGCGCGCCGCTGCACCGGGGCAGATTATCCTGGCCTGCACTGGCCCCCTCACCAACCTTGCCGCCGCCCTCATTCAAGCCCCCGACATTGTGACGGGTATTGCCCGTGTCGTTGTGATGGGCGGCGCTGTGGCTCAGGGCAATGCCACCCCTGCCGCCGAGTTCAATTTTCTCACCGATCCGCACGCCGCCGAAATCGTCTGCCGCAGCGGTGCGCCTTTGGAGATTATCCCGCTCGATTTAACGTGGCAGGCCGAAGCTAGCCCGGCGCGGCTCGGCCCGTTGCGCGGTGTCGATACAGAAGTCGCCCGCACTGTCCTATCCATGATAGCCGCCTATGGACGCAAAGGTCGCCATATCAACAGCGACGGCCCGCCCCTGCACGATCCTTGCGTTATCGGCCATATTCTTTGGCCTGATTTGATGCAGGGCCAGCGCGGCGGGGTTAGCGTCGATGTTCTGCCCGGCCCCAACGAAGGCCGCCTGACTGCCGACTGGTGGAGCGTTGCCAAGCCGCCGCTGCCGCAAGCCCTTGTGCTGACCGAGATAGACGCCGACGGGTTTTTCGCCCGCCTGTGCGACCGTTTACTGCGCTACAAATAGGCCCCGCCATGATGACCGTCTCATGATTACCATCTTCGGCTCCATTAATCTCGACCTCGTGGTGCGCGCCCCCCATCTGCCCGCGCCGGGGGAAACCGTGCTTGGTGGGGCTTTCGCCGCTCACCCCGGCGGTAAAGGCGCTAATCAGGCGCTAGCCGCCCAACGCGCGGGCGGCAGCGTGCGGCTGGTGGGCGCTGTTGGCAGCGATGGTTTCGCCGATCCCGCGCTAGCGCTGCTGCGTGCAGGCGGGATTGATCTCACGGGCGTCCGCATTCTGCCCGAAATGGCAACCGGGATTGCCCTGATCGCCGTCGATACCCAAACGGCGGAAAATCAAATTCTAGTGGCTTCCGGTGCCAATGGTGCCGCTTCCGCCGCCTGGCTCCCGACGCTGGGCGCGCAGGATATTCTGCTGTTGCAGGGCGAACTGCCCTTTGCCGAAGCCCTCCGCGCGGCCCGCACTGCCAAGAACAGCGG
>JAAFIC010000096.1 GCA_013298565.1 Alphaproteobacteria bacterium | reverse complement strand
AAATGTCCCCATTCATGGCAACCCTACCAATCCTAAACTCTCTATCTCTAAAGAAGCTTAAAACCAGCAGCCAAACAGGCCGCCGACTCCAAACCCCTTCCCATATAATCAACAATGTCAAAGAACCTCAGAACTTTGCAGTTCTACCCCCGGTTTTCGTAGCGTTTCAGCGCGTTAGCGCCGAACACCGCGTCGTCGGGAGCCGCGTTATAGACCTGGGCTGAAAATCTGGCAAGCGGCTTTTTCAAAAAACTGTCATGCCAGTCCTAAATATCCGTCATGAAGCTAGAGAAGCCCTAAAGTTTTGAGTTCTGCCGCCATGTCCGGCGGCATCGCGCCGTCGGTCTCCGCACCCAAATCGGGCGGAGCTTTATCGGCCTCGAAGTAGCGCCACCCCTGGAACGGGCGCGTCGGTGTTGGCACGGTTTGAACCCACTCGGCCTTCAGCACGAGGCGGGTACGCTGCTCCCCCTCTGGCCCCAGCGTACGATTGATCGCAATAATGCCTTGCCGCACGGCAATCCGGCCTTTGATGACCCAATAGAGCGAGCCTTTGCCAATAATCTCCTCGGCGCGGCGCGGGTACATTGTCGTCATTGTAAAAACGCAGCCGGGGTAATCGGGAGCTTCGCTGTGGGTTTCCTGCCAATCGCGTAAATCTTCGATGCTCTCGCAGCCGACGCACAAGCGCAGAATATTGAGGCTCATACCATTTTCGCCGCGAGCGCTTGCCCGACCTTGGACGCAGGCACCCGCCCAAGCACGCCCGAAATCTGCCGCCCCACTGCCGCGAGCTTATCAAGATCAATACCGGTCGAAAGTCCCAACCCATTCAAAAGATACACCACATCCTCCGTTGCCACATTGCCGGAAGCCCCTTTGGCGTAAGGACAGCCGCCAAGGCCCGCAACCGAACTATCGACCGTGCGAACCCCTGCCTCCACACACGCGAGGATATTGGCGAGCGCTTGGCCATAGGTATCATGGAAATGCACCGCGACCCGCCCCACGCCAAGGGAGGCGGCGAGGGTTTGCACCAAGGCCCGCGCCGCACCTGCCGTACCGACGCCGATAGTGTCGCCCAAGGAAATCTCGTAACAGCCCATCGCCGAGAGGGCTTCGGACACGCGCACCACGTCCGCCACCGGCACGGCACCCTGATAGGGGCAACCAAGCACGCAGGAGACGTAACCGCGCACGCGCATCCCTGCCGATAGCGCCGCTGCGGTAACAGGGCGGAAACGCTCCAAGCTCTCGTCAATCGAACAGTTGATGTTGCGCTGAGAGAAGGCTTCCGACGCCGCCCCGAAGATGGCAATTTCCGACACGCCCGCCGCCTGCGCCGCCGCCAAGCCTTTGAGGTTCGGCACCAGCACCGGCAGGCGCACGCCCGGCAAAAGGGGAAGCCCCGCCAGCACGGCCGCACTATCGGCCATTTGCGGCACCCATTTCGGCGACACGAAACTGCCCGCTTCGATCACTGAAACCCCCGCGCCAGCCAGCCCGACAATCAGGGCGATTTTATCGGCTGTGGAAACGGGTTTAGCGTCGTTCTGCAACCCGTCGCGCGGGCCGACTTCGACGAGGGTGACGGCAGTCATGCGGGAACCGCCTCTGCGTCGAGTGTGAGCAGATCAACCCCATCATCGACGAGATCGCCGACGGCAAAGGCAATCGCGGTGATCTTCCCGGCTTTGGGCGCACGAATAGCGTGCTCCATCTTCATCGCTTCCACCAGCATCAGCACTGCCCCGGCTTCGACCGTATCGCCAACCGCGACCGAAATGGCGATGATCTTGCCCGGCATTGGCGCGCGCAATCGCCCGCCTTGAACGGGGCCAGCATCCGCTGCCCGGCGCGGGTCGATGAGCGCGAAGCGATAGGTGGCACCATCCACATGCAGCCACAACCCCTCCGGCGCGTCGAACACGAGCGCCGTAAGGCTGCTATCGCCAAGGGTCGCGGTCAGCCTTGCCCCTCCTTCCGGGAGCGGCGTGAGAGTGCCGCGCGCCGGCACGGGGCCGGAGGGAAGCTCGATCTCGAACCCCGCGCCGCGATAATGGGCGCGGAGGGTTTGCACCCGTTCGCCGTCTTGCAGCGTAATGTCGTTCCAAGCATCGCGGTTCAAGCGCCAACCTGTTGTAAGCGCCCACGGGCTGAAGGGATCGTTGGTCTTTTGCTGCACCGCCGTGGCCACACCGCTGAACCGCAGCATCGCCGCCAAGGTGGCAAGACCCAGCACCGCGTCCGAGGCCGAAACCGGCGCGGGCAGCAGAACGTCGCGGTAGCGCTCGATAAAGCCGGTATCGAGATCAGCCGCCGCAAAGGCCGGATGCGCGAGAATGCAGGTGAGGAAGGCGCGGTTGGTCGTAACGCCGGTCAGCACACTATCGTTCAACGCCGCAATCAGGCGCTGAGTGGCTGTCGTGCGATCCGGCCCGTAGGCGATGATCTTGGCGATCATCGGATCGTAATAGATCGAGATGCTATCACCGCTCCGCACGCCGGTATCAACCCGAACGCCCTCGCCGCTGCCGAACCGAACAGTCGAGAGCCGCCCAACTTGGGGCAGAAACTCCTTCAGCGGGTCTTCGGCATAAAGTCGCACTTCGATTGCGTGACCAACGAGGGGAATCGTTGCTTGCGTTAGCGGCAGCGGGTAGCCTTCGGCAACGCGGATTTGCCATTCCACGAGGTCTTGCTGCGTAATCGCCTCCGTCACCGGATGCTCGACCTGAAGGCGCGTGTTCATCTCCATAAAGAAGAAGTCGTCGCCTTCCGCAATAAACTCCACTGTGCCTGCACCGACATAGCCCACTGCCCGCGCGGCTTCCACCGCGACCTTGCCCATCGCCGCGCGGCGCTCTGCACTCAGGCCGGGGGCGGGGGCCTCTTCGACGACTTTTTGATGACGGCGCTGGATCGAGCAATCGCGCTCGTACAGGTAAACGCCATTGCCGTGCGTGTCGAAGAAAACTTGCACTTCAATATGGCGCGGCTTGGTGAGGTAGCGTTCGATCAGCACGTGATCGTCGCCGAAGCTGGCTAGGGCTTCGCGCTTGGCCGAGGCCAGTTGGCTTTCAAACTCGCCCGCATCACGGACGATCTTCATGCCTTTGCCGCCCCCTCCCGCCGAGGCTTTGATGAGCAGCGGAAAGCCAATGCGCGCGGCCTCAAGGGCGAGGAAATCCGGTTCCTGCCGGTCGCCGTGATAGCCGGGGACTAATGGCACTCCGGCTTTTTCCATCAGGGCTTTCGCGGCGCTTTTGGACCCCATCGCGGCAATCGCGCTGGGGGGCGGGCCGATAAAGATGACGCCTGCCGCAGCGCAAGCTTCGGCGAACCCGGCATTTTCGGAGAGGAACCCATAGCCCGGATGCACTGCATCGGCCCCCGTGGCTTTCGCGACCTCCAACAGCAGATCGGCCTTAAGATAGCTCTCGCGGGCAGGTGCCGGGCCGAGGCGGACGGCGAGATCGGCAGCGGCCACATGGGCCGCACCCGCATCGGCATCGGAATAGACCGCGACAGTGCGAATGCCCAAGCGGCGGGCCGTGCGGATGATCCGGCAAGCGATTTCGCCGCGATTGGCGATGAGCAGAGTCTTAATCATCGGGGTTACTCCCTCGCCCAAGTGGGTGCGCGTTTATCGAAAAAAGCCGCCAGCCCCTCGCGCGCTTCCGGCGCGGCGCGGCGAAGGGCGATGCACTCGGCGGTCTCGGCAATCACGCTCTCGTCGAGCGGGCGATCCACGGCTTTCAGCAGGCGCTTGGTTTCCGCGACGGCTTCGGGGGCGGCTGCCAGCAGGGCCGCGATTTCGGCCTCGATCACCGCATCGAGCGTGTCTGCCGGAACGACCGCGTGCAACAGGCCGAGACGCAGTGCCTCCACCGCCGAAAAGCGTTGCGCCGTAAGGCACCAGCGCCGGGCTTCGCGCACGCCCATCGCGCGGACCAGATAGGGGGAGATTACCGCCGGGATCAGCCCCAACTTGACCTCGGTAATCGCGAACTGGGCTTCCGGCACGCCAATCGCGATATCGGCACAGGCGACCAAGCCCAAACCCCCGGCATAGGCCGAGCCATGAACACGGGCGATGACCGGCTTCAAGCTGGTGTCGATGGTCTGCATTAGTCGGGCGAGACCTTGGGCATCAGCCAAGTTTTCGGCGGGGCTATAGGTCGCCATCCGGCGCATCCAGCTAAGGTCGCCGCCCGCAGAAAAGCTCTTACCCGCGCCTGCGAGCAAAATGATCCGAACGGAGGCATCGGCACTGGTTGCGGCCACCGCCTCGGTTAGGGCCGCGATCAGATGCTCGTCGAAAGCATTGTGAATCTCGGGCCGGTTGAGGGTCAGGCGGGCGACCGCCCCGGTTTGTTCGATCAGAAGGTTGCTCATGCGCGCCTCCCCTACATCCGAAACACGCCGAAGCGGCTTTCGGGGATGGGGGCGTTCAGCGCGGCAGACAGGCCAAGCGCGAGGACGGTGCGGGTTTCGGCGGGGTCGATGATGCCATCGTCCCACAATCGCGCTGAAGAGTAATAGGGGTGGCCCTGCTTATCATATTGAGTGTGGATGGGGGCTTTGAAGCTCGCCTCTTCCTCCGCGCTCCAGCTTTGGCCCTTGGCCTCCATCCCGTCGCGGCGCACCTGGGCTAGTACATTCGCCGCCTGCTCCCCGCCCATCACGGAGATGCGGGCGTTCGGCCACATCCACAGAAAGCGCGGATCGAACGCCCGCCCGCACATGCCATAATTCCCCGCACCGAAGCTATTGCCGATAATCACCGTCAGCTTCGGCACTGCGACGCAAGACACCGCCGCGACCATTTTCGCGCCGTCTTTGGCAATGCCGCCGTGCTCGTATTTTTTGCCGACCATAAAACCCGTGATATTCTGCAAGAAGATGAGCGGAATGCCGCGCTGGCCGCAAAGCTCGATAAAATGCGCGCCCTTTTGCGCGCTTTCCCCAAACAGAATGCCGTTATTGGCAACGATGCCGACGGGATAGCCCCAGATATGGGCAAAGCCTGTGACCAGCGTGGTGCCGAAGTTGGCCTTGAACGCGTCGAACTCGGAGCCATCGACAATGCGGGCGATAATTTCGCGCACATCATAGGGTTTGCGAAGGTCTGCCGAGACGATACCGTAGATTTCCTTCGGATCGTACAGCGGCGGGCGCGGCGCGCGCACCTCCAGCGGCATTGGTTTCGGGCGGTTGAGATTGGCGATGATCGACCGGGCAATGCCGAGCGCGTGGGCATCGTTTTCCGCCAGATGATCGGCAACACCGGAGATGCGGGTATGCACCTCCGCCCCGCCCAAATCTTCTGCCGTCACCACTTCCCCCGTTGCCGCCTTCACCAAGGGCGGGCCACCTAAGAAGATAGTGCCTTGGTTGCGAACGATAATGCTTTCGTCCGCCATCGCCGGAACGTAAGCGCCGCCTGCCGTGCAAGACCCCATCACCACAGCGATTTGCGGAATGCCGAGGGCGGATAACGTGGCCTGATTATAAAAAATCCGCCCGAAGTGCTCCCGGTCGGGGAAAACCTCATCTTGGTTCGGCAGGTTTGCGCCGCCGCTATCGACCAGATACAGGCAAGGCAGATGATTTTCCCGCGCAATCGCCTGCGCGCGCAGGTGCTTTCGCACCGTCAGCGGAAAATAGGTGCCGCCCTTCACGGTGGCGTCGTTCGCCACGATCACGCACTCCCGGCCCGACACGCGCCCGATGCCCGTGATGATGCCGGCACACGGCACTTCGTCCTTATACATCTCAAAGGCGGCGAATTGACTGAGTTCCAGGAAAGGCGCGCCAACATCCAGCAGCGTGCGAATGCGATCCCGTGGCAGCAGTTTGCCGCGCCCGACGTGTTTCGCCCGCGCCCCCTCCCCGCCACCTTCGGCCAGCAGCGCCACTTTGGCCTTCAAATCGGCCACGAGCGGCAGCATCGCGGTCTGGTTTTCGTGATAGGTGCTGGACTTAATGTCTATGGCGGTCCGTATCGGCGACATGTCTACTCCTCCCCTCGCGGCGGGTCTGGTGCCCGGCGGATTTTCTAATTTAGGCGGCAGTCTAGTCTCGCGCCCGCAACTCTCTACGGATGATCTTGCCCGTCGCGGTCATCGGCAGGTTGGACAGATAGGCGATTTCGCGCGGGTATTCGTGGGCTGCGAGGCGCTGGCGCACGAAGCCTTGCAACTCGGCAGTCAGGGCGTCGGTGGCCTCGATACCGGAGTTCAGCACGATGAAGGCTTTGACGATTTCGGTGCGAACGGGATCGGGCTTGCCAACCACCGCCACCAGTGCAACGGCGGGGTGCTTCAGCAGGCAATCTTCGATTTCGCCGGGGCCGATGCGATAACCGCCCGACGTAATCACATCATCATCACGCCCGACGAAATGGATATAGCCGTCTTCATCCAGCGCGCCTTGATCGCCGGTGAGCAGCCAATCGCCGATGAATTTAGCCGCCGTTGCGGCGGGGTTGTTCCAATACCCCAGGAACATAACCGGGTCGGGCCGGGCAACGGCAATCGTCCCCGTCGCGCCGGGGGGCAGAACCGCGCCGGTTTCGTCCACCACGGCGACACGGTGGCCGGGAAACGCCCGCCCGGTCGCGCCGGGTTTTACGGGGAACAGCAGATCATCATTGCCCACCACCAGATTGCATTCGGTCTGGCCGTAGAACTCGTTGATGGTAACGCCGAAGGCGGCCCGGCCCCAGTCCAGCAACTCCCCGCCCAACGCCTCGCCGCCACTCGCGACCGAGCGGACGCTGCGGGCGGTTGCCGTGGACGCGCGCATCAGCTTCAGCGCCGTTGGCGGCAGGAAGAGGTTCCGCACGCCATTGCGGGTGATGAAGGCGAACGCGGCGTCGGGGTCGAACTTGCTCATGCGGTGCGCGACCACGGGAACACCGTGGTACAAGGACGGCAACAGCACATCGAACAGCCCGCCGATCCAGGCCCAGTCGGCAGGGGTCCAGAAGCGGTCGCCGCTGTCGGGGAAGAAATGGTGCGGCATCTCCACCCCCGGCAAATGCCCGAGCAGAACCCGGTGAGCGTGCAGCGCGCCCTTCGGCTGGCCGGTGGTGCCGGAGGTGTAGATGATAACCGCAGGATCATCCGCAGCCGTATCGACCGCCGCGCGACTGTCGGACGCAGACGCCAGCCCTGCCGTCCAATCGACAACACCGGGCGGCGTTGCCCCCGCGCCCCAATCGGTGACGATCACTAGCTTCAGCGCCGGAAGCCCATCCCGAAGGGCTGCGATTTTCTCATAGCCCGCGCGGTCTGTGACCAACGCCGAGGCGGCGCAGTTGGACAGGCGAAACTCTAAGGCTTCCGGCCCGAACAGGCTGAACAACGGCACCGCAATCGCGCCATGACGGTAGGCGGCGATATGGGCGATAGCGGTTTCCGGCGACTGCGCCAGCAACACCCCCACCCGCTCGCCGCGCCCGACGCCGTTTGCCTCCAATAGATTGCCGAGGCGGGCGGCGGCGCGCAGCAGGTCCGAAAACCGCCACTCCTGCACTCTGCCGTCGCCACCCACGTCGATCAGCGCCACCCCGTCGCCGCGCGCAACAGGCGCGTCGGCAACAGCCACGCCGATATTGAAACGGGCGGGGATAGTCCAACGGAAGTCCGCACAAACCTCCCCGTAACTCCCCCG
>JAAFIC010000095.1 GCA_013298565.1 Alphaproteobacteria bacterium | reverse complement strand
AGCGTGTCGGGTGAGGCGGCGGCCAAGGGCGCGGATGCGCCCGGCGATGCGCTTAGCGCGTCAAACGCACCGGGCGGCGAGGGCTAAGATAAAACTAGAGCGTCTTGATGAGAGCAAAGTTTTTGCGCGCTCTTATTCAACAAACAAAAACCGCCGCCGAGGTTGCCCCCGGCGGCGGTCTTTTTTAGCCGCGATGACGGGCCTGACGGCTTACTTCGTCACGTCATCCTTCTGGCGCGCGTTCCGCATGGCCGCCCCCAGAATATCGCCCAGCGAGGCACCCGAATCGGAGGAGCCGAATTCCGCCATAGCGGCCTTCTCTTCTTCCATTTCGCGGGCCTTGACCGACAGGCTGACGCGGCGCGAGCCTTTATCGATCTGGGTCACTTTCGCATCGATCTTGTCACCAACCGCAAAGCGTTCGGTGCGTTGATCGGCGCGGTCGCGGGCCAGTTCGGCCTTACGGATAAAGCCGTGAACACCTTCGGTGATTTCGACTTCGATACCGTTTTCTTGAACCTGCGTGATCGTGCAGGTAACAACTTCGTTCTTGCGAACGGTGCCGATGGAGGCTTCAAACGGATCGGCGGTGAGCTGCTTAATGCCCAGGCTGATACGCTCTTTTTCCACATCGACGTCAAGAACGCGAACGCGCACTTGGTCGCCCTTCTTGAAGTCCTGAATGGCTTCTTCGCCGGGACGTTCCCAATCAATATCCGACAGATGAACCATGCCGTCGATGTCGCCGGGCAGACCCACGAACAGACCGAATTCGGTGATGTTCTTAACTTCGCCTTCAAGCTCCGTATTAGCCGGGAACTTGGTCACGAACGTATCCCACGGATTGTCCATGCACTGCTTCAGACCAAGGCTGATGCGACGCTTAACCGGATCGACATCCAGCACCATCACTTCGACTTCTTGACTGGTCGAAACAATCTTGCCCGGATGGACGTTCTTCTTCGTCCAGCTCATTTCGGAAACGTGGACCAAGCCTTCAATGCCGGGTTCCAGTTCCACGAACGCGCCGTAATCGGTAATGTTGGTCACGCGGCCATTGAACTTGGCACCCATCGGGTACTTAGCGGCAACGCCTTCCCAAGGATCGGCTTCAAGCTGCTTCATGCCAAGGCTGATGCGCTGGGTTTCCGAGTTGAAGCGGATAACCTGCACATTGACCGACTGGCCAATCGTGAGGGCTTCGGACGGATGATTGATGCGGCGCCACGCAATATCGGTGACGTGCAGCAAACCATCGACGCCGCCAAGGTCCACGAACGCACCGTAATCGGTGATATTCTTGACCACGCCTTGCAGAATTTGGCCTTCCTTGAGCGAGGCCACCAACTCCGACCGGGCTTCGGCACGCGACTCTTCGAGCACAGCCCGGCGCGACACGACGATATTGCCGCGACGACGGTCCATTTTCAGAATTTGGAACGGCTGTGGCGATCCCATCAGCGGGGTAATGTCGCGCACCGGGCGGATATCCACCTGGCTGCCCGGCAAGAAGGCCACGGCACCCGACAAATCGACCGTGAAACCACCCTTAACGCGACCAAAGATGATCCCGGTCACGCGCTGTTGTTCGGTGAACGCGCGTTCCAGCACATTCCACGCTTCTTCACGGCGGGCCTTTTCGCGCGACAAGCTGGCTTCGCCATTCTTGTCTTCCATGCGCTCCAAGTACACTTCAACCGTATCGCCGACCTTCAGTTCAACCGGCAGGCCCGGCGCTGCGAATTCGCGCAGCGGCACACGGCCTTCCGACTTCAAGCCAACATCAATCAGGGCAAAGTCGTTTTCGATGGCAATGATAATGCCTTTAACGACAGTGCCTTCAAGATTATCACCCGTGCCCAGCGATTCTTCCAGAAGCGCGGCAAAGCTTTCACTCGTGGTCATTTATGCTCCAGTCCGGCTGTCCCTGGTTCGGCTATCGAAGCTGAACAGCGCAACCGCTGGACGATGGCGGCAACGCGGGGTTGGAGAGTGACGAAAACCCCCAAGCCCTGCCCCTTTGGAGAAAAGGTCAGTGCGAGAAGGCGGTTACGCTATCCGAGGGGCCGCATAGGCTAGGGCTGCCGCGAAAGCCTGGTCGGCATCCAAACTGGATGTTTCCAGGTGGAACGCGTCGTCTGCCGCCTTAAGGGGGGCTGTTGCGCGTTCGCTATCGCGGCGGTCCCGATCAATCAGGTCCGCAAGAATCTCGGCGTATATAGAAGGATTCCCGCGCGCCTGCAACTCTTTGTGCCGCCGCCCGGCCCGAACTTCGACGGAGGCCGTGACAAATAATTTTACCGGCGCGCTGGGGCAAATCACCGTGCCAATATCGCGCCCATCCAAAACCGCGCCCGGCGCTTGGGCAGCAAAGCTACGCTGAAACGCCAAGAGCGCCGCGCGCACTTCGGGAATCGCCGAGATTTTGGAGGCGGCTTGCCCGGCTTCTTCACGCCGCAAGTCCTCCCCGCAGGTCATGCCCACATCGAAGGCTTCCGCTGCGGCAATCGCGGCGCGCGGATCGTCTAGCCTGTCCCGAACCGCCCAGCCGACCGCGCGGTAGAGCAAGCCGGTATCGAGATGGGGAAAGCCGAAATGCGCCGCCAGCCGTTTGGCAATCGTGCCTTTGCCCGACGCTGCCGGACCATCGACCGCAATCACGCGCATGGTTAAGCCACTCCTTCGATCTTTAGGCCGAGGCTATTCATCAAATCGGCAAAACCGGGGAAAGAGGTATCGACGGGAGCCGCATCATCAATGGTGATCGGCTCTGCCGTAACCGCACCGAGAATAAGATAGGACATGGCGATGCGATGATCGAGCTTGGCGGCAATCGCAATCCCCCCCTGCGGCGGGGTGCCCGTGCCATCAATGATGCAATCGTCGCCCTCAACGGTCACGCGCACGCCGCAGGCCGCAAGCCCGTCAGCAATCGCCGCAAGTCGGTCGCTTTCCTTCACCCGCAACTCCGATAGCCCGCGCAGAATGGTGCGGCCCGAAGCGCAGGCGGCGGCCATTGCGAGCACCAGATATTCATCAATCATGCTCGGCGCGCGCGCTGCCGGAACGTCAACGCCGTGCAGCGGGGCAAAGCGCACGCGCAAATCGGCCACCGGCTCGCCGCCTTCGGTGCGCGGGTTCACCTCTTCGATGGATGCACCCATTTCCTTCAGCGCGATAAACACCCCCGCCCGCAGCGGATTAAGCCCAACACCCGCAACGATGATATCCGACCCCGGCACGAGGCAGGCAGCGACCACGGGAAACGCTGCCGACGACGGATCGCCCGGAACCACCACATCCGCCGCTTTTAAAATCGGCTGCCCAACGAGGGTGGCTTTACGCCCTTCCGGCGTCTCTTCTATCCGAACCTCTGCGCCGAAATGCCGCAGCATATTTTCGGTATGGTCGCGCGTTGGCTCCGGCTCGATCACGCTGGTTTCGCCGGGCGTATTCAGCCCCGCCAGCAACACTGCCGACTTCACCTGCGCCGAGGCCACCGGGAGCGTGTAGGTGATCGGCGTGGGGTTTTCCGTCCCGATCACCGCCAGCGGCAGACGGCCCTTGGAGCGGGACACAAAGCGCGCGCCCATCAATGCCAGCGGCACCGTGACGCGGGCCATCGGGCGCGAGCGTAACGAGGCGTCGCCAGTCATGAACGCCGTGAACGGGTGGGCCGCGATCACGCCCATAAGCAGCCGTGTGGCCGTGCCGGCATTGCCAAGATCGAGCGGGGCCTCCGGCTCCATCAACCCACCAACGCCAACGCCGGTAACGCGCCACGCGCCAACGCCATCACGGGTAACGGTCGCGCCCATCGCCCGCATCGCGGCGGCAGTCGCCAGCACGTCTTCGCCTTCCAGCAACCCGGTGATGCGCGTTTCCCCCAACGCCAGCCCGCCGAACATGAGCGCGCGGTGAGAGATAGACTTATCGCCCGGAACGTAGATGGTCCCAGACAACGGCCCGGCGCGGCGGGAAAGAAGCGGGCGAGGCGCATGCATGTGATAATATCCCGTTTAAGCGAAAACCTGCCGCACGGCGTACCCGAAATTCGGCCCGCTCTCAAGTGTGCCAGTCTGTTAGGATGAAGGGTAAGAAGACGGGGTGCGGACTTGTCACGCTCGCTATCTTCTTTCAGGTGATTGACAAGCGCCGATACCCCTGGCATTGCACGCCAAAGACCATTTGATCCCCCAAGATTAAGGAACAAGCTGACATGGCGAAACCCGAATGGGGCGCAAAGCGCATTTGCCATTCTTGCGGCGCACCTTTTTACGATATGGGCCGTGATCCCATCGTGTGCCCAAAATGTGCAACGACCTACGATCCTGAAGCGATTCTAAAATCGCGCCGGTCGCGCGCACCACTGCCCGATGATAAGCCCGTTAAAGCCGCCGTGGTCGCCGCCGTGGCGGACGAAGCCGATCTTGCCGATGTCGCGGACCTGCCCGATGTCGAAGCCGATCTGGTGGCAGAAGATGCCGTGGCCGACGAAGACGATGACCTGATGGAAGACACGTCCGACCTTGGTGAGGACGAAGACGATATGGCCGAAGTCATTGAAAATATCGGTGAGGACGACGAGCGTTAATCAGCGCTGAGGCACTAATAATAAAAAGGCCCGGCGTCTCTACCGGGCCTTTTCTTTGAGTTTTTGCCTACTGAGCCATTGCAAAATATTTTTGCTGAAGGCCCTTTATATCGACTTTGCTCAATCCTTCGGCAAAAATTGCTGAGATTTTTTTACCATACTCGCTTTTATTGAAGGCAACGTGCAGGGTTTTATCTTCTAACGACAGCGCAAACACCACCTGCTCCCGCACATCGAGCAAGCGCGCATCGGTTTTTAAGAGGTGCGCGAAGACATGTCGATCAATCTCTGCCGCATCAATCCGGCCTGCCGCGAGCTTGCGGATATTGGTGTTATCGTCCGAAACGCCTTCGGGCTTCAGTCCTGCCGCCATCGCCGCCTCGACCGGATCCGCATTCACATATCCCGAGACAACACCTAGCTTTAACGTCCGCAGCGCTTCGGCGGTTGCCGGGGGAACCGGCGCACCTTTCCGCATAATCAGCCCTAGCGGCCCCGTGCCAATGCTCGACGACAGGCTAAAGTCCGGGATTTCAGCGGAGTATTCGGGGAAATACCCAGCAATCTCCGCCGAATCCTTTGCCTTAGCCACCGCCCGCTGCCATGGCAAAAACTCAATTTCGACCTTATACCCCATAGCCTTAAAGGCTTCCCGAACGATGACGCTGCTGAACCCGCCATCCGGCGCGGTAACACAGGTGTAAGGACACCAATCCAACGTGGTCAGCTTCACGCTTTGTTGCGCGAGCGCAGGGGTTGCCGCCGCCATCATCCCAAGCACAACCCACGATACTTGCATCAGTGTCTGCGTCATGATTAGCCCCTTCAAAAGCGCAAAAAGTGATATATCTCAACGCTCAAGATACCCTTTGAAGATGACAAAATAACTGCCCCCTCCCACACTTGCCGACGATCCCTTCAGCGCTGCTAAAAAACTGTCACTTTTTGCTTGCGAGGCCGGGGCGCATGTTTTAGAAATCCAGCCACGCCAGATAAGAGATTATCGGCACCCAGAAGTTTCGGGGCTATAGCTCAGCTGGGAGAGCGCTACGATGGCATTGTAGAGGTCAGCGGTTCGATCCCGCTTAGCTCCACCAAACAAATCAAGGGGTTAGCAGCATAAAGCGGCTAACCCCTTTTTGCTGTGTCACCACCATGTCACCACGCGAAGGAAAATCGTGGAATAGCTGGGGTGATTGGAGCGCAGGGGAGAAAGTGTGAGACGACAGTTAGTTCTTCAGAACCATAGGAACCGGGCTTCGGTGGGATTTTCTGTCACGCGCCAACCAATTTGGGCACTCGCGCCATCTGATTTGAGCAGTCTACATCACGTCATATGCACGAGTTTTGGGATGCTGCCACAGCTGTCGCCCGCGACTTAGTTTTTCCGAAAATGACGGTTAGCTTTTCCAAAACCGGCCCCTTACCCTGGGGGTTTCGGATAGGGTTTGACAGGCAACTTCAGCCGCACTGATGAAAAAAATCATCATAATCAATGGGATGGGAAGCTCGGAAATCTCCAGAAAGTCGGAAGCCAAATTTCCGACTTCCCCCAATGAACTCGGAAATTGCTAGTTTCAAGTTCCCGTCGCACCAAATTTTTGAAACACCAAAAATCTCTATTAAAAACAATGACTTATCGAATTTAAAATCATTTTAAGTTCGGCAGGATACAGTTTCGGGTTAACCCCTAAAACATGAAACGACGCGTTACAGTTCGCATTCCTGCACTTATTGGCGCTGGATCATTCAAGCCTTTAATAAAAAAGGCATTTTCGTTCTGTGGCAAACTGTTGCGTGGATCGTCCAAACACAACAGTTTGAGGTAGGTAACCGTGCCAAAGAGAATGCCCGATAGCCTCGGATTTCAAAGCGAGCGCAGTTTATGTACGTGCTCAAATCGCCTGTCGCGTTGCCGCTGCGGCCGAATTTTTGTGCTCAAATCAATTTCAACTGAAATTTTCCCGTAAGATGTTGGTTTATCCCACATAATCCCGGATTATCCCGCCAAATCCCGGTTATCTCTGACTGCTCAAATCAGGTGTCGTCTCACAGAATAGCTGGGGTGATCGGAGCGCAGGGGAGTAAACTCGGGCGCAAAATGAGGTGGGGGCCAATATCCGAATTCTCTCGACCAGTATCCCCTGCCGTGACGCAGCTACGAAGGTGGATGAAAAATATTTAATCTCCCTGCTCAAAGAAAATCTTGCGCCAGTTCGGGAGAGTTGTTACCGTTTGAAGGTCATAGATTTTTTTGTTGTTCCGATTTGAAGGATCTTGGCGTAGGCCCTGAGAAGCCTGAACGCAGTCGTACCGCAGTGACGGCAAGGAAGCAGTGGATCCCCTACTGTGAAGACCGATTCAAGTTTTCGCCCGCTTGGGCCTTTCATGTACTGATACATAGTCAACCTGCCCGTTTTTAGATCAAGTCCTTTTTGATGGGGCTGGATGCTGATTGCGTAAGCAAGTCCTCATCCCCCTAAGTAAATTCGGTTTGAACTCCCTATTGCCCTAAACAGCGTGCGTGAGAGCACGTAGGGCGGAGTCACCCAACACATGGAAAACCACCAAAAACTCCTAACGCGTGAGGAGGCTGCTGAATTTATTCGGCGGCTGGGCATCCCCATGAGTCACCGCACTCTCGCCAAATACGCGTCGATCGGGGGAGGTCCCGAGATGCGGCACTTTGGAAGGCGAGTTCTCTATGAACCTGCCAAACTTTCGGAATGGGTTGAAAGTCGGCTTTCCGAGAGTCGACGATCCACTTCGGAGTTGAACCGCCCCTCGCGAAACGACTGCTCGAAGAGGCCGCCTAGCGCTGCCTCGGAGCCTCGGTAAAGGCATCACCCGAGCGTAAAGCCCCTAAACCAGCAACAAAGAACCGCCCCCCGAAAAATAACGGGGGCGGGAAGGAGCCCTCATGCCCTCATTCACCCCCTCTTTGACCGAATTAGTGAACCACGGTCATTGTGCTCCAATCTTACTGCACGACGTCATGGCGCGCCGGCAGTCGATCGATAGCTGGACACCCGCAATAACCGTGTGATTTTGTCGTCTATTCGGGCTTTTGGGGCGTTATCGCTGGTTTAGGCGTGTTTTTTGGGTGATTTTTCGCCTTTTTCACCCCGATTTTGAGTGTTTCCCG
>JAAFIC010000094.1 GCA_013298565.1 Alphaproteobacteria bacterium | reverse complement strand
GCAAATCGGCATCATCCGGTCGGTGCTGGAAGACACTCCCGCCGCCCGCGCCGGGCTGGAAGCGGGCGACCGCCTATTAACCGTGGAAGACCGGCCCGTCCAATCGCTTACGCTAACGCAGTTGTTTGCACTGTTGCGCGGCGATATTGGCTCCCCCGTAACGCTGGCGGTACAGCGCGGTGCGGCACCCGCCTTTACCCGCACTTTGAGCCGCGCCAAAATCTATCAAGTGACCGTGCGCGCTCAGCGGGAGGATACGGGCCTTGCGACCGTAAAACT
The DNA here is from genome assembly GCA_013298565.1 of Alphaproteobacteria bacterium. Classification (GTDB taxonomy): domain Bacteria; phylum Pseudomonadota; class Alphaproteobacteria; order Elsterales; family Elsteraceae; genus Elstera. The sequence continues at coordinate 7,531 of JAAFIC010000094.1, read as the reverse complement.
CTTGGGGTTTAATGAAGGCACGATTGATTCCTTCAAAACTCAAGTAAAGAAAGTCGCCGATGCCGGGCCGTTGCGCGGGATGGTGCTGGATCTGCGCGATAATCCCGGTGGAACTTTCCGCACAGCGCTTGAAATCGCCGATTTTTTTCTAACAGAAGGCCCGATTATGACCGTGCGCGACCGGCGCGGTATTGTCAGCGAGAGCACCGCCACTTCGGGCGATGAGTTGATCTCGACGAAAGTTCCTTTAGTTTTGCTAACAAACGGGCAAACGGCCTCGGCTTCCGAAGTGCTCGCGGCAGCGCTGCAAGATCGAGGGCGGGCAGTTATCGTTGGCTCTCGCTCGTTCGGCAAAGGCTTGGTGCAAACGGTGTATGAGGATTTGCCCAATAAGGGCGAGCTTATTATGACAACGATGCGCCTACACTCGCCCTTGGGCTATTCCTTGCATAAATACGGCGTGGTTCCCACTGTTTGCACGTCGCGGCAGCCCGACTCACCGTCGGCAGCGGCACAGATTACCGCAGACCTCCGCACTCCGGATTTCCACCCGGAAGACGTGCTGCAAGCCCGCCGAACCGTTGATAAAGCGACAGAAGCCGCGCGCGAAACCTTGGTCGGCCTTTGCCCGCCTCTGACCAAACCGCGCGCGACCGATGTGGACATGGCCGTAGCTGAATCGCTTCTTGCCGATCCCAACCTCTACGCTCGCGCACTGCCCGCGCCAACGATTGCGCGCAAACCGTAGCAGGATCGCGCTTGCATCGCGGATGGATCTGGCTATACTCCGCGCTCCCTTGGGGTAATACCCTTGGGACTAATCGCGCCCAGGCAGACGGACAGCCTGGCCGGTTGGTTCATATTCCCCCGAATGGAGGCCAAAATGTCCAAAATGAAGACGAAAAGCAGTGCCAAGAAGCGTTTCAGCTTCACGGCCAGCGGTAAGGTTAAGTTTGGTGTTGCCGGCAAGCGCCACGGCATGAGCAAGCGTCCTAAAAAGATGATTCGCCAAGCCCGCCGGACCGAGATCATGTGCGAAAGCGATCGCGGTCTCGTTCTCAAGTACATGCCGTACAACCGCTAATCGAACGCTGGGATTTTAGAAAATGGCACGTGTTAAGCGGGGCGTAACGTCCCATGCTCGTCATAAAAAGATTCTTGGTCTTGCCAAGGGTTATCGCGACCGTAATTCGTCCAACTACCGCATTGCGCTGGAAAAGGTCGAAAAGGCGCTGCAATACGCCTACCGGGATCGCCGGAATAAGAAGCGTACGTTTCGCGCGCTTTGGATTCAGCGCATCAATGCCGGTGTGCGGGAACATGGCATGATCTATTCGCAGTTCATTAACGGGCTGAAGAAAGCGGGCATTACGTTGGACCGTAAGGTTCTATCGGATATTGCCACGCGGGAGCCGGCATCGTTTAAAGCCTTGGTCGAAAAGGCCCAGGCTGCTCTGGCGGCGTAAAGGTGGCGTAACGCCGCTTAATCGCTGAGAGTTGGTATTGAAAGGGCTGTTCCCCCTGCGGAGCGGCCCTTTCTTTTTGAGAATTTTGATACTTTTTGTCGCAAAGGTGCCCTGATGAGCGATCATTCGTCGCTAGAAGAAAGCCAAGCCAAGGCGCTGGCCGAATTCGATGCCGCCGCCGATCTTGCCGCGCTGGATGCGGCGCGCGTTGCCCATCTCGGCAAAAGCGGCACGGTGGCCGGGCTGATGGCCCGCCTCGGCAAGCTACCGCCGGAGGATAAACGCGCCTTCGGTCAGGCCGTCAACACGGTCAAGCAAGCGCTAGAAGCACGGCTTTCCGACCGCCAAACCGTGCTAAAAGCCAGCGCTTTAGCAGCGCGGCTTGCGTCTGAGCGCCTTGATATTTCTCTTCCCGTCGAAGGGTTACGCACGGGCAAAATCCATCCCATCAGCCAAACGATTGATGAAATCGTGGCGATTTTCGGCGAGATGGGTTTTTCTGTCGCGGAAGGGCCGGACATCGAGGATGATTTCCATAATTTCACCGCCCTAAACTTCCCCATCGGCCACCCGGCGCGGGAAATGCACGATACTTTCTACCTGCCGGATTCGCCCGAACCAGGGAAAGATGGCAGTCACCGCATGTTGCTCCGCACCCACACGTCGCCGGTGCAAGTGCGGACGATGCTTGGCAAGGCCCCGCCAATCCGCGTGATTATTCCAGGCCGCACCTATCGGTCGGACAGCGATATGACGCACACGCCGATGTTTCATCAGGTGGAAGGCTTGGTGATCGACAAAAAGACCCATATGGGCCATTTGCGCGGTTGCCTGACCGATTTCGTTCGCGCTTATTTTGAGGTGGACGACGTGCCGGTGCGTTTTCGCCCGAGCTTCTTCCCCTTTACCGAACCCTCGGCGGAAGTAGATATTGGCTGCCTACGCCGTGGCGGGGAACTCAAGATCGGCAATTATGGCGATTGGCTGGAAATCCTCGGCTCCGGCATGGTCCACCCGAACGTCCTCCGCGCCTGCGGGCTGGACCCGGACGAGTACCAGGGCTTCGCCTTCGGTATGGGGATTGAACGTATCGCCATGCTGAAGTACGGCATTCCCGACCTGCGGACCTTTTTTGATGCCGACACCCGTTGGCTCGACCATTACGGCTTTCCGCCGCTCGATATTCCCTCGCTGATTACGGGGTTGGCCCGATGAAATTCCCGCTATCTTGGCTCAAACAGCATCTCGATACCGATGCGTCGCTTGAAACGATCACCGACGCGCTCACCAGCGTGGGGCTGGAGTTGGAAGGGATCACCGACCCGTCTGCGCCGCTGAAAGGCTTCAAGACCGCGCGCATTATCGAGGCGAAACAGCACCCGAACGCCGATAAATTGCGCGTTTGCCGGGTCGATACCGGCGCGGGCGAAATCCAGGTCGTCTGCGGTGCCCCCAATGCGCGCGACGGGCTGCTGACAATCCTCGCCCTGCCCGGCATGATCGTCCCCAACTCCGGCATCACGCTGAAAAAGGGCGAGATTCGCGGCGAAGCCTCCGAAGGGATGCTCTGTTCCTCGCGGGAGTTAAACCTGTCGGACGAGCACGAAGGCATTATGGACTTGGCGAGTGATACCCCCGTGGGGGTGGAGCTTGGCGATCTGCTGGGCCTTGCCGATCCAGTCATCGAAATCGCCGTAACGCCCAACCGGGCCGATGCGTTGGGCGTGCGCGGCATTGCGCGGGATTTGGCGGCCAAGGGCGTTGGCACGTTAAAGCCGCTGCCCGTGCCGCCAATTGTCGCCCAGCCCCTGCCCGGCCCCGCGATCAGCCTTAATCTGCCCGACGATAACCGCGCCTGCCCGGTCTTCTTCGCCCGCGTGATTAAGGGCGTGACCAATGCCGAAAGCCCGGCGTGGTTGAAGCAAAAGCTGCAAGCCGTTGGCCTACGCCCCATTTCGGCGCTGGTGGACATCACGAACCTGCTAACGCTGGACATGAACCGCCCGGCCCATGTGTTCGATCTCGCCAAGGTGCAAGGCGATGTTACCATCCGCCCGGCGCAAGTCGGCGAGAGCCTTGCCGCGCTGAATGGCAAGACCTATGCGCTGGAACCCGGCATGACGGTGATTGCCGATAGCAGCGGTGTTATCTCCCTCGGCGGCATTATCGGTGGCGAGGGCACTGGCTGCGATCTCGATACCACTGACGTGCTGCTGGAAATCGCCTATTTCGACCCCCTCAGCACGGCCCGCACGGGCCGCAAGCTGGGGATTCTGTCGGACGCGCGGTATCGGTTCGAGCGCGGGATTGATAGCGGTTTCTGCGAAAACGGTTTGGCGTTTGCCACGCAACTCATTCTCGACCTCTGCGGCGGCATTCCTGGCCCGGTGATCCAGGCGGGTACCGTGCCGAACACGCCCCGCACGCTCAACCTCCGCCCCAGCCGGTGCGAAAGCCTTGGCGGCGTTGCGATTGCGGCGGAGGAGCAGGCGCGGATTCTCACCGCCCTGGGGTTCGGCGTAATCCAAAGCGGCGACACTCTATCGGTCGTCCCGCCCTCCTGGCGCGACGATATTGAGGGCGAGGCCGATCTGGTGGAAGAAATCCTTCGCATTCATGGGCTGGACGCTATCGAACCCGTCTCCCTCGCAGTCGAAGGTTTGCCGCCACTTGCCATCTCCCCGGCCCAGAAGCGTTTGACGCAGTTGAAGCGCCTGCTAGCCGGGCGTGGGCTGTTCGAGGCCGTCACGTGGTCCTTCCTCGCTAAAGCCGATGCCGTGGCCTTTGGCGGCGGGCAGGAGGAGCTTGCAGTGGTGAACCCCATCGCCGCTGATCTTGACCAGATGCGCCCCTCGGCGCTGCCAAACCTGCTAGCCGCCGCCGCCCGCAACCGGGCGCGCGGTGTTGCCTCGCCCGCGCTGTTTGAAGCCGGGCCGGGGTTCGTGTCTGCCCGCCCCAATGGCCAACGCACGATCATCGTCGGTGTCCGCGTTGGCGAGGCCGTGGAGCGCACCTGGCGCGGCACCGCCCGCCCGGTGGATGCTTTCGATGCCAAAGCCGATCTGTTCGCGGCCCTGCGCTTGGCTGGCCTCAACCCAGACGGAATGCCGCTCACCCGCGATGCACCCGCTTGGTTCCATCCGGGCCAATCGGGCAGCGTTAAGCTCGGGCCGAAGCAGGTTTTGGGACACTTCGGCCTGCTGCACCCGATTGTCGCCGAGCGCTATGATCTGGATGCCGCCGTGGCCGTGTTCGAGCTTCATTTAGAGGCGGTGCCGCTGCCCAAAACCAAAGCAGGCCGCGCCCGCCCGATGCTGAAGGTATCGGCCTTCCAAGCCGTGCAGCGCGATTTCGCCTTCCTGGTCGATCGGTCGGTGGAGGTGGAAACCCTCCTCCGCGCTGTGCGGACTGCCGATAAAGCGCTGATTTCCAACGTGGCCGTGTTCGACGTGTACGCGGGCAAGGGCGTGCCGGAGGGGCAAAAATCGGTCGCCCTTAGCATTACCCTCACCCCGATGGACCGCACCCTGACCGACGCCGAGATCGAAACAGTGGCAACCGCCATCACAAGCGCCGTCGCCAAGGCAACCGGAGGAACCCTGAGGAGTTGACCGCTTACTAAAGACTTGATCGCCGGGCCGTTTCCGTTATGGTGCGGCCCGCAGTGGAGGGGTGGCCGAGTGGTTGAAGGCGCACGCCTGGAAAGTGTGTGTACGGGAAACCGTACCGTGAGTTCGAATCTCATCCCCTCCGCCAAATATTTTATAATCTGTGGATCATCGTAAAATTAATCTTGCACTAACAGGAAAAATTGGGCATATTATAATTATATAGTAGTAATATACATACTAAAAAAGGCAGAGAACTATCCAATGGTTTCCGATCATTATCTCAGGATATTGTCCCGCAGCACAGAATGTTTCTCAAATTTATCAGAAGACCGGGTTCGTTTTACTAAATTTATTGTAGCACATAATAACGCGGAAGACCTAGATATGCTTGCGGGATTATTAAATGAGCGGCCTGAAAAACAGATGTTTAGATTAGCATTAGTTGAATATCAACATGCTCTGTATGCGTTGGCGTTTTCTCACTATCGTCAAGCACATGTGAGCCTTAGATTGTTTCTCGAATTATCGCTTTGCAGCATTTTATTTTCTGCTCATGAAATGGACATGCATTTATGGTTAAAGGGAAAAAAAGATCTGAACTGGAATGCTATAACTTCGAAAGAAACAGGAATATTCTCGAAAAATTTTTTAACCGCTTTCTTTGATGATATGAAGGAATATTCTGATGAATACCATGCATTAGCATTAAAATTATATCGGGAATGCTCAGAATATGTTCACGGCAATCATTTATCTTATAATGGTATCGACTCAGAGATACTATTTAGCGCCGAGAATATAGATAGTTGGTTAGAGAGAGCAGATACCGCCGTATTAGTAGTTAAATTTGCGTTTATTAGTAGATATCTTCCTCACATAAATTCTGAAGGAATAAGTAAGATTCAAGATTTAGCTATGGAGTCGTTTGGGGCTTTAGAGCCGGTAAGAGATTTTCTGAAAGGAACTAGAGAATGAATGATCTTTTCTATAGAACAGAGGACATAGGACCAAAAGACATACTGAGTTACTTTGTTGAGACGGACGAAGATAGAATGTTAGTTGATCAATTGAAAGGTATTAATCCAACTATTTTGGTTGGCAGTCGTGGTATTGGAAAATCATTTCTTATGCGTGTTGCGGAGCAAGAGTTACTGCTTGATTGCGCAGAAACTGGCATTGTTCCTGTATATGTAACATTTGTTAGTAGCGCTCTACTACGAACAGGGGATTCAAATCAATTTCGACATTGGATGCTTGCCGTTCTATGCACAGCAATATTGAGAGTTGCGAAGAAACTGGGCCTTATGGTTGCTACGCCAGCTTCAGCGAGCATCTTATCCGGTTCAACAACGTCGCAATCGAATAATAATACTCTTGATGAAATCATAAAACTTTACGAAAATTCTTGGAAAACACCAGGTCAAGCGATTGACGCAAGTGTTATACCAAGCATTGAGAGCGTGAAATACGCCCTAGAAGATTTTGTTGAAGAAATTGGTATAAAGAGAATTTCTATATTTATGGATGAGGCGGCGCACATCTTTCTACCATCTCAGCAAAGACAGTTCTTTACATTATTTCGTGATCTTCGGAGTCACTGCATCACATGCAACGCAGCTGTATATCCAGGTGTCACTAGTTTTGGCGAAACCTTTCAACCAACGCATGACGCAACAATGCTTTCGATCAATAGAGATATAAGCTCTGCCACGTATGTTGATAGCATGAGAAAAATAGTTGAGAAGCAAGCAAATTCTACGCTTCTTAAGAATATTGCAAGAAATGCACAAAATTTTGCAATTTTAGCCTTTGCTGCTACTGGAAATCCTCGAATTCTTCTCAAGACGGTTTTTTCCGCATCGTCAATGTCTTCATCTGACGTGAATACAGTAATAAAGCAATTTTATCGCTCCGACATTTGGTCAGAACACTCAGCATTATCTGAGAAATACTCTGGCCACAGACCTACTATCGACTGGGGGCGTAATTTTCTTGAGGATATAGTTTTACCAGATTTAAAAAAGAAAAACGATGTATATCTCAGTAATGAGCGAAATTCTACTTGCTATATTTGGATTCATAGAGATGCCCCTGGGCCGGTCAAAGCAGCCCTTCGGATTCTCTGCTATACAGGTGTGTTAACAGAACATGCGGGCGGCATCCGCGCGACACGCAGCGAAGTTGGCACCCGGTATTTATGTAATTTGGGCTGCTTATTCGGCCTTGAACCGTATCCGGCCAGTACTTCATTTGTGATTGCTAAATCTTTAACTCCCAAGAGAATGATTGAGTTCGGCGTTAACCACGCCGCATACAAAAACCTTATCGAACAAAATTTCAAATTTTCCGACACGCAAGTGGATTTCGATCTGAGTGAGCAACTAAAGAAGTCTAATATTGTTTTAGACATTACAGAATGGCAAAGATCTAAACTTAATGCTCTATCTCTCTTCA
>JAAFIC010000093.1 GCA_013298565.1 Alphaproteobacteria bacterium | reverse complement strand
GAGATCGTACGCCGGACGAGAATACCATCCGGCATTTTCGTAATCGGCTGACAGAAACGGGCACGCTGACGCGGGTGATGAAGGCCTTCGATTGGCAGTTGCAGAAGAAGGGCTATATCCCGATGGCCGGCCAGATCATCGATGCCTCGCTGGTCCCAGCCCCCAAACAGCGCAACACCGAAGGCGAGCAGCAGGCGATCAAGGCGGGCAAAACCGCCCCGGAAATCTGGCCGGACCAACCGGCGAAAGCAGCCCAGAAGGATACGGAGGCGCGCTGGACGCTGAAGATCGGCGGAAAACAGCGTTTCCGGCAGGATGGCACACCGCTTCCGCTGATCGCTGTGCCGGTGTTCGGCTATAAAACTCATATCAGTATCGACCGGCGGTTCGGCTTCATCCGCGCCGCGGCTGTAACCTCCGCCGCCCACGCCGATGGCCGGATGCTGCCCCACCTCATCGACCGTCAAAATACCAGCAGCGCCGTTTGGGCCGATACCGCCTACCGCTCCCAGAGGAACGAAGCCTGGCTCGCCGACCGGATGCTGACCAGCCACATTCATCGCAAGAAGCCCAAAGGTAAGCCGATGCCCCGCGCAACCGCGAAGGCCAATGCCGCCAAATCCGCCATCAGGGCCAAGGTCGAGCACGTCTTCGCTCATCAAAAAAACCGCTTCGGCCTGTTCATCCGCACCATCGGCCTGCTGCGGGCCGAGGCCAAACTCACCCTCGCCAATCTCGCCTACAACTTCGACCGGCTCATTTTCCAGGAAAAACACGCCGCAGCACGATGAATCCGCCCGGAAAACCGGGAAACACTCAAAGTCGGGGTGAAAAAGGCGAAAAATCACCCAAAAAATACGCCTAAACCAGCGATAACGCCCCAAAAGCCCGAATAAACAGCAAAATCACACGGTTATTGCGGGTGTCCAGATAAATATATGTATTTCTTTTCAGGATTTATGACAAATGGGGGATTTTCGTTTGAGACGCGAGTTGGCGATACGATACGCTACGAGAATATAGATCTCCGATATATGTCGCCATCTGATCAATGGCTTCTACGCTGGGAGAGGGCACCCGAGGAAAAATGTCGTGAGGCTTTTGCGCCGCTGGTCAATTCATCCGTAACGCCCCAAGAGGCAAAGCTCATCTTCTTTAACGAGTAATAGAGCATTTTTTGTTCACCGGGACTCACTTAAAATGTTCTGGGCCAATATTTTATTAGAAAATGTACTATTGTTGATAATGTCGCTCCTCAAAGATTTAGGTTCGAGCCCTGCCAGAAAAAATCCCTTCCATGGGGCAAAAAATCTCAGAGGCGGGGTCGACATTGCTTTACAATGCGGCGCTATCGGCGAACGGCATTACTTCGCTTCTGTTGAGCGAGGCGTAGAAACTCGGTTTTAACCGTTGCGAATAAACCGGGTGGAATGAAGCCGTAGGCGAAGGCTCCGCGATTACCCGGTATGGCCGATAGGCCGCTGTTGGGCCATTCGTCGATATTATGTTCTGAAAGAATGATCCAACTGGGAAGTTCATCCAGTCCCAAGGCCAGTTTAACCTTGAGCGGGATCTCTATTCCAACCGTATCCCCGGAGGGCGGCGTATGGGTGATGGGGAGAAGAACGACATAGCGTGGCCGTACGGCGCTATCGGTTGCCGCAACGAGGCACGCGGGGCGATCCTTTCCTTGATCCTGACCGCGCCCAGCCTCATGGGACCAGAGAAAATCATACCGAACGATGAGCCCAGGCTTCGGCTCCGGTAACGACACGCGTGTATCCTACCGCAACAGATCGTCGAGGGGGGCGTGTTCCGGGTCCATCTCGGCGCGTTCGACCGCCTGAAGCACGACATCGGCGGCATCGGCGGTTCGGTGGCTGCGCTGGGCTGCTGCTTTCAGCCAATCGTAATGTTCGGCGGACATCAGCACGAATTCCCGTCGACCGTGCCGCGTAATCTCGACGGGCTCCCGTTGCGCCTGATGTTGATATTCACCAAACTTACGCTGAAATTCGAGCGCTCCCACGGTGGACATGCTTCCCTCCTTCCTTAATAGATTAGTATTATACGTATAATACGATTTCTCAATTAATACTAGACTTATTCGGCCAAAAAGTGATTTTGGCAGAGATGCTTCCTCAAAATATTTTCTAGTCGCGCGCGATGCCAGCGAGCCCAGCGCTGGGCGGTATTTGTGCTCTAACACTTTGATTTTGTGAAAAGTGCTCTCCTGGGCGGTGGCGAAATTTCCTTTTCCCATTAACAGCGTGGCAAGGCTTTTGATCCCGGCATTCGGAGGTTCGATCCCTCCCGTCCCAGCCACGCTTTCTGCGGGTTACAGCCATCTCACCCATCTCTTAAGCTGCGCGGTCGGAAATTTTCTCCGCCGCTTCACGCTTCCGAATCGCCGATTCGGCCATTTCCACATCGCGGGATAGATAGTGCCGATCTAGAGCATCGAGCTTTTAGGTTGGCGCATACCCTGCGGCTTTGAGATAATTCCAACATTCGTGTGGTGAGTATAGGTCGCAGATATCTCCGACGGCCTTCCAAAGGGCGTCGATGGTTCTGGCTTTGATGCGCCTGGGGTGGGCTTTGAGCTTTGCGAAGGCCATCTCGATTGGATTGAGATCAGGACTGTAGGGCGGCAGAAACAGGAACCAAGCCCCCCTTTCTTTGAGGATTGCCTTAGCCTTCTCGCTTTTGTGACTGGAGAGATTGTCTAGGATCACCACATCGCCTGGCATTAGGGTTGGCGCGAGTTGGGTTTCCACATAGGTCTCGAAGATTTTCCGGTTCATCGGCTGGTTGATGACCCAGGGTGCTGTCAGGCCATCGCATCTTAGGGCTGCAATGAAGGTCTGCGTTCCCCAATGGCCGAACGGTGCCTGTGACCTAACCCCCTGACCTCGTCGCGCCCGCCCGCGCAGACGGGTCATCTTTGTCGTCGTTACAGCGTTAAAATCGCCCTCGGAAGCCGTCTGCATACTATCTCTCCCGGTCAGGATTTTGAGGTATAGTTGCATTAGAAACTAATCCGGTCCAGCAGTTTCCGCACTCTCCTCTTCCCGCCGCTGCGGCGCGATTTGCGGGAAGGCGGGGATGAGCGCGCCGCGCCGTTTGGCGACTTTGCGTAAGGGCGGAATCGCGTAAAGCTGTTTGGAGGCTTCCACGAGGATCACCCCGGAAAAGCTGGGGAACCAGCGTTGCCCGAAGGCTTCAAAGGCCGGGGCCAAGCGCAGCATCATCCTGCTATTGGAGGGGGGCAGCGAGAGCGCCAGCCTGTGCCGCGTTGGCGTAAACAGATTGTCGCGCAGCAACCGCGACACCTGCCCCGGCGAATAGGGCGACCCCGCGCCGAAGGGGGTCCGATCAAGCCGCGCCCAGATACCGCGCCGATTGGGCACGACGATCAGCAAGCGCCCGCTACCGCTCATCACGCGCCAGATTTCTCGCAGCATCGGGCGCAGTTGCTCAGTGCGTTCTAGGGCGTGAACCAGCAGCACTCGGTCCACCGATTCATCGGGCAGCGGCAGATCATCGTCGTCGGCCAGCGCTACCAGATTGGCCCCATCGGGCGGCCAGCGCATAACGCCTTGCGCTGCGGGCATCAGGGCTATCGTCCGCCCGGTCTCCTCGCGAAAGCCGCGCAGATAGGGTATGGCAAACCCGAGGCCGAGTACAGTTTGCCCAGTCACGTCCGGCCAAAACTCTTGCATCTGCCGCACCAAAATCCGCCGCGTCGCTTGGCCCAAGCGGCTGGCATAAAAATCGCGCAGATCGACAACATCATCATACATGGGGGGAGTTTACCCTAACGCGCCCTCAAGTGCATTACCCGCCGTACCCCGCGCCGAACAGCAGTGTGTCGCGCTGTTCCAGGTCTTTCGCCAATTCCTCATTCACGGCTGCAAACAAATCGCGGATGGAGATGATCGCGACGATTTGATCGCCGTCAACGATAGGCAAATGACGAAACTTGCCTTTTTCCATAATGTGAAGTGCCTCGCGCGGTGTCGCGTCTGGCGGCAGCGTGTGCGGGTCCAGCGTCATCACGTCGGCGATTTTCGTCGTCTCAGGATTACGGCCTTGCGCCACCACCCGGGTGAGCAGATCGCGTTCCGAGAAAATGCCCACCAGCCGTCCGTGTTCCACCACCATTGCCGCACCGATGCGGCGGTCGCTCATCATTTCGGCGGCGGACAGCACCGTCTGGTGCGGACTGAGGGGGGCGAAGGGCTGGGTATCGCTTACGATGCCCGGAACGAGCGTGCGTTTCATCATCTTCCTCCTATCGTCACGAACGGCGGGTTTTTCCGCTTCTCTCTTCATTACAGTGTGACGAATAGGAGTCCATTTCAAGGGGCAAAGATTACCGATGTGTTAAAATCGGAAGAACGTCGGCTTCCGGCACGGCGCCGCGCACTGCCGCCGCGCCAAGGCCGGTGCACACGACGAAGGTTAGCGCCCCCGCTTTAGCTTTTTTATCGAGGCGCATATGGTCGATCAACCGGGCCGGATCGAACGGCCCCCCGCAGGCGCTTTGATCGACGGGCAAACCGCAGGCGGTAAGGTGCGCCGCCAGCCGCGCCCGGTCGGTCGCCGGGCAGAGGCCGAGACTAACGGAGAGGTCCATCGCCTGCACCATGCCAATCGCCACCGCCTCGCCGTGGTAAAGCCGGTCGGAAAAGCCAGTTTCTGCCTCCAAGGCGTGCCCGAAGGTGTGACCGAAGTTGAGCAGCGCGCGCTGCCCGCCCTCCCGCTCATCAGCCGCCACAATCGCGGCTTTAGTCGCGCAGGAATGTTGCACGGCGCGCGCCAATGCCGCCGAATCGCCCGCAATCACGGCCTGCCCGCCCCCGGCTTCGAGCCAGTCGAACATAGCAGCGTCGGCAATAACCGCGTGCTTCACAATCTCGGCATAGCCGGAGCGGCGCTCGCGCACGGGCAGCGTAGCGAGGCAGTCGAGATCGGCCAGCACGAGGCGCGGTTGATGGAAGCTGCCCACCAGATTTTTTCCCGCTTTCGTGTTGATCCCGGTCTTACCGCCAACGGAACTATCGACCTGGGCCAGCAGCGTCGTTGGGATTTGCACGAACTCGATACCGCGCATCAGGATCGACGCCGCAAAGCCGACTAAATCACCAATCACGCCGCCGCCCAACGCCAGCAGCAGCGTGCCGCGATCGACCCGAAGCTCCAGCAGCCGATCAACGAGGCTCTCGATCCCCGCCCAGCTTTTGCTGCCCTCCCCCGCTGGAACCGTTACCGCCGCCGCCGTGATCCCGGACGCAGCAAGCCCCGCGACCAGCCGGGACAGGTGCAGCGGGCCGACAGTGCTATCGGTAATCACCACCACGCGGGTGCGCCCCTTCAGCAGCGGCGTAATCCAGGTTCCGGCAAGGTCCAGCAGCCCGGAGCCGATGAGAATGGGATAAGCGCGATCACCCAAGGCCACCGAGAGACGGAGGGGAGCATCGGCGGAAGCAAGAGCGGACATGGGGGTTTACTCGCTGTGAGCGGGGGCCGTTTTGGCCGAATTAGAGTAAGCGATCAGGGCGGCTAGCACGCGGTCCACCATTTCATCGACATCGCCCGCACCGCCATCGACGGTTAGGTTGGCATCGGCATAGACGGGGTAGCGCTGCTCCATCAGGCTGGCGAGAATCTGGCGTGGGTCGCCCTGGTTCAGCAAGGGCCGGTGATTGCGGCGGGCCGTGCGGCGCACCAACTCGTCGAGTTCGACGCGCAGCCAGATGGATAGGCCCTTGTCCGCAATCGCTGCCCGCGTGCGCGGGTCCATGTAAGCGCCGCCGCCCGTCGCCAGAATATGCGGCGGCTCGTCCAGCAGCCGGGCGATCACCCGGCGCTCGCCATCGCGGAAATAGGCCTCGCCGTGAGTCGCAAAGATTTCAGGAATACTAAGCCCCGCCGCGTGCTCGATTTCACTATCGGCGTCGCGAAACGACAGGGCGAGGCGGTGGGCTAACTTGCGGCCAACCGAGGATTTGCCCGACCCCATCAACCCAATCAGCACAACCGTCCGCGCTGGTGTGAAGCTCGCAACGACAGAAGGGGATGGGTCAGGCTCGGCAGAATGGGACATGAACGGTTCGTCTTCGCATTGCGGGAATCCAGCGCTTGCCCCACTATGCGCGGGACACGGCGGGCGAACAAGCCCGCTCGACTGACGACGCATAGAACGTCCCCTCGTCCTCCTAAGCAAACCTGCCGAAGGGGGGCCTCGGGCGGAGGGTAAAACATGGCACGGCTTGGGTTAATCCTCGGCGGAGTAGTGATTCTAGGCTTGATCGGCACTTTTGTTCTGTTCGCAACGGTCTCGATTCCAGCGCCTAAAACCCCGATTGAAAAACAAATAGCGAATGAAAAGCTGGCGAAATAGCCGAGCGCGACCGGGGCCAGCCTTGGCCGGGGTCGCCCTTGGGCTTTTCCTAACGTGGCTTGCAGGACCGGCGGGGGCAGTAGCGCTGCCGCCTGCGGATTTGGATGCCTTGGGCCTCCCGACCGAAACGGACCTCAGTGGCCCCGCGCCGCTGCCACCGGACCTGTGGCAAGACACCAGCCGGGCGACTTTCGCGCAATTTCTGCAACGGCTGCCGCGCGATATTCCCTCGGCTCCCCTACGGAGCCTCGCCAAGCGGCTGATGGTTCTGGAAGCCGATTTACCGCCCGGCCCACCAATCCACGCCAGCGATACCGGGGCACTGTTAGGGGCGCGGCTCATCGCGCTCACGCAATGGGGCGAGGGCGCGGCGGTTGATGCGATTCTGGCGCGGGTGCCGCCCCGTCGCTTGGTCCAAGAAGACCTGACCCGCGCTCAAGTGCTGCGCGCCTTCACTGCCGGGCAAGAGGCCGACGCCTGCGCCCGCCATGCCCAGCGCCAAGGGGTAGAAGATGGGTTCTGGCTCAGCATTCGCCTCACCTGCCTTTTGCTGCGCGACCAGTCGAAGGAGGTCGCAGTTCTGTTGAAGCAGGTGCGCGATCAAACCGCGCTTAGTCCTGCGCTGGCGCTAGTGGCCGAGCGCTTGAGTAGCGGCAAGCCGCTCGGTGATTTTTCCTGGCCGCCCCATCAAAGCCTATCAATTCCCACGGCTGTCGTTTTGCGCGCGCAAGGGCTGCTACCGTCCGATTCTAGCATGGTACCGGGTACGGGCGCGGGGCTGGCGTTGCTCGCAGAAGCCCCTCATGTCCCAGCCCTCAACCGGCTCGGGGTTGCAGAAGCCGCCGCGCTGAGGGGGGCGCTGCCGCTCGCCCAGCTTGATCTTCTCTACAGAGATGTCGGCGCGGGGCAAGAGCGTGCTGCCGCCCATGTGGCCCTATTGAGCGCGACGCAGCCCGCGCAGCAAGTGGTGGCCCTTGCCGATGCCCTCTTAACGGCGCAACGGGCAAAACTGTTGCCCCTCGCTGCCCGCCTCTATACGCCGCTGCTGCGCGCCCTGCCCGTGCTGCCGGGTGCCGTGCCGCAAGCCTCGATCATCGCGCGGGCCTTGCTGTTGAGTGATACGCCCCGCGCCGCTGCGCCCTGGGTAACGCTGTTGCGCCGCTCGGCAGAGCGCGACCCTGTGGCCGCAGCCGATTTGCCCCGGCTTGTTATGCTCGCGCGCCTTGCGTTTGGAGAGCAGGCGGCTTTGGTCGATACGCCTTTGCTACAAGACTGGGTGGAAACGCCGCCCGCGCCCGATCCTGCCCTGGTCGCGCTGGTCTTTGCCGCCTTCGATGGGCTGGAAGAGCCGCTGCCACCCTTCGCGTGGGATTTTCTGGCCGCCCCGACCAACCGCAGCGGCGAGAGTTTCGATGATGCCGCAGGTTGGCTGCGCCTGCGCGCGGCGGGGCTTGCGGGCCGCGTGGGGGAAGTTGCGGCGCTGGTGCTCATTCTGTCGGAAGGGCGCA
>JAAFIC010000092.1 GCA_013298565.1 Alphaproteobacteria bacterium | reverse complement strand
CAAGTTGATTCGGTCCACTGAATCTTGCTCATGTCTCAGCCCTCCCAGCCTTCGCGGCGGTCGAGCCAGCGAATCACTGTCTCCCTTTTGTAAAATACCTTGCGGCCAACCTTAATCGGTTCCGGCCCTTTGCGCTGCTGACGCCATTTTTGTAATGTTCGCAAGCACTTAAGCCCGAGTAATGCCGCAAATTCGGCCTCAGGAATTAGATCGGCAAGCGGATTTTGGGTGTCTGGCATAGCCAAGCTCCTTCTTCCCTCTTGTAGAGGGATGTGAAGAAGCCCGATGCGAGGTCATCGCCGAATAGTGGTCGGTCCACCGGAATTGCCTAAAAATTAGGCTGGCTATAACTTGGGCGGCTTCAAGGTCAGCCCAAGTTACCCCAGGTGCCCATCCCCGAGACGCCTCAATATCTATGGCGCGGCCCGCCAATTAGGCAGTCAGCAGGTTATTGCGCCCTTCTGATATTATCTCCGGTTTTCCGAATGTCAACCTCGAAAGCGTGTCGCCTTCGCTATCGTTCGCCGAACGCCTCCCCTGCCCCATCCTTGCCCATGTCCGTTCAGAATTGGTCCATTTTCGGACACCAGTCGGACACAGCCAAAAACGGAAGTAGCGCCCCTGAAGGACGCTTTCCGTAAGTCATTGATTTATCGGGGGAAAAATGGTCGGAGCGACAGGATTCGAACCTGCGACCCCCAGACCCCCAGTCTGATGCGCTACCAGGCTGCGCTACGCTCCGACCGTTTCGATGCGGCTTTCACCACAACAGGCGACGACTATAGACGGGGCGCACGAGGCTTGCAAGCGATGGCACGATGCGGGGTTATATGGGCTGCCAAGGGTTTATGGGTGCCGTCGCCCCAGCAAAAAGGCGACCCCGCAGGATCGCCTTTTCAAACCATAGCCTAGGAACGCGCCTTAGCGTGGCAGGCTGCGGATGAGGGCGCGGTGGGCTACTTCCAACTCGGCAATTGCATCTTCCAGCACGCTGCGCGCCTCGATCGGCAACACGGCAACCGGCCCGCGCGACAGGGCTAAGGTGGGCAGGCGGGGTGCCACAGGCACTTCTACCGGGTCGATATGCAGATCAACGTCGTCGGACGGCATCTCGGGCGCTTGGCCGGGAGCCAGACGGTCCTCATCAGTCAGTTTGGCGTTCGGGGTCTTCAGAAGTTTCTGAACGCCTTTGATCGTGTAACCGTCGCGGTACAAAAGCTCGCGAATGCGGCGCAGCAAATCCACATCTTCCGGGCGATAGTAACGGCGACCACCACCGCGCTTAAGCGGTTTAATCTGCGGAAACTTGCTTTCCCAAAAACGCAACACGTGTGGCGGCACATCGAGATCGGCGGCAACTTCGCTAATTGTGCGGAACGCACTGGCCGATTTCGTTACGCGGCGTGCGCCAGATTCTGTCACCTCGGCGGTGTTCATTCACCCGTCTCCCGTGTTTCAAGCGCCTGCATACCTTCGTTGATCCTGTTCTTGAGAACATGAGATGGCCGAAAGACGAGAACCTGCCTAGGCATAATCGGTACCTCTTCCCCAGTTTTGGGGTTGCGGCCAATACGTTCGCCCTTCTTACGCACCGAAAAACTACCAAAGGAAGAGATTTTGACCATTTCACCATCCGCCAGTGCGTCGGCGACTTCCTTCAAAACCGTTTCCACCAGTTGAGCGGACTCGTTTCGGGACAGTCCAACTTCCTGATAGACTGCTTCGCTAAGTTGAGCGCGAGTTACTGTCTCTTCGGTCATCGTACCCCCCTTAGCGTATAAGCCTGTACCGTACCGCCCACACAGCGACCCGTCAATTGCGTTTATCTAACAACGCATTGGGTAGGCTTGCTGAACCATAACCTGAATCCGTCCTGCAACTGGAACAACGCGACACACGGTGGCGTGTCTTCGGCGCTCCTGTCTCACACTCTGTAACAGGTTCAACACACTGTAGATGAAGCGATGGATTCAGAAAACTGTTTATGACGTTGATGCGTTAGCTAAATTACGACGATATTGCCGTGCATTTTATAAAAATGCTTCCTACAGAATTTCCGCGACCAGTGGATAAAGCGCCGAAATCGCCAAGAGAACCGCCATGCCGATGTTGATTTGGCGCACGCGGCGCGGATTACGCATCAACTGCCGCATCATCGAGCCGAACCCAGCCCACAAAGCAATGCATGGGCTGCCAATGATAAGATAGGCAAGGGCGATAACAATGACGCTCAGACTGAATTCAGTCGGCACAGAATAGGTGGAAATCGCACCAATGGACATGATCCAGGCTTTCGGGTTCACCCATTGAAAGGCTGCCGCTTGCAGAAAACTGAAGGGCTTACGGTCGGTCGCAGCGTCGGAGGCGTCCCCATCCGTCATGGGAGCCGAACGGGCGATACACCAAGCGAGATAGAGTAGGTAAACCGTTGCGACCACACGCAAAATCTCGTGCAGATACGGAATTAGGTCAAACAGCTCCCCCGCCCCAAACCCCACCGCCGCCACCATGCCGGAGAAGCCTAGGGCAATCCCCAGAATATGCGGGCCGGTGCGCCAAAACCCGAAGGTAAGGCCAGAAGCCAGCAGCATCGCATTGTTTGGGCCGGGTGTAATCGTGGTGACGAAAGCATAGGCGGCAATCGCTATAAGCAAATCCAGGGTCATCGGGGGTCTCTTTCACACACGCGCCTCAATGGCGGCTTCAAGACCCGTGGACAAACAATACCCTATAGGCATTGCTACATCCGAATAAGCGCGGAACCCCAGGTAAGCCCGCCGCCCATCGCTTCCACCAGAATGAGATGCCCCGGCTGAATGCGGCCATCGCGCACGGCCTCATCAAGCGCCAGGGGCACCGAGGCGGCAGATGTATTCGCGTGCCGGTCGAGCGTTACCACAACGCGCTCCACTGGCAAGGAGAGTTTCTTCGCGGTCGCGTCGAGAATACGGCGGTTGGCCTGATGGGGCACCAGCCAATCAATCGCCGAGGCTTCCAGCCCATTCGCGGCCAGGGCTTCCGTCACCACAGCGGCCAGATTAGTCACGGCATGACGGAACACTTCCTTGCCCGCCATACGCACGTGACCAACCGTCTGCGTTGTTGAAGGGCCGCCATCCACATACAGAATATCGCGCTCCCGACCATCCGAATGCAGATGCGTGGAGAGAATGCCGCGATCTGTTACCGCGCCTGTACCTTCTGCCGCTTGTAAAATCACCGCCCCCGCACCGTCGCCAAACAGCACGCAGGTCGTGCGATCCTCCCAATCCAGAATCCGCGTAAAGGTTTCGGCCCCAATCACCAGAATCGTTTTCGCCTGCCCGGCCTTAATGAAATTATCGGCAATCGCCAGCGCGTACACAAAGCCAGAACAGACCGCCTGCACATCGAACGCGGCGCCGTGATGCATCCCAAGGCGGGCCTGCACCTTCGTTGCCGTCGAGGGGAAGGTGTCGTCCGGCGTTGTTGTTGCCAGAATAATAAGGTCGAGTGCTTGCGCCGTAATCCCCGCCGCCTCAAGGGCCTTCACAGCGGCAGCGGCGGCAAGGTCCGCCGTTGTCTCTCCGTCCGCCGCCACATGACGCTGACGGATGCCGGAGCGCTGCTGAATCCATTCATCGGAGGTATCGACCCGCTGGGCCAACTCGTCGTTGGTCACAATGCGGGCGGGCAGATAGGAACCGGTACCGATGAGGTGGGAACGCCAAACGCTCATGGGACCAAACTCACGGCTGGAGCCGGGTCCGCCGAGGTCGCTTGCAGGGCAGCCACTTGGCTACGGATTTTATCAATAAACCCATGCATTGCCATATCAACCGCCACGCCGATAGCATTAGCGAAGCCAAGCCCATCCGTGCCACCGTGGCTTTTAACGGCAATCCCGTTCAACCCAACGAACACCGCCCCATTATAACGGCGCGGATCGACGCGATTACGGAATTGCGTGAGCGCCGGGCGCATCAACACGTAGGCAATCCGCGCCCAAATGGAGCTTTTGAAACTCTCGCGCAGGAAATGCACAATAAGATTTGCCGTGCCTTCCGCCGTTTTCAACGCGACATTGCCGGTAAACCCATCGGTCACAACCACATCGACCGAGCCGGTGGAAAGATTGTTACCCTCAACAAAGCCGTGGAACTGCGCCGCCAGGGGCGACTCCCGCAGCAGGATTGCCGCTTGTCGCAGCTCTTCCCGCCCCTTCATCTCCTCAGCCCCGATGTTCAGCAGACCGATGGTGGGGTTGGTAAGGCCGAGCACGGTACGGGCAAAAGCATCGCCCATAATCGCAAATTGCAGCAAATTCTGAGCATCACAGACTACATTCGCCCCAAGATCCAGCATAACGGTTTCACCGCGCTGGGAGGGAATGATGGAGGCAATCGCAGGCCGATCAATTCCCGGAAGCGTGCGAAGCGACAGCTTCGCCATCGCCATCAGCGCCCCGGTATTGCCCGCCGAAACCGCCGCCGCCGCCCGGCCATCGGCTACAGCATCTAGCGCCAAGCGCATAGAAGACCTGCGCCCATTCCGCAAAGCCGTGGCCGGTTTTTCGTCGGACGATACCGATTTATCGGTATGCAGTACCTGCGAGACTTTCCGCAACAAGGGCAAACGGGCAAGCAGCGGTTCAATCCGCTGTTCGTCGCCTACCATGAGAAAGTCCACATTGGGGAAGCGCTCGCGCGCAATATTCGCGCCGTCGATCACGATCGCGGGCGCCCGGTCGCCGCCCATAACATCGAGGGCAATGGTCAACCGAGCTGTCACGGCGCGCCTATCGTCTGGGTCTGATCAAGCAAGCCAAGCGGCTTAAGCGGCTGCCGAAGCAACCACTTCGCGCGCATCGTAATGACCGCAGGCCGGGCAGATATGATGCGGACGTTGCAACTCGCCACAGTTCGAGCATTCGGTATAAGCCGAACCCGATAGGGCATCGTGCGACCGACGCATGTTACGACGGGACTTGGAGGTTTTCTTTTTGGGAACAGCCATAATCTTGA
Organism: Alphaproteobacteria bacterium; assembly: GCA_013298565.1. GTDB lineage: Bacteria > Pseudomonadota > Alphaproteobacteria > Elsterales > Elsteraceae > Elstera. The sequence goes on along the minus strand of JAAFIC010000092.1, from coordinate 3,109 downwards.
ACTCGTGTTAGCGGACATCGCCGAAAAGCGACGGCCTGTGTAGCCAATATCGGGAACGCCCGCAAGCGATTCTGTCACACAGAGCGATATAATCTCAGCCTTTCTTTGCAAGCCCGGCTAGGCTTGCAAAGGGATTTGGCTTATCGGACTCTTCTTTAGTTGCAAAATTACCCTCACCTTCCTCTTCAACGACAGTATAATCCTCGGGCACGGCGGCCCCTTCCGCGCGGGGATAGGGGGGGAGTGCGAGAGAAAAATACTGCGCCGTAATCTCGCCCAGATCGAGGCCCTCTTCCGGCCAAGGTTCCAACTCGTCATCTTCGCCCGTAAGCTCGATTTCACCGCGCTCCGGGGCGGCATCAATGGGGCCGAGCACGAGGGCGAAATCGCTCTCCACCAGCACCGGAACTGGCTCTAAACTAATAACGCAGGCTTGTACCGCATCGCCGCTGACGTGGCCGGTAACGCCGACATATTTGCCGCCGCGCACGCGCCGCACACTGAGGCGCGCCGTGAGACGGTTTAAGGCTGGCAAATCGAAGCGCGCGGCCAGCGCCACCCGTTCGTCTGGCGAGGCTTCGAGCGTTTGGATCAGCGCGCTCGAACCAATACGGTCTAGCGCCAACGGGCGGGAAAATTCAGGCTCCATCAAACTCTACTCATCTAAAGGCTTAAAACGGCCCACCCCAGTCATAAGATCAGCGGGCGCTTGGGCGGCCAGGGCGTCCACCTGAGCGTGACAATAGCCGATCATAGCGGCCACCGCATCTTCTGTCGGCACACCGGCGCGGGGACCATAGGCATTGCGGCGCAGGGCGGCTGCGAACGCTTCGGGATCACTGAGGCCCGCATCATAAGCCTGCATCCGGCCATAGAGATTTTCGGCAACCAGCTTGATGCGTTTGCCGATCACGACATCGCTAATGCCAAGCTCCCGCAGGGACTGGTCCATATCCTCCATCATCACGTCATGAAGGGCCTGGGCAAGCTCTGAGGCGCTCTCCAGCCCCTTCAGGCGGTGTAGCAGCAGCCAAACGTGCAGGGCCACCATCTCGAAGCGGCCTTCGGGCGAATCGGTAATGCCGTAATCCTGATAGAACAGCGGCTGCCGGGCTTGGTTCACCGCAACGTCATACAACGCCTCGGCACGGGTACGGAGCGCCCGGCGGTCACGACGGGTGGCGCTGAACGGCCAAGAAAGGGAAAAGACCATACCGCTCCTTAACGGAAAAATAGGGGGCCGCAACGGCTGCATTGACACAGCCTGGGGGCAATGCGAGTGTCTCTCCCGCCTGACGCTGAAGAGCGTGCCCCTGCGCTTGGACGGCAAAGTGGCCCCCTCGATCCCTGCGGTCAAGGGGGGCGTTCCCGGCACCCGTGCGCGAGCTAGAAACCGACCCTTCGGAATGATGACGACGAACCACCTCCCTGCCCGCCACTCGGCCCCCCGCCCGACTGTAGGTTTAACCCTCGGCCTCCTGCTGTTCGTCATGGGAAGCCTCGGTGCCTGCGCGCCGGTTGTCGATAATCGCGGCAATCTGCCAACCCAGGACGCGGTTAATCAGGTCGTCATTGGCGGCTCCAGCCGGGCGGACGTGCAACGCCTGCTCGGCTCCCCTACTGCCGCCGGTACCTTCTCCGATAAAGTGTGGTATTATATTAGCCGCAGACAGGAAACGGTGGCCTTCTTCAAACCCGCGCCGACCGAGCAAACCATTGTCAGCGTCTATTTCGACGACGCCGGGCTGGTCTCGAAAATGACGGCAACGGGCGGCGAGACGGTTGAGTTCATCGACCACACCGCGCAAACCACCCCGACGACGGGGCACTCGATGAGCTTCCTCGAACAATTGTTCGGTAACATTGGCCGCTTCGGCAGCAAAGAAGGCCCGTATAAGGCGCCGACGCCGACGGGGCAGCGATAGGGCGCGCTACCTTAAGGAGCGGGCCTTACTCGAGATGCGGTAAAGGCCAAAAAAGATACCTCTCGATGTCCCAGTCAGGCTTTCGGGGTGCGTTGCATGGCGGCAACTTGACCTTGTAGGTTTTGCAGACCACTCAGCAATTCGCGGTCACTGGCTTTAAGCTCGGCAATGTCGGCGCGCACGGCGATCAACTGTTCGCTCATTTTTGAAAAACCCTGTTCGATAATTTTCAAACTTGCGCGTTGTTCGGCGCGCTGGGCTTCGGCTAACCGCTCTTCACGGGCCGCGAGTTCACCGGCAAAGGCGAGAGCAATATTGGTTAGGGTATCGTGTGCTTGGGTCATACTTCAAATCCTCTACGATCAAATTACACGGTTTATGAGGGTTTGTCATGGGCCTCAGTCGCGCCCACTGAACGTGGCTAATACAGCATAAGCGGAATATTGAAGCTAGAGCCGCGCGCCTTAACTCTGGCGCGGCTCTATAAGCCGCCATTGAGGCTGCGGCCAAGGGCGCGGATGCGCCCGGCGATGCGCTTAGCGCGTCAAACGCACCGGGCGGCGAGGGCTAAGATAAAACTAGAGCGTCTTGCGTCAACCTTTACGCAAGACGCTCTAGACCCACTCTGTCCGAGTTTAAGGCTAAAGCGCGCCTACCCAAAAAAAACGGCCCCTTCCGGGGCCGTTCGTCTCTGTTACTCCGCCGCCGCAATCAAGCTCGGCTCATCGGCGATATTCGGCACGTCCTGCACCTTGCGGCGACGGTCGAAAATATCCCAGGTGCTCCCCCAATCGCCGCGTGTGGCGGCTTTGGAGTATTCTGTTGCGCGGGTTTCAAAGAAGTTGGCGTGCTCCACCCCGTTCAACTGGGCTTCGAGCCAGGGCAGCGGGTGCTCACCAATCAAGTAGATCGGCTTTAGGCCCAACTGCTGCAAGCGCCAGTCGGCAATAAAGCGAATGTAGCGCTTCACATCAAGCGGCGTCATACCTTCCACCGGCCCCATCTCGAACGCAAGATCGATGAAGGCGTCTTCGAGGCGCACGACCTGCTGGCAGCAATCGGAAATATCGTCTTTCACCGATTGCGTCAGACAGCCGGTTTCCTGCGCGAAGGTGTGGTAGAGCTTGATGATCCCTTCGCAGTGCAGCGACTCATCCCGTACCGACCAAGAAACAATCTGGCCC
>JAAFIC010000091.1 GCA_013298565.1 Alphaproteobacteria bacterium | reverse complement strand
CTTTCAGCGCCGCATCGGCGGCAAGGGCGATCAGGTCAGTTGCCATCGGGGGCGTCTCCAGGGCAGAGGGATTGAAAGCGGGCAATGATCGGGGCTAGGAGGGACTGATCTGGGTCGGTCTTGGTGGCCTCGCAATAGGTTAAATAGTCCCCCACAAGAGAGGCCATGAGGGTGGCCACTGCTTGGGGGAGCGCCAGAAACAGCGGTGACAGGGTGGTAATGGCTTCCACCGTTGCCGCCCGCGCATCGTCGGGTTGGCCCATCGCAATTAGCCGCTTGGCAAATGCTCCGAGGCTTTTGGCGAGATCGGACCCGAAAGCCGCTGGGTTCTGGGCGGCAAGGGTGCGACGGATCTCGACGCACTTGTAAGCGGCCTCAAGTGCCTGCTGCGGTTTATCAATGTTCGCCAAGCAGTTTGAGTGCGTGTGCAATGCCATAGCTAGATCAAGTCGAAAAACCGCTAAATTTTCTACGGCATTTGCACGACATAGTTCAAGACATTCTTCGGATTTTGATAATGCTGAATCTCGCTCACCGCATTCAGATAAGCGAATTGAGAGGTTATTTAAGGCTCCAACGAGGTCTCGACAAAATTCTATCGAGTTTTTAGCATCAAATTGATTGTAAATTTTAACACTCTCCTTCACAGCTTCTAACGCTTCCGGTCGTAGACCAAGGTCGGAGCGTCGAGTTGATAGAGTGTTCAGAAATCCCGCCAAATTAGACCAAAAGCTTACAGGGTTCTGCTCGAAAAGAGTGCGGTAAATTTTGATACTTTCTTCGGCGGCGACCAGAGCGTTTTGCTTCTGACCTAACATGGCGTGACAGTTGGAGAGAGTATTCAGGACCATTGCGCGAAGGGACAGATAAGTCTCGGAGTTTTCAGCATCAAGCTGATCGCATACTCTGGCGCTCTCTTCGGCGGCAGCTAGTGCTTTCAGCGACTGGCCAAGGTCTGCCAAGCGGTTAGAGAGGTTGTTCAAGGCGAGAGCAAGCAGCGCCGGAGCGTTCACCACCCGCGCCTTTACCACAAGCGATTGCGTGATTTCCGACGCTATCTTCCGTAGTTCCACGGTTTCATGGGGGAGTGCTTCCACGAGATCGACAAGCGCCCATAAATCTCCCTCACTTTCCGCATGAAGCTGCCTCAGCCAATCAAGGGGCAGGCCGTGCCCGCGAATGATGAAGTCGCGCCCACAGCGGATCACCGTGTCGAACACCGCTCGCCGCGCTCGGTGGCTGGCGCGGGTAAGGGTGGCGGTACCCTCGTCCGGCAGTTCTTGGAAGGCTTTAAGGATCAGCGCCTCCCCCAAAATATCGGGGAGAAGCGGGGCAATCGCGCCGCCGTTCCCCGGTAAGGCTTGGTGGAGGGCGGAATAGGCGGCAGAGGTATTTCCCGATGGAATCGCTTGGTGAAGCGCCGCCGATTCCTCTGCAATCATCGCATGGGCCGCAGCTTCGTCCAACCCACCGCAGAGGGTAGCGACAGCCGCAAGATGAGCGGGCAGGGAGCGGGCTTCAGGTTTCGGCAAGCCTGCGGCGGTCCAATGGGTTTCGATACGCTTCTGCTCTTGTCCGGCCAGATCGAAGGCCAGTTTATCGGCAGTTAGCTCGCCCTTTGCGTCTAGCCCTTGCCGGGCAAGAACCAGCCCGGTCATGGCTAGAAACAACGGCTCGCCGCCAAGGCTCAGTTGGGTGAGGGTTTGGTCCCAGGCGGGGCTGCGGTCGGGGGCAGATTTCCCGCTGGCGAGCACATAGGCCTCGGCAAAAACCGCAAACCGATCTTCCTCAGCCAAGCCTTGCAAGTGGATGACGTGAGCCGGATCGAGCAGGTCGGCAATCGGCCCGTCGCGATGGTCGGTGCCGCCAAAAAGATGCCGCCACCAAAAAGATTGAGGCGTCCCGACGCGCTCCAGCAACAAGAACCGTAGTTTTGGGGCGTCTTTCGGGGGGTGGCGGACCAGCGCGGCCAGGGCGATTTTTAGGGCTTCGGCTTGTGCGGCCACATAATCGACGATAATCAGGGTCGGCTGGTTCCAGGCCCATCGGCTGCCGTTACTATTGAACGGGGCAAAAGCGTCGCGCGGGCTAAAACCGGCCAGCCACCCTGCGGCCCGCGCTGTGGCGGCGAGTTCGACGGCCAAACGGGTTTTCCCGCGCCCGCCCGCGCCCATCACGATGTGCGCGGAAATTTCACTTTCTGCCGTCAACCAATCCCACAGGGCCGAAACTTCTGCCTGACGCCCGCGAAAATTAAAACTTTTTCGGTTGGTGGCCCAAAGTATCTCGGTTTCTCGATACCCGGTCGGCGTAAAGCCTGCCGTGCCGCGTTTGGTCGGAGTTTGTTTCGGCCCGTCGTCGTTGCCATCTTCACTGAGGCACAAGGCCCCTGCGCCCGACAGCGCGATATAATTATTGCTGCCGACAATCTGGAATATCTGATTGCCGTCACCCTGCACGCTGACTCTTTGATGGCTATCGTCGCGCTCGGCTGGGTCGCTCATCTTGGCCCCGTATTGCTCGCTTTGAGCGAAGATACTGGCGAAGGTTTAATTCAAGGTCAAGCAATCCCGAACCAAAGGCTTAACTCGGCTTCCCTGGCGTCCCATACCGCTCCTTAAACACGGCCAACACGGCCCGTGCTTTACGTTTTTCGTCTTCCGTGAACGGCTTATCGGCTTCGGGCAGCACGATGCCCTCGCGTTCGCGCACGGCGGCGATGGTGCTTTCCTTACCGCTACGGCCCCAGAAACGCGCCATTTTAACCGGGTCTTTCGGTGCGGGCGCGGCGTCGGCGGGTTTTTTGGGGGAAGCGAGGAAGGCTGCGGGATCGATATTCAACCGCCGCAAGGTTTCCATCGCGGTTGCTTCCACTTCTGCGGAAATGAAGCGCTTGCGTAAGGCCCTGGCAATCGCGCGGGCTTCTTCGGGAGGGCGGGGGGTTTTTCTAACCATATTGTCTTTAATCTACGGTGCTTGAGGGCAAAAGGCGAGTCTTACAGGAGGCTAAAACCCCTTCGCCGCACCCAGCGCATAGAGAAACCAGCGGTTATCCTGTCGGTGAAGTCCTTCGAGCGCCCATTGTACTTCGTAAGTGCGGGCTAGGCGGCGGGCGCGGGGAAGATGCTCGGTAAGGTTGGGATACCCGAGGTCCGCGACAGCTTCCGACCCCCAATTATACAGCAGCCCGGCAATATCGACGGCAGGGTCGCCCCGCCCCGCCCGACCAAAATCCAGCAACCCCGTTAGGGCGCCGGTTTCGGGATCGTGGAGGATATGCGCGGTGTGCAGATCATCGTGCAGAAGGGCGGCACCCGTTAGGGCCAGGGGCGTTTCGATCATCGCGACCAGGGCCGCCCGAAGATCGCGGGCGAGGAGGGCAGAGACTAGCGGAAAAAGCTCAGTTTCGGCCTCTACCAGCACATTGCGCCAATGCTCTGGGGCGTGCGGCGTTTCGGCGGGGGGGTGGTTCGGCGTTGGCGGCAGCGCGTGTAAGGCGGTGAGCAAGGCCCCAAACTCCGCCAGAAGCCGCCCCCGCTGTGCGGCAGATAAGGCGGCAAGATCGCCTTTCCCCGTCGGTTGACCGGGCAGATGGCGATGCAGCGCCCAACCTTCCCCCACAAGCTCGGGTATGGGCAGGCACCGGCGCATGTCCGGCGGCAGGGTGGGAGCAATCGCGCTTAATAGCAGGGTTTCCCGCACCAGTGGTGCTTCCTGGGACCGGGCAAGGCGTAAGACCCAGGCAGCGTTAATCCGCAGCGCAAAAACGCTGGTGCCATCATCGTTTGCCTCAATCTGATCGAAGGGGCCTGTTCGCGCGGTGATCCGAGTACAATCGGCCCCCGAAAGCTGCTGGAGCGCGGCTTGAGTGGCATAGGGTGAGGGCGTAAAAACCATAAGCGCACCCTGCGCTGCCGGAGCTTCTGGAGCAAGAGGGGAGGCGATTTAGGAATGCGATGCCTGCGGTTTATTCAGAACGCGCTTAAAACAAAGGCTATTCGCCTAAAATATACACAAGCCCTTGAAAACAGTCAAAAAAATAGCAAGATCAACGATTTGATCTTGCTATGCTGCAATGCAGAACATATATTGTTTTTACGACAACAGCTTATGCTGCTTGTCTCCGCCTTGTGGCGATTCCTCCCTAAACTCGGGCTGCGCGCTTTTGTCGCGCAGTCTTTTTTGTTTCTTGGGCAGAGTATAAGCACGCGCTTTTGCGCCTGTCACTCACTTTTTCGCTAAAATGTATATCTGGTTTGAATTGGGGGCGGATGCTGGCGCGATCAAGGCCCCCCGAAATAAATTAGAATGCCATCCCAATCGGTTGTAAAATTGTTGCCAGGAAGATTTTGCCGTCTGGGGTTCGGAAATAGAATCTGTTAAAGTGATGTTATGGTTAAGTGGATAAAAAATAGGTTTGCCTGCACGCTAGCGGCACGTCTTGTTGCATCGGGCGCACTCGGGGTGCTGATGGGGGGACTCTGGGTTGCGCCGAGCCACGCCCAAGCCCCGCGTTTTCAAATGAATCTCGGCGGCAGTTCCAGTGTGCTCGGCGCGCCGGATGCGGAGATTTGTCGGCAAGCATTGACGAACCTCTCGCCGTCCGAGTCCCCAACTTATCAGCCGGGTATTACCGCTTCGGGGGGAATGGTGGCGGGGGCTGACCTGCCGGGGGGTGCCCTCTACGGCGGCGGTCTTGCGGGCGGTCTTAACCCGTCAACGCGCCTCTATGTCGATCCGAATGCGTATGGTGGCCGTTTGCGCGGCCCGCTTCAGGGCGAAACGACGGTGGGAACGGTGCAGATAGCACCCGATGGTACCAGCTTGCTCAATGGCCGCCCCCTTACGGGCGGAAATGAAGACCTTATCGAACGCTGCCGCGCCGCAGGCTATCGGTAGCCAGTGTCCGCTTGGGCGTGGACAAGCAAGGCGCTGCCGCCTAAAGTCGCGCCCGGCTGTTCCTTATAAAATCCGAGATTTTTCATGCGCTTGTCCCAGTTCTTCCTTCCTACCTTGAAAGAAACCCCGGCGGAGGCGCAAATCGCCTCGCATCGGTTGATGTTACGCGCGGGCATGATTCGCCAGCAAAGCGCTGGGATTTATGCTTGGTTGCCGCTGGGCTTGCGCGTGCTCAACAAGGTGGAAGCCATTGTCCGTGAAGAGCAAAACCGCGCGGGTGTGGTGGAAATGCTCATGCCAACCATTCAATCGGCGGACCTGTGGCGGGAAAGTGGGCGCTATGATGATTACGGCAAGGAGATGCTTCGCATCACGGACCGGCACGAGCGCGACCTGTTATTCGGCCCCACCAACGAAGAAATGATTACGGATATCGTCCGCAGTTTTGTAAAATCCTACAAGCAGTTGCCGCTAAATCTTTATCATATCCAGTGGAAGTTCCGCGACGAGGTTCGCCCGCGCTTCGGCGTAATGCGCGGGCGCGAGTTTTTGATGAAGGATGCTTACTCCTTCGATCTCGATGAAGCCTCGGCGCGCGTTAGCTATAATAAACAGTTCCTCGCGTACCTTCGCACCTATGCGCGGCTCGGCCTAAAAGCCATTCCAATGAAAGCCGACACCGGCCCTATCGGCGGCGATTTGTCTCACGAGTTCATTATTCTGGCCGAAACGGGCGAAAGCCAAGTGTTCTGCGATAAAGATTGGCTTGATCTGGACGTACTCGATAAAGCGCCGAAAAGCGCGGAAGAGTTGCAATCTTTCGTCGATTGGGCCACGGGCTTCTATGCCGCGACAGAAGAAAAGCACGATGAAGTTGCCTGCCCGGTTCCGGCGGAACGGTTGCATTCGGCGCGCGGGATCGAAGTTGGGCATATTTTCTACTTCGGCGAGAAATACTCAACTCCGATGAAAGCCACGGTAACCCAGGCCGATGGCGCGGTAGCCCCGCTGCATATGGGGTCTTACGGCGTTGGCGTGTCGCGGCTGTTGGGCGCGATCATCGAAGCCAGCCATGATGAGGCGGGGATCATTTGGCCGGAGGCCGTGGCCCCCTATCATGCTGGTATCATTACGATGAAAGCGGGCGATGCCGCTTCCGATGCCAAGGCGATGGAAGTCTATGACGCCCTTACGGCCAAGGGCATCGACGTGCTTTACGATGACCGGGACGAGCGCGCGGGCGTGAAGTTCGCCGATATGGACCTGATCGGCCTGCCCTGGCAAATCATCATCGGCCCGCGCGGCCTCGAAAAAGGCGTGATCGAGCTGAAAAACCGCCGCACCGGGCAGCGCGACGAGCTTTCAGTGGCGGATGCGTTGGCCCGGTTGGGGGCGTGAGGTTAGGGGCTGGTGCGTTTCGTTGAAGAGCGTCGCCCGTAAAAAGCCAGGATTGAGCGCTTCTCTTTCTGCTAAACTTATGGGGTGGCAGGTTGGCGTAACGCTAGGGAGAGAGCAGGATGACACAAGGGTTTGAGGCTGTATCCCGGCCTGTCGAGTTATTCAGAGATAATCGGCATCAGGCAATCCGTATTCCGATGGAGTTTGAGTTGCCCGGCCATACCGCCTTAATGCGCCGGGAAGGGGATCGCTTGATTATCGAGCCTCTCCGCAAGACCGGCTTGCTGGCCCTACTCGCAAGCTGGCAGTCGGTCGCGGATGAACTTCACGACATCGACGATGCGCCGACCGAACCCGAGGACATCTTTTGACGCTCCTCTATCTGCTCGATACGAATATTTTAAGTGATCTGGTCAAGAACCCGGCGGGTCTTGTGGCAAACCGCGTTCGGGTAGTCGGCGAGGCTGCGGTCTGTACGAGCATCATCGTCGCGGCGGAACTTCGCTATGGCTGTGCCCGAAAGGGTTCAACCGCCCTCGCAAATAAGGTCGAAGATCTCTTAAGGGCTATCAGGGTTCTGCCGATGGATCTGCCGGTCGATCAGGAGTATGGCCGCATTCGGGCGGAATTGGAGACGGCGGGGCGTAGTATTGCCCCAACGATCTTTTAATCGCTGCCCACGCCTGCGCGCTTGGCGCGACAATGGTCACGGCGAACGTGGACGAATTTATACGGGTTGCGGGACTGCGTGTTGAAAACTGGCTTCAGCCCTCAGCGGGACAGGAAATAGAATGATCTTTTCGGCATTTGAACGGCTTGTGGCGTTTCGCTATCTACGGGCGCGGCGGCAGGAAGGGTTTATCTCGGTTATTGCCTGGTTTTCGCTGCTGGGGATCGCGCTGGGGGTGGCGACGCTGATCATCGTGATGTCGGTGATGAATGGGTTCCGGGCGGAACTCTTGGGCCGGATTTTGGGGCTGAACGGCCATATCACTCTTAGCGCGCCTGCGGGCCAACCGATTCCCGATGCCGATGCGCTCATCGCGCGGCTTAAGGGCCTCGATGGGGTGGTGTTCGCGGCACCAATGGTAGAGGGGCAGGTGATGGTTAGCGCCAATGGTGTTGCCGGGGGCGCATTAGTGCGGGGGATGACGCCAGAGGATCTGCGCGCACGCCGCCTGATTGCCGACGCGGTGCGCCAAGGCAGTATCGAGGATATGGGCGACGATGGCGTGCTGATCGGCAGCCGCATGGCTTATCGGCTCGGCCTGAAGCTGGGGGACGGCCTAACCGTTCTAAGCCCACGCGGCGAGAGCACGGCGTTTGGCTCGGTGCCGCGCATCAAAACCTACCGCGTGGCGGGAATTTTTGAAGTCGGCATGTATGAGTATGATAACACGTATGTTTATGCGCCTTTAAGTGCCGCGCAAGTGTTCTTCCGGCTGCCGCAGGGCGTGTCGGGGATCGAGATTATGTTGAGTGATCCAAACAAGGCGGCGGTCATCACCTATATGCTCTCCGGCCTTGTGCCGCCAGGGGTGCGCGCGGTCGATTGGCAACAGGCAAACTCCAGCTTTTTCAATGCGATCCAGGTGGAACGCAATGTGATGTTTCTTATTCTCACGCTCATTATTCTGGTGGCGGCGTTCAATATCATTTCCTCGATGATCATGATGGTGAAGGATAAGGGCCGCGATATTGCCGTGCTGCGAACCATGGGGGCGACGCGGGGCATGATCTTGCGGATTTTCCTGCTGTCAGGGGCCAGCATCGGCGTGATCGGCACGGGGGCGGGGCTGCTGATGGGGGTGCTGTTCTGCGAGAATATCGAGAACATTCGCCAGTTTCTGCAAAACCTGACCGGCACGCAACTCTTCCAAGCCGAAATCTATTTCCTCTCGCGCCTGCCGGCCAAGATGGACGTTACTGAGGTAACGCAAGTGGTTGTGATGGCCTTCAGCCTCAGCCTAATCGCCACGATCTATCCGGCGTTGC
>JAAFIC010000090.1 GCA_013298565.1 Alphaproteobacteria bacterium | reverse complement strand
TACGGTCTATGGTCGATAATCCCACGCGGATCGGGGCGGTTCTGCCGTCCTCCTCGGCGCTGGCCCGGATGATGGCCAAGCAAATCCGCCTGTCGCCCGGCGAGGCGATTGTGGAAATCGGCGCGGGAACGGGGGTCGTGACAGCGGCGCTCTTGGCCGCCGGCGTGCCGCGCGAGGCGCTGTATGTGGTGGAGCTTGATCCGCGTTTGGCCGACTACCTCCGCAAGCGCTTCCCCGGTGTTGAAATTTTGCAAGGCGATGCCGCGACCCTGCCCGATCTGCTGCCCGCGCACCGCGTGGGCAGGATTGCCTCGGTCGTTTCCAGCCTGCCCATTCGGCCCATGTCGAAAAGCGTGCAGAAGTCGATTGTCGAAGCGGCTTTCGCCGTGATGAAGCCGAAGGGCAGCTTTATTCAATATACCTACCCGCCGTTCAGCCCCTTGCGCGACCCGGCGTTGAACATTACCGGCCAACGCCTTGGGCGTATTTGGTTCAACGTGCCGCCCGCCGCCGTGTGGCGGTTTCAGAAAAACGCCTAGTTTTAGGAAGTGGTTTCTGGGGAAGTCTGCTGGAAAAATCTGCTGTGGGGGCGGCAGCGTTTGCCCCATCCCCCACAGAAACGATGACGCAAGATAAGGCGTCTCAGAGGCTTCAAAGTAGCCCATCGGGATTGCCAATTGATTAACGAGGCCGGGAATCAACAGTGATATTGATGGGACTGAGCGCCCAAAAATGGCAATACCAATGCAGGTGCTAATTACCGGCGGCACGGGCTTTCTTGGGCTGTCTTTGGCCGAACGCTTGGCCCGGAATGGCGTGAGAACCATGCTGTTCGGCATTACCCCGCCCCCGCCAGGTGCGCTCGACCGGCTTGCCCGTTATCCCGGCCCTATCGTTGCCCTGCCGGGCGATATTCGTGACGAAGCGAAGTTCGGCACCGTGCTTCGGGAGTATGGGATTAGCCATATCGTCCACCTCGCCGCCATTTCCGCCGGGGTTGACCGGGAACGGCATGATGCGCGCGAAATTCTCGACGTGGCCGTTTTGGGTGCCCTCAGCGTGCTCACAGCCGCCCAGCGCCATTTGGTCCGCCGCGTGGTGTTGGTGAGCAGCGCTGCCGTGTTCGGCCCGCTCGCTTTTGCCAGCAGCCCACTGCGGGAAGATGGGTTCATTCGCCCCGATACTCTCCCCGCTATCGGCAAAGCGGCGCAAGAAGCTATATTGGAACGGTTGGCAAGCCTCTCCGGGCTGGACGCTGTGGTTGCCCGCCTCAGCGATGTCTTCGGTGTTCACGAATATGATACCGGCCACCGCGATGCTTTGTCGCCGCCGTGGCAGTGCTGGCAGGCGGCGCGCGCGGGTAAGCCCATCTTGCTGCCCCGCCCCGGCCTGAATGATTGGCTGTATGCGCCCGATGCGGCGCTGGCGCTCGAAACCCTGCTGCGCGCGCCGCGCCTTGCCCATCGGCTCTATCACGTCGGCCCCGGCACGCGCTGGAGCCTGAGCGATTGGTGCGCGCGTCTCGCCCAGCGCTATCCAGCGCTCGACTGGTCGCTGACTGCCGATCCTGCCGCTGAAACGATCATGCTGCCCCCGGTTGGCGACCGCGCCCCGCTCGATACCAGCCGCTTTAGACGCGAAACCGGCTTTCGCCCGGCCTTCGATCTCGACGCGGCCTTTGCCGATTTCACGGCCACGATGGAAAGCTAAGCCTGATGCTGCGCCTCTTCGTCGCCCTGCCCCTGCCCCCCGTCACGCGCACTCGGCTTTCGCTACTCGGTGGCGGCGTTCCGGGTGCCCGCTGGATGCCGCCCGACAGCCTGCATCTTACCCTGCGCTTCATCGGCGAGATCGACGGCGGCGCGGCCCAGGAATATGCCGAAGCGCTGGAGAGCGTGCGCGCTCCCCCCTTTGCGCTCACGCTCAGCGGTCTTGAGACCTTCGGCCAGGGGGAGGCGGCGCGCGTGCTGTGGGTGGGCATGGAGCGGGAACCCGCGTTGCTTAATCTGCGCGAGCGCGTGGAAAGCGCCCTGCGGTTGGCCGGAATCGCGCCCGACGCGCAAAAATATATCCCCCACGTCACGCTCGCCAGACTTAAAAAACCGTCGGTTGGGGCCTTGATGCGCCAGATCGCCGCGCACTCGCCCGTGCGAATCGGCCCGGTGGCGTTCGACCGTTTCATCCTTTACTCTTCGTGGAGTCACGCCGATGGCCCGTTTTACCGGGAGGAGGCGGTGTACCCGTTGGACGATGCTGAGGACCAAGACGATGGCTGACCTAAGTTTACGCCGGGACGATGCGATTGTTATTCTCACCGGCGCGGGCATCTCGCGGGAAAGCGGCTTGCACACGTTCCGCGATGTGGGCGGCGTGTGGAGCCAGGTGAAGCTCGAAGACGTGGCGACCCCGGAAGGCTACGCGCGCGACCCGCAACAGGTGCAAGATTTCTATAACGCCCGCCGCGCGCAATTGGCCGATCCTACGATTAACCCCAACGCCGCCCATCTGGCCTTGGCCGCGTTGGAAGCCGCGTGGGCAGGGCCGGTGTTTATCGTTACGCAGAATGTCGATGATCTACACGAACGGGCGGGCAGCCGCGCGGTTCTGCACATGCACGGCGAATTGCGCCGCGTGCGCTGCACCGCGTGTGGCGACAATCGCGAGATCGACGGCACCATAACTCTGGCGGACGTGTGCCCGAACTGCGGCAGTATCGGCACACGGCGGCCCGATGTGGTGTGGTTCGGGGAAATGCCCTACGGCATGGACCGGATTTACGGGGCGCTGGCGGAGTGTGCGTTGTTTCTCTCCATCGGCACGTCTGGCACGGTCTATCCCGCAGCGGGGTTTGTCGCCGAAGCCCGGTCGCACGGGGCCTTCTGCCTGGAGCTGAACCTGGAACCCTCTCAGGGCGCAACGATGTTTCATCAAGCCCTCACTGGCCCTGCAACAGAGTTAGTGCCGAACTTGGTGGCAAAGCTGTTGGGCCGGGGGTGATTTTTCAGCGGATGATTTTTCAGCGCGTCAAACGCACTGCGCGACGCATCCTGTTTTTGAAAATGGTGGGCCTACCGCCGCCTGAGCTTTCCCCACGCTTGGCGCAGCATCTTCCCATCGCGGGCGCTTGGCAGAAAGAGCGTTGCGGGCGACAGCGGCAGCAGCTTCCAGGCCAGCGCGCCTAAGACAAGCACCTGCGCCCAGCGCACTGCAACAAAACTGAAGGCGGCCCCGTTCAGGCCGTAAATCGGCAGGAGTGCCAGAAGAAGCCCAGCATTCAAGGCCAAGGTTAGCCCTTCGTTGATCGAGAGTGCCAGCGTGCGGTTCCAGGCTTTGAAGGCGAGGGCTTGGAACTCGCGGATGGTGAGCGGCAAAATGCCCAGGATCAACCAGCGGACAAGCTCGCTCGCTTCGGCAAACTCCGCCCCGAAGACGAGCCGCAAGAAGATCGGTGTGATCAGCCACAGCACGACGGAGGCTGCGATCATCAGCACGAGCGTGAGGCGTAGATAAAGCCCGATAATCGCGCCCCTTGCCACAGGGTCGCTTTCGGCACAGGCGCGCGGAAAGGCGATCTGCGCGACCGAATAGGCCAGCGTTACTGGAATCTGGCTCACACTGGTCGCGACCACATAGAAGCCTAGGGAGGCGGACGGCAAATAGGTTTGAATGAGCCATTGGTCGATCCGGCTATTGGCTTGATAGATGAGGCCAGACGCATAAATCCGCCCACCGTAGGCCAGCATCTCCTGTGCGGCCTGCGGTTCCGGCACGATCCCGCCCCACCCCCGGCGCACGAGGACAACCATTGGAATAATCACGGTCGGCAGATGCGCCAGCAGATAGGCCCCCGCGACCGCAAGCAAACCGCGCTCCCCCAGCAGCCAAAGCCCGCCAATCGCCAGCGGATACCCGAGCGCGAGGCAAATGCGAATGAGGTTCCACAGCCCCAGCAGCCCTTTACCGCGCAGCATATCTTGAAAAATCAGCCCTAAGATGTGGCAGGGGATCAACCCCAGCAGCAAGAACACCGCCTGAAGCAACTCGGGCTTATTGGCGGGATAGACGTGCGGAACCACGCCGAACCAGCAGATCAAAAGCGCCACCGCGCTCACGATCAGCCCGCCCCACAGGCCAGTCGCGAAGACCTGCCGGTCCCTCAGTTTGGCAGTGGCACTGAAATAGAGCGCGGCATCGTTCAGCCCCAGCAGCAGCATATAGGCCAGCGTTGTCGGCCACAGTTGCGCTGCCGCTAAGTCGCCACGCCCATCCGGCCCTAACAGCCGCGCCGCCAACACGCCAGAGGCGAAATTCCCGCCTTGCACAAGCAATGTGGTGAGCAATGTCAGCAGAAGAGTCTTCATTGGCGGGGCGAAACCACTCTGATTGGCCGCAGGACGACAGGAGCACTCAGGTTCCCCTTGCGCGGAACGCGGCGGCAGCGATACTACGCCCGCGTTCCCAGCCGCTGCAATCAAGGAGTCTCGCAATGACCCGCTACAAACGCCTGATGATCAAACTCAGCGGGGCAGCTATGGGCAGCGGCGGCGGCATTTTCGATAAAGATGCCATCGAACATATCGTTGCCGAAGTGGTCTCTGCGGTGGAGATTGGCGCGCAGGTTGTCATCACGGTCGGCGGCGGCAATATTTTTCGCGGCAATATCGCCGAAACCTGGAATATCGAGCGCGCCGAAGCCGATAATATGGGCATGCTCGGCACTGTCATTAACGGGGTCATGCTCCGCGCCGCCATCAACGCCCGCACCGATACCGACGTGCGCGTGATGACCGCGATCCAGATCAATCAAATTGCCGAACCTTATATTCGCCTGCGCGCGGCGCGGCACTTGGAGAAAGGCTCTATCGTTATCCTCGTCGGCGGTATCGGCCAGCCTTACGTAACGACGGACTATCCCTCCGTCCAACGCGCACTGGAATTGCAATGCGATGCGATTCTGGCGGCAAAGCACGGTGTGGATGGCGTGTACACGGCGGACCCGAAAAAACACACAGACGCGAAACGCTACCGCCGCCTGTCCTACGATGATGTTATTAGCCAAGACCTGCGCGTGATGGATCAATCGGCAATGCTGCTGGCCCGCGACCACCATCTGCCCATCCACCTGTTCAACTTCGATAAGCCGGGCTGCATCAAGCGCATCTGCTTGGGCGAAGACGTGGGAACGTATGTGGGGCCGGGGGCTGCGCTTGAGTTGGTGTGAGGGCGCTTTATTCTGCGGCGTTCGATGTTTCAGTTGTTGCGGGGAGCCGCGCGATTGGCGTTATGGTGACGTGATAGCCAACTTCGGCCAGAACGCCGACCACGGTTGAAAAGCGGGGCGTCGTCTCGCCCGATAGGCTTCTGTAGAGCCGTTCGCGCGTGACCCCAACGGCTTGGGCGACGGATGTCATCCCCTTTTCGCGGGCAAGATGGCCAAGGGCAATCAGAAAGGCTTTCGTGTCGCCGCCATCCTCGGTTAGCAATAAACTGAGAACTCGAGCTTGGCCTTCCTGATCGGGGATAAGGTCGGTTAGGGAAAAAGGCGTAGTTTCCAAGACCATGCGAGCCTCCTTAACGGCGTGCGGAAAAAACCGCGCAAATTACTAGCGCCGCTGCTGCTCGATCTCATAGCTGGTGTCGGCCAGCGTCAGCAGCCCTTGGAATTTTTCGTAAGGCTCCGAGATTGTCGCGAGCGTCTGTTTTAGCGTCGCGACGATTTGGCGGGCGGCGGATTTGTCGCCGATTTCATTATAGGCGAGGCCGATAAGGCCGAGGGCGGCGATGCGTTCGGGCATCGGCATTTCAGCGGATTGGGTGGAGCGGTCGTAAGCGGCGACGGCCTCGCGGATATGGGCGCGGGCGGCGGCACTGTCTTGGGCGGCCATCGCGGCGCGGGCAGCGTGGGCGCGAGTAAGGGCAATGTCGCCAGGCTTTTTGAGCGTTCCCAGCGCCCCCGTTAGGGCCGCAAGCGTATCGGTGGCCGACGCCTTATCGCTCATCTTGCCTTGAGCTTGCGTGATCATCGAAAGGGCCGCGATTTGCTCCCGTCCTGCGGGCAGAGTGGCGGCATCGCGCAAGGCTTGCAACAGGAGCGGGCGCGCGCCTTCGGGGCCGCTGGCCTCGCTCATAATCAGCCCGAGGAAGGCGAAGGTGGCGGCGCGGGTAACGGGATCGCTGACGCTCTGCATCGCTTTGAGCGATTCATTGGCAAGCTGCACCGCGCTCTGCGGGTCGCGCATATCCAGATAGGCTTGGCTTAGAATCGCGAACAGCGTTGCCGGGCCGAGCGAGGGCGGCGGGGCCGTGGGGCCAGGCTCGTTCATGAGCAGTACGGCATCGCGGGCGAGCACGCGGGCGCTTTCCTCATCGCCCGTGCGGGCCTGACTGCGGGCAAGGCGACCGACGGCAAGCGCGCGCCACCAGCGCGGCAGAGACGAGCCTTTAAGGTCGAGCATGAGGACGCTGGCCGATTTTACCGCATTCTGAGCATCGCCCGTAGAGCTGCGTACCGATTGCGCCTCTGCCCGCTGCGGGAGCGCTCCCAGACTGAAAACCGCCAGCCCCAACCCCGCCGTTAGCATGATTTTGGCAGCTTTCTGCGCGAACCCAATCCCCATTCCCCGATACATCCTCTTGCGTGAACGCCGATTGACGCCTATGTGCCTCAGTAGCCCCCCTCGTGGAAACCAGCGGAAGACCCATGCCTGTTTGCACCCTATCAGACCGCGCGCTGATTGTCGTCACTGGCTCCGAGCGGGTCAGTTTTCTCAATGGCTTACTGACCAATAGCCTCGCACCAACCGCGCACGGCGCGGCGGTCTATGCCTGCCTGCTCACCCCGCAGGGCAAATTCCTGTTCGATTTCTTCGTGCGGGCCGATGGCGAGCGCTTGCTGTTGGAGGTGGATGCCGCGCGCCGCGCCGATTGCCTGCGCCGCCTCTCGCTCTACAAGCTGCGCGCCGATGTGAGCCTTGCGGGGGAGGATAGCTATTCTGTGATCGCCGGTTTCGATACGCCTATGCCAGACTTCGGCTTCGCAGACCCCCGGCATCCGCAAATGGGCTGGCGCGGGTGGGTTGCGAAAGATCAGGCTTCTCTCACGACCGAGCCTGCGGACGCCTACCACCGCCACCGCATCACGCTGGGGGTGCCGGACGGGGGGAGCGATCTAGTGCCGGAACGCTCGATTCTGTTGGAATTCAATCTCGATAGTTTGAACGCGATTGATTTCCAAAAGGGCTGCTATATCGGCCAGGAACTCACCGCCCGCACCAAATATCGCGCCGTGCTGAAGCGCAGAGCACAGCCGGTGCGGCTGGAGGGGCCAATGCCACTGCCGGGCACCCCCATTCTGGCCGATGGCAAAGACATTGGCGAGCTTCGCTCCGTCGTTCCGGGCCTCGCCCTCGCCCTCATCCGCCTCGACGCCGATACGGCGCAGGTCTGGACGGCGGATGGGGCGACGGTAACGCGGCTTTAGAGGGGTTACGCCGACGTATTCACCTGACCGCCTGCTTCCCCTTTAGCAACGCCGACCATCGTGGGGCGAAGCAAGCGATCGTGAATGCGGTAGCCGATTTGCAGCACTTGCACGACGGTGCCAGTGGGTTGCCCGGTGTTGGGGACTTCAAACACGGCTTCGTGCAGGTTTGGATCGAAAATCTGGCCTAAAGCCTCAATGCGGGTTAGGCCCCGGCGCTCGAACGTGGCGAGAAGCTCGCGTTCGGTCGCCTCCACACCCGCCACCAGCGCTTTCACGGTTTCATCTTCGGACGGCGGGACGGCATCCAGCGCGCGGCGCAGATTATCGGCCACCGACAGAAGATCGCGCGCAAAACTCGATACAGCGTATTTCGAGGCGTCTTCCCGGTCCCGCTCGGCCCGGCGGCGGGTGTTTTCACCATCGGCTAAGGCGCGTAAGGCTTGATCTTTATAGGTCGCGACTTCGGCTTGAAGCGCGACGATCACCTCGAACGGATCCGGCTGGGGCTGGCTTTGCGCCGCCGTTTCTTCCGTTCCGGTTTCCGGGGTCTGTTGAGCTTCGGACATAGGAGACTCCTGAGTAAACAAAAAAATCTTCAGCGCAGAATGCGGCCAATGAGCTTGGCAGTATAATCGACCATCGGAATGATCCGGGCGTAATTCAGCCGAGTGGGGCCGATCACGCCAATGGCACCGATGATCTGGTCGCGGGCGTTTGTATAGGGGGCGAGCACTACCGAGCAACCGGCTTGCGCGAAAAGCGGGTTTTCCGCGCCAATATAAATCTGCACGCCCTCGGCAGCATGGGCGGCTTCCAGCAGCCTAAGCGCCCCTTCCCGCGCTTCAAGCGCTTGGAAAAGGCCGCGAATCCGCTCTAAATCGCCTATCGCCGTCACGTCTTCCAAAAGATGCGCTTGGCCGCGCACAATAAGGTAGCCATCGTGGCGATCTGCTGCGCTTTCGGCCCAAACCGCCAGCCCCTGCTCCACCAGACGCCCCGTGAGACTATCGAGATCGGCGCGCTGGGCCGTCATTTCCTCTGTCACCAGCGACCGGGTTTCGGCAAGCGTATGGCCTGTGAGGCGGGCATTCAGATAGTTGCTGGCCGTTGTGAGGGCGGAGGGTGGCAGACCTGGCGGCAGATCGAGCACGCGGTTTTCCACCTGCCCATCGGTGCTGACCATCACCACCAACGCCCGGCCCGGCCCCAGAGTGATGAATTCGATTTGCTTCAGCGCCCCTTCCCGCTTAGGGGCCATGACGAGGCCCGCGCACCCCGAGAGACCCGAGAGGGCGGAGGAGGCTTCCTCCAGCACCTGCTCCAGCGAGCGCCCGCG
>JAAFIC010000009.1 GCA_013298565.1 Alphaproteobacteria bacterium | reverse complement strand
GGGGCATCGGCTTACCTTTGGGCTTCTTGCGATGAATGTGGCTGGTCAGCATCCGGTCGGCGAGCCAGGCTTCGTTCCTCTGGGAGCGGTAGGCGGTATCGGCCCAAACGGCGCTGCTGGTATTTTGGCGGTCGATGAGCTGGGGCAGCATTCGGCCATCGGCGTGGGCGGCGGAGGTTACAGCCGCGGCGCGGATGAAGCCGAACCGCCGGTCGATACTGATATGAGTTTTATAGCCGAACACCGGAACGGCGATCAGCGGAAGCGGTGTGCCATCCTGCCGGAAACGCTGTTTTCCGCCGATCTTCAGCGTCCAGCGCGCCTCCGTATCCTTCTGCGCGGCCTTCGCCGGTTGGTCCGGCCAGATTTCGGAAGCGGTTTTGCCCGCCTTGATCGCCTGCTGCTCGCCTTCGGTATTGCGCTGTTTGGGGGCTGGGACCAGCGAGGCATCGATGATCTGGCCTGCCATCGGGATATAACCCTTCTTCTGCAACTGCCAATCGAAGGCCTTCATCACCCGCGTCAGCGTGCCCGTTTCTGTCAGCCGATTGCGAAAATGCCGGATGGTGTTCTCGTCCGGCGTACGATCTCCCAGCGAAAACCCCAGAAACCGCAGCCAACTTAGCCGATCCCGGATCATAAACTCCGTCCGCGCATCCGAGAGATTATGCTGTGCTTGCAAGATCAAGATCTTGAACATCGCCACCGGATCAAACGGTGGCCGCCCGCCTTTGCTGCCATCGCCATAGCCAAGCCCCTCGACAAGCCAGCCTCGGAAATACTCGAAATCAACCGTCCGCTCCAAAACCTCAAGCGGATCGCCGTGCGCGCTCAAGGCTTTAAGGTGATCGTTCAGGCTGAAAAGCGATTGAGGGTCCATCGGCAGGCTCCAAGCAGCGACGCCCTCAGTGAATCACAGCCCCGCTCAATGAGCGAGGGTTTTTGCGGGTGTCCACCTGATTGATAAGCGCACTTTTCCGCAAGTCAAGAAACTCAGCTCGTTCAGTATGATCCAAACCATCGGCTAGGGCTATGTTGATACCCAGTTTCGCAAAGACTTGATCAATACGCTGCTTGATCACCGGGTCGCTGATGCGCTCCTCCAGTTCATCAAATAACGCTTGCCGCTCTTGAAGAATCTTCAAATCAATATCGGAAAGATCTGTAAAATTACGCTGGTGATAACATTCTTGCAGCAAGATTGGATTACGTTTAATTGCCTCAAGCAGGATCGCCAAAGAAATGCGCGCATCCTCCTGTGAGGATTTCGGCCCAAACCGATAGATCCCATCATAACGGCTGCGTGCTTGATCAAGGGCACCCTTCTTGCTGCCTTCGAGCTTGCGGAACAGGGTCATCGTATTTAGCCAAGGGTGATTCGGCCAAGAGATGCCATGTTCTTGAGCAAGTTTTCGCAAGCGCGAGTGATCCGCCTGGGCATTATGGGCAGCAAAACAATCGACTTTTTCAGCCGCCTTATTCAGGAAATCGAGTACCTTCTTAATCTCGACGCCTGAATGCGCTTCGTTACCGATCACGACCCTATCTCCCGCGGATCGAATCGTTTTACCGTGTAAACTCCGTTCATATGAGTAATTGGGGTCTGGTTTAATATAATATTGTTTTACCCTTATATTCTCAGGCAAAATTCCTCGTTCTGTTTCGATGATCGCAAAGCCAATCTCATAAGTAGAGCGAGGGTCGGCATCGACAAAAGCAGTATCAATAGCCATAATAATCTTTGGGATTTTCATCCTATAACCTTTCGGTTTTGCCATCTGGTTTTGGTGCAATCTGCTTAATTCTACACGGGTTCGCACCCGATGCTCTTGATACGTGCCGAAAATTTTCCCAAGACCGAGCGCCTAGAAAAATACAAATTTGTTATCCCCTACACCCGTGAAGATAGCTATTTTCCCATCGTTATTCAAACTGATACACGCTATGCCTCAAAAAATCCCCAGTCCAGACGCATGCAGTTCTCTCTTGCAGCCTACGGTACATCAGATTGGTTCGCAGTTTAACTGGCGGCTGGGGGGCACAGTTAGGGTGAAACCGATCCAACGAGATTTCCCCGGCGCTATCGAGAGCGGCGTATCCCGCCATAAGGATTTCCTGATCTTGCCCCTGTGGGTAGAAGGTAGCGCGCCAAAGGCCTTCGCGCCTGCCCAAACACAACAGGCCATCGGGGCGCACCGCCCCGAAGAACCGAAGCGACGGCCATGACCATTCCCCTTTAGGTGTTTTCAGGCGGGCCTCGCGGTCCAGAGGCGTGAGGTGGATGTTTTCGGGGCGCGCCTCTTCCTCATAGAGGATGTCCTCTTCATAGAGGGCGTCCAGCGCGTCGGACGGGTGCCCAAGGGGGCGAACGTCGCGCCATTCTTCCCCCAAAGCAACAATCGGCAAATCGCGCTTTGCCGCCGTTATGAGCGCCACGGAAGAGGCGATATAACAACCGGCGACATCCTGGATTTGACGCTGGCGTTCGAGCAGACGTTCCTTAACGGCGCGCTTGGTTGGCTTGTCCTCTTCAAACCATTCCGCGATTTGGCCGATATCCGCGTAGGAGTGTGGAATCCAGGCGGTGAAGATATCCGAGTCACCAAAATTATCCGGCACCTTTACAGACGCCAATTGCCGCCCTTCTGCTTCTTTCCACAGAAAGCGCCGCAGAAATAAAAAATCATCCGGTCCCACGCCGCGCGGAGCATCCTCACCATAATTATAATGATCCGCTATCCTGCCCTTGAATTCCGACTCGGATGGATAGATCGACACAGAAACACTGACCGGCAGCCCGCCCCGTTCTTCATCGAGCGTAACGCTGATCGTTCCGACAGCGATAAGGCCAGACTTGCGATCTATCGGTAGTCTTTTCGGTTGCCCTTCGTCATCATAAAATCGGTCGAACAAAGCATAGAGATTCATATCGCTTCCCCATTGTGCAGGCGATGTAATGTGTATTTACGGCCCGGCTTTAGACCCACGCGGCCAATGTCGATCTGTTTCTCCCGACCATTTTCAAGGAAAGGTGATCGTATTATTGCGTAGTCTCTTTTTATATCTCCATCATCCATCACTTCATAAACATCAGCTCGAAGAAAACACCGAACATTCCCAATTGAGAACTCCGGTTTTAACTCATCATACTGTTTGACGAATATCGCATTTTTCGTGTGATAGAAGGTGGCGACCATCTCCAGGTGCCATTCATCGCCATATCGTGCATGACATTCTTGCAGCGTTGCCTGCCCGGTTTCAATATCAACATCACTGAACTCAGCCCCGATGCGCCGAGCGTCCGCCACCGTGGTCCAGTCGCTATTGAGGTAAGGATGGGAATGGATTTGGCCGAGATAACAGAGGCCGAAACCGTCCACCAGACTACGCTTTAAAAGGTCAGATTCATTTTTCCAAGACACGTAGGCGGGCATCATTGTTGCCGACGTATCGCAACTAAAGTGCGTAACCTGTATTTTCCTCTTTCGGGTCATCTGTGTGTAATGGCCCAGAAGGTGACCGTGCATTTCAATGCCGCTGCGCTTGACGTGATCATGCCGCACGATGAACGCTTCCAGGCCGTTCAGCACAATCTGCATAAGGGCTTCATCGCTTAACTCAACGATATTTTTCACGCGCAGGAACCTCCCCATGGAAGGCAGGAGCCATCAAGGCTCGCCCCTGGTGTCGGGTGGTTAGCAGCGTGGAAAACGAAGGGTCAAACACGCCCCACCCTTTCCCTGAACGTGCAACTCGTTTTGGACGCGAGCCACCCGCACCTTCGGAAAAGGTTAGGTCTTATATGAGGTGGGCCACCCGACAGAGTGGGGAACCCTCCGATTTTCGCCGCTGCTAAACGGTTTATTTAAGGTAGGGGATTGCCGCCTGTGCTGCAAGAGCGGTGCAACAGAGTGATTCTCGTTCAACGAAACTGCCCTTAATGGTTTGGGGAGGTTGTTCTCCTCAGGCACAGTCGCGCGGCTATCGCCGCCGAACTACCTCCGGGCTTGTGGCAAGACATTCACGCCCCGTCGCTAAAAGGGTTCACAGCCGGAGGCCGGACTTTGAAGGAGGAGTATATAGCCCCCGGCCAGTCAATTGTGATGGGCTTCGCTCAAATTCTTCGCATCGCAATGTCATAAGTCTAAATACACTTATGCTCAGAAATTTTTATGCTGTAACTGTCGCAGAAAACTACTCTGGTTATTAATAACACACCATAAAATTGTCCTTTAAGCTTTCAAGGGAATGCTGACTGCGCCCTGACAGCTCACAAATTTGCAATCTCACCGCGTTAATGGAATTTTATTCGCATTAAATATAATCCAAGATTGCATTCATGCTAGATTTTTTTATTAAAAGCATCTAGACTCAAAATGCATAGTCTTTTTGTTGAAAAAAAACATGCTTGGAGGCCTTAAATGTTTTTTAATACTATAAATAATTCAATAGATATTTTCAAAAAAATTTCAGTGAGAGTGTTTTTTAAACATAGATGAGGCAAATTTAGAAAAATTTAAAAAATATGATCTTACTTATGTTTATAAACAAGAAGAGGCGCGTATGCAGAATAACACTATTTCTATAACAGAATTTCATGCCAAGCTTCTTGCCTACGAGTTAGTTAGGCGCCAACCGTCCAGCAGCAATGAGAAACTCGCTGTTGCCGTTGCTGGTGCTCAGGTGGATATGAACCCACACCAGGTCGATGCAGCGCTTTTTGCATTTGCTTCCCCTCTTTCTAAAGGTGCGCTTTTAGCGGATGAGGTCGGCCTTGGTAAAACCATTGAAGCTGGACTAGTGATTTCGCAGCGTTGGGCCGAAGGCAAACGTCGCATTCTTATCATTGCCCCGTCGAATCTCCGCAAGCAATGGTATCAAGAACTGAACGAAAAATTTTTTATTCCCTGCACAATTATAGAGTCAAAATCATATAATCTTGAAATTAAGGAAGGTAATTTGCGACCATTTGACTCAAGTAGTAACGTTATAATTTGCTCTTATCAGTTTGCAAGAAACAAAGCCATCGACATTCGAGCAAATAATTGGGATTTAGTTGTTATTGATGAAGCCCATAGGCTTAGAAATGTTTATAAATCTTCAAATATAATCTCAAACACACTTAAGGATGCCTTATCAGAAAGTAAAAAGCTACTTCTGACGGCAACACCTTTGCAAAACTCTCTGTTAGAATTATATGGCTTAGTTACCTTTATTGATGAGCATTCATTCGGAGATTTGAAGAGCTTTCGTGAGCAATTTGCCAACCTCTCCCAAGAACGGACCTTTGAGATTTTACGAGAGCGGCTAAAACCGATCTGTCATCGCACTCTACGCAGGCAAGTAACGGCATATGTTCCCTACACAAATCGTCACGCTATTCTTGAAGAATTTAATCCTGATGCCACTGAAGATCGCCTCTATAATTTAGTCACTGAATATTTACAACGAGACAATCTTCAGGCGCTTCCGGCAAGTCAGCGATCATTAATGACGCTCGTGCTGCGAAAACTGTTAGCGTCTTCGAGTTTTGCCATCGCAGGAGCCCTAACATCGATCTCTAACAGACTTGAGAAGCGCCTCGGCCGGAGCAGGCTGACATCACTTGCCGAGGATTTAAGCGACGATTACGAAGCTCTAGATGAAACGATGGACGAGTGGGTTGATGATGAGGCAGATGCACTCACCGAATCAGACCAGCGAGCGCTTGAATTTGAA
Organism: Alphaproteobacteria bacterium; assembly: GCA_013298565.1. Lineage (GTDB taxonomy): Bacteria > Pseudomonadota > Alphaproteobacteria > Elsterales > Elsteraceae > Elstera. The sequence goes on along the minus strand of JAAFIC010000009.1, from coordinate 54,097 downwards.
ATTGCCGAGCTTCGTGAATACGCCGCATTAGCAACATCCATTGAACAAAATTCTAAGGGGCTTGCTCTTCTGAAAGCCTTAGAGGTTGGATTCGCTAAGGCACGTGAGTTTGGTGCAGACGAAAAAGCAATTATCTTCACCGAATCTCGTCGTACTCAGACCTATATACTGAAACTCTTGGCGAATAGCCCATTTTCAGATCGAATTGTGCTTTTCAATGGCACAAACACTGATGACGGGTCCAAGGAAATTTATAAGGATTGGCTATCCCGCCACAAAGAATCGGATAAAGTCACCGGATCAAAAACGGCTGATATGCGCTCCGCCCTTGTCGATTACTTTCGCGAACGCGGCAGAATCATGATTGCCACGGAAGCGGGTGCAGAAGGCATTAACCTTCAATTCTGTTCTATGGTCGTGAACTACGACCTTCCTTGGAATCCGCAACGCATCGAACAACGGATTGGACGCTGCCATCGATATGGCCAGAAGCATGACGTCGTGGTTATAAATTTCCTGAATCGCAAGAATGAGGCCGACCAGCGCGTTTACCAGTTGCTCTCTGAAAAATTTCAACTCTTTGAAGGCGTCTTTGGTGCGAGTGATGAGGTGTTGGGGTCGATTGAATCAGGTGTAGATTTCGAGAAGCGGATCGCGGGAATTTATCAGCAATGCCGCCAGAAAGATCAAATTAAATCGGCTTTCGATCAGCTTCAAAAAGATTTAAGCCCTGAAATTAATGAGGCAATGACTAATGCGCGCCGGAAATTATTAGAAAATTTTGATGATGAGGTGCGTGAAAAACTTAAAGTTCGTAGTGAAGATACTAATCTTTACCTAAATCAATTTGAGCATAAGTTGATGAAACTCGCGAAATACGAGCTGGCTGGAGACGCTGAGTTCATCGATACCGCTTCTTTCCGGCTTAACAGAATACCGACATGGATAAGCAGGACCGACATTCCAACCGGGCTATACGAGTTGCCCCGGCGGACGGGTGACGCCCATCTGTTCCGTTTAAATCATCCTCTTGGTGACGCAATCGTATCTCGCGCAAAGTCACGGACATTACTCGCGGCTGAGATCATATTTAATTATGCGCAGTATGAAGGCCTTATTTCGCAGATTGAGCCCCTCGTTGGAAAAACAGGTTGGCTGATAGCCACGCTATTATCGGTCAACTCTCTTGGCCAGTATGAAGACCATCTTTTATTGACTGGGATAACCGATGAGGGTGCTGTACTCGCTGAAGAAACAGCTTCCCGTCTTATGACTATCGGCGGAAGCGTGGTTGGCAATGCAATAGTACCGGAAACGGTCATGCCCGTTCTTCTGGAAACCCTGTCTGTCCAGCAAGGTAGGGTTTGTGCGGAAATCTCCGGGCGTAATGCGCAGTTTTTCGGGGCTGAGGTCGATAAACTTTACACGTGGGCCGAGGATTTAAAAGTCGGGCTAGAGCGCGAATTGAAAGAACTGGATCGCAAGATTAAAGACGCGCAGAGGGCGTCCTCCGTAGCATTAACACTTGAAGAGAAATTAGCTGGGCAGAAAACCGTTAAAGCACTTGAAACAGAGCGCTCGACAAAACGCCGCTCACTGTTCACCGCACAAGATAAAGTTGATGAACAGCGGGTAGAGCTTATCGCGCAAATCGAGAGAAATCTTGAACAAAAGATTGATACCAAGCCGCTATTCACGATTCGATGGGGGGTGCAATGAGCGAGAAGGTTACGCCGTCAGCGCAACTGGCTGTGTTGGTGGTAGATCGGTTGATCCGATCAGGTTTGATCCGCCCAGAAAAGCGCGGCGCGCTCCTCACCAAGATCGAAGCAGGCACCATGCGGGAGACCGACTGGAAACATGAGATCGACCTTGCGAGCACGAAAGGGTAACTCTAATGGCCGTCTCCCCAGCCCTAAAATCACTCACGCTGACCGCATTTCGCGGGTCCGCCGCGACATTCAAGATTGAGTTTGAAAAAAACAAAAAACTCACCCTCATTTATGGCGAGAATGGCACGGGCAAAACGACCATTTGCGATGCCTTTGAGTTTTTGGTCGAAGGGCGTATAGGGTCTTTGGAAGATCGCGGCATGGGCAGTAGTTTGGCAAAATTCTGGCCAACCGCAGGAAAGCGTTCAACAGAGCTATCCGTCTGTCTAGAAACCAGCACGAGCACATATTCTCGTAAAATGGCGGGCAATAAGGCAGCGGCCCTTATCCCCAGTCAGGCAAATCTTAACATCCAGCTTTTGCGGCGTCAGCAAATTCTGAAATTGATCGAAGAGGCCCCTGCCAAGCGCTACGAGGCCATGAAACGATTTATCGATATTGAAGATTTTGAGCGCTCGGAACAATCACTTCGTCAGCTTGTAACATCTTTGGATGCTGAAAAAAAGCAGGCGCGCGAACTGGAACAAGAGAGTCTCGGTGCACTAAATGATATTTACGAGAGAGTAGATAAACCAGCCGAGTTAAATCCCGTTGCCTGGGCGAAACGGAAATTGAGCGCACCAACGACGGACTTAACGGCGCACATTACCGCTATTGGAAAATTACGAACAAATTTTGAAGCGCTCAAAACCTATCCTGACAGGCTAGAAACCCGGCAAAAGGCGGTTCAGGAGGCACAAACGGCTGCCGGTCTTGCCGATCAAGGGCAGCGCGTTGCCCTTGCCGCTTTAGGCGAGCATGCCGCAGATCATTTGAGTGTGTTGGAGGCGGGCGATGCCTATCTTGAGAAACACCCAAATACAGATTCCTGCCCGCTCTGCGCCAGTCCAGACAATATCGTTGGACTGAGCGCTGCCATTAAAACGCGCCTTGACCAGTTGGAAATTTTAAGAACTGTCACTGCCGAATGTCTGAAACAGCATGCAATACTGGAGAAGACACGGCAAGCCCTGCGCCAGACAGTCGAAGAGTATCTAGCGGTCGAAACCGCGTTCGCGGCAAGCAAAACACACTCTTGGCCAATAAATATCCATTTTCCCGTCACGATACCCCCAAAGGATACCACAAAATTACCGGAATGGCTGACCGCTAACGCGACGTTTGCTGCCCGATGGGCAGAGGTTGAAGCCGAATGGCGCGATGAAAGTAAAGCGCTGGATCATCTGGCGTCAGCTCTGAACCGTTATGAAACCAACGCTAAGCGTGTGCAAGAATTGACCTTACTGCTGCCGAAAGTGGAAGAAGCGCTCAATCATTGCCAGGCAGAACGCCAGAAATTCACCGATGGCATCATTACTGAAATCGCGCAGCAGGTTGGGCGGCTTTATGAAAAACTCCATCCGGGTGAAGGCTTGGATAAGATCACACTCCAGTTAGACCCCAAGAAGCGCGCGTCTCTCGATTTAAGCGCTGGTTTTTCAAACCACAATGCACCACCGCCCGCCTATTTTAGTCAGTCGCATTTGGACACACTGGGCCTGTGCGTATTTTTGGCGCTTGCCGGGCGCGATCAAGCTGCTGAGACCGTGCTGATTCTCGATGATGTGTTGGGAAGTGTGGATGAGCCGCATGTCGAGCGCGTTATTGGCATGATTTATAACATTAGCGCTCAGTTTCAACACACAATCGTTACCACTCACTATCGTCCATGGCGCGAAAAATACCGGTGGGGTTTACTGAAGCCGGATCAGGCCTGTCAGTTCGTTGAACTCACCGAGTGGTCCCTTAGTGATGGCTTAGTGCTCGGCAAATCAATACCCGACATTGAACGTCTAAGGGCACTATTAAGCATGCCATCGCCGGATGTGCAGGCCCTCTGCGCTAAGGCCGGGGTTATTCTTGAATGGCTCTTAGATTTTATCACACTAACCTATGGCTGTGCTTTACCTCGACGCCCTGGCGGAAACTACACTCTGGGCGATTTACTTTCCGGTGTTAATGATAAACTACTGGCGGCCCTGAAGATTGAGATACCCGACCGAGGCGCTAATGCTTCGTCACCCCCTCAAATCATCCTCCTTGGGCCGATTCTGGAGGAACTGAAAACAATTGCCAACATTCGGAATGTCCTCGGGGCACATTATAGTGCTAGTGCTTTTGACCTCCCCCTCAATGATGGCATTCGCTTTGCTCGGCAGGTAGAGCAGCTCGCCAATGCAATGCATTGCCCAAATCATGGTTTACCGAATCGAGATAAGTCAGGCTCCTATTGGAATAATGGGGGCGATACGCGCCGCTTGCACCCTTTAAAGAAACCGGGGTAGGCTTTCGTTGACAAGTCAGTTAACAATAGCTTCGCAGTGGTGGGAATCAAAAAGTTGATGTGTGAGATTGCAGCCTTATAATATCGCCCAGCGATATAGCTGTGTTATGTGGCTCCTTTCCAGGAAAATCCATATTTAGACAAGCCTGTTAGGAGTGCTTAAACTGGGGCATCCTCCGCAGAAAGCGCCCAGTTGCCGATGCCTGTTCCGACCAGTCCCAAGCTCTACCACATCGTCCACCTGGACAACCTCGCGTCGATTGTCGGCGATGGTTGCTTGTGGGCGGATGCGGTTATGGTTCAGCGGACGGGTGGAACGACCATCGGTATGAGTGAGATCAAGCAACGACGGCTCCGGCTTCCGGTCACAGGTCATATGAGCCTCACCGTCGGCGATTGCGTTCCGTTCTATTTTTGTTCAAGGTCAATAATGCTATATGTCATCCATCGCGCAAACAATGCAGGCCTAGCCTATCGCGGCGGTCAACAGCCGATTGTCCATCTGGAAGTTGATTTGCACCAGGCCGTCGCCTGGGCGGCAAAGAACGGACACCGCTGGGCGATATCGCTGTCCAATGCTGGTGCCAGGTACGCGGAGTTCCGCACAGAGGTAAGCGACCTCAGCGCGCTTAATTGGGATGCAATCCAAGCGAGAGACTTCTCTCAACAGGACGTCCAGGAGGCTAAACAGGCCGAGTTTCTGATTGAGCGAAAACTTCCGTGGGATCTTGTCGAGCGAATTGGCGTTTATTCGTCGGCCATTGTACAAAGCGTCTCGGATGCGATTGCAGGAGCAGCCCATAGGCCGAGGATAGAGATCCGAAGAGACTGGTACTATTAAGACAGGAGGGCGTAATGATCGAGTTTAAATCTGGCGATATCTTGCAAGCGAATGCAGAAGCGCTCGTCAACACGGTCAATTGCGTCGGCATTATGGGACGCGGTATTGCGCTTCAGTTCAAAAATAACTTTCCTGAAAACTTCAAAGCCTATGAAACTGCCTGTGCGCGGGAAGAGTTACGCCCCGGGAAGATGTTTGTTTTCGAGACGGGCACGCTGACCAATCCCAAATTCATCGTTAATTTCCCCACGAAGCGCCACTGGCGGGGTAAGAGCCGGATGGAAGATATCGACTCCGGTCTGATGGCGCTCGTTGAGGAGGTTCGGACACGCGGGATTCGGTCGATTGCCATTCCACCGCTCGGGTCTGGTCTAGGCGGATTGAATTGGGCGGACGTGCGCCCGCGTATCGTCGAAGCCCTGCGCGATCTAAGCGGTGTGGCGGTGATGATTTATGAACCCACCGGCGCGCCCGCCGTCACCAAATCCCGCGACGTGCCCGCCATGACGTCCGGCAGGGCGGCCCTTGTCGTGCTTACGCACCGCTACCTCAATGGGCTTATGGACCCGTTCGTGACGCTGCTTGAGCTTCATAAGCTAATGTATTTTATGCAGGAGGCAGGGGAGCCACTGCGTCTGAACTACACTAAAGCGCTGTATGGCCCTTATGCCGAGAACCTGCGGCATGTCATGCGGACCATCGAAGGGCACCTTCTGACGGGCTATTCTGATGGCGGCGACGCACCCGAAAAGCGGCTTGAGTTGGTCCCCGGCGCGGTGGAAGACGCCTCAGCCTTTCTTGCCGACAAGGCCGACACTGTTTTGCGCTTCGAACGGGTTGCGGATTTGGTCGAGGGCTTTGAGACACCTTTCGGTCTTGAACTCCTCGCCACCGCCCACTGGGTCGCAAGCCGCGAGCACGCCGCCGACACGCAAGAAGCGGTCGCTAAAATCTATGCCTGGAATGAACGCAAAAAGCGTTTTTCGGAAGACCAGATCGCCTTGGCCTTGGACACGTTACGCGACAAGGGCTGGCTCGCAACTGCTTAGGTTCGCTCCCATCTTTTCCTTACCGCTTTATTTCCCTGCACTCTCCTCAATCCGCCGCGCTACCTTCCGTGCCAAATCGGCGGCCCTTGGATTGTGATAGCGCTTCAGCGTCTGCAAATCCCGGTGACCGCTGAATTCGGCAAGTTCCAACGGACTAGACACGACCTCGGCCAAGCGGGTCACCGCCACATGGCGTAGGTCATGAAAGGTCAGGTCCGGCAAGCCTGCCTGAGCGGCGACGCGGGCAAAGGCTTTTGAGGCGGTTTGGACGTCAATGGGCGGGAACAAGCGACCGTCGAGGCGGCGCGGCAGCTCCCGTTTCAGCGCCTTCAGCAGTGCCACCGCGTCGGGCGTTAGCGGCACGTCGCGAATCCGGGTTCCGCCCTTCGTGTCTTTGCTTTCGCGCACCTGAAGCCAGGATTCGGACAGGCGGATGTCCGACCACAGCAACTCGCGCAATTCGCCCTGCCGCATGCCGGTGGCGAGCGCCAAGCGGACCAACGGGCCGAGCCAATAGGTTGAGCGCAGCCCTTTTCGCGCGTCGATGATGGCCAGTAATTCCGCTTCCTGCGCTTCCGTAAGATGCGCTTTGCGGCCGGGGCGCTGCTTGGGGCGACTGACGGCGCGGACCGGATTGCCGAGTCCCTCGAAGCCGGGGCGCTTATGGAGGTGCTGGAAGGTTTTTGAAATGGTGGCGAGGAAGCTGCCGATGGTCGACGGCGACCAGCCGCCGCGATGCCGCTCATCTACCCAGCGCTGAAGTTCCACGACGCTCAGGGTATTGAGGAAACTCGCTGCCCACGGCTCGGCTTTCAGGGTCTCGATGCGCCATTTCTCCCGGTCGCCCGAGCGCTTCCTGTCGACCTCGCCGGACGCGAGATAGAGGTCCAGCGCTTCGGCAAAGGTGGTTCTCTCCGCTTCCTTCTTGTTCGCTATCGTTCCCCGTAGCGTGAATTCGGCTTCCTTGGCCTCATACCAATCCCAGGCTTGCGGCCAGGACTCGACCACCTTCGAGACCGAAGGCATGCCCTTTTTGCGCCAACGCACCCGGATTTGGTACGGGCCGATCCATTCCGATTGGGGCGGACGCCCGTAAGCGGCGGGCGGGGCTTTGGCAGGGTCCGGGTGCTTGAGGCGCGCCATTCTCGACTATCCATTTTACCCAAAATTTACCCAAGACTGACTATTTTCCCATTCAGAGTCAATATTTTCCGCCATTCTTATGGCACTATGCCAACTGATTCGTAATCAGTAGGTCCGCGGTTCAATTCCGCGAGTCGGCACCATTACTTTTCAATGACTTAGCAGAATTTGAGGCGGAAATTTTCCCACTCCTCAAATGCCTCGTTTTCCCAAGTTATTTCTGTTTCGGTCTCATCTTCAGGTTGTGTGCTTCCAGCCGCTCCACGGCTACCGTCGCCTGGCCTTCGGTGGAGACGTGGTCGGTGTCGAGAATGCTGGAGGGAATGCCCTGTGACGCCCATTATAGCTGCGTGCGATTAATCGCACGCAGCTATAAGAGCAGCCATTGAGGCTGCGGCCAAGGGCGCGGATGCGCCCGCCCGGCGAGGGCTAAGATGAAACTAGAGCGTCTTGCGTCAACCTTTACGCAAGACGCTCTAAGCAGGATAGCACAGCCAAAAAATCGCCATAACGCCGCCCTATCATTCAATCAACGGCAGTAAATTCCTCTCGCTCCAGAGGTTCAAATTACGCTTTATTCATCATACAATACCTGCTAGCGTTTTTTGGCTGAGAGAGCTGCGGCAAAAAGCAGCAGGACTTAGCGCGATCTTATCGGTTTGCGGGGGCAATAGTGTGGGCAAACCGCGCTTCGGCCCATCCAACCGCTAAAGATGCAAACAGGCGTCATAAAACATGAGGGGGGTATGATGAGCCTTTTACTGCGACTGACAACGGCAACAGTTTTCGCTATGGCGCTGAGCGGCACGGCTTTGGCTGGCACGCTGGTGATTAACTCCGATCAATCCGATCCGGCCCCGCGCAAGGGGATGGAAACGCTGATCGAGCAGTTCAAAAAAGAAAACCCGGATATTGATGTAAAGCTGAATGTTTTCGATAAAGAAAGCTACAAGACCTCGATTCGCAATTGGCTCGCGGGTGAGTCGCCCGATGTCGTCTATTGGTATGCGGGCGAGCGGATGAAGTTCTTCGTCGATCGTAAGCTGTTTGAAGATGTAAGCGATGTTTGGACGGCCAATAAAGGGGCCGAGGCAATGCCCTCCACCGTTGATTCGGTCACGGTGGACGGCAAGCAATATGGCGTTCCCTATACCTATTACAATTGGGGCATGTATTATCGCAAAGACCTGTTTGAAAAAGCAGGCATTATGCAAGCGCCGAAAACCTGGGCCGAGTTTCTCGATGCCTGCGCCAAGCTGAAAGCCAGCGGCGTTGCGCCCATCGTTATCGGCTCGAAAGCCTTGTGGCCGACCGCAGGCTGGTTCGATTACCTCAACCTGCGCGTTAATGGCATGGACTATCACATGAAGCTGATGGCCGGTCAGGTACCCTATACCGATGCGGGCGTGAAGGCCGTGTTCGATAAGTGGGCCGAGTTGGTGCGCCCCGGCTACTTCATTGAAAACCACGCCTCCTACACGTGGCAAGAATCGCAACCTTTGTTCTATCAAGGCAAGGGCGCGATGTACCTCATCGGCAATTTCATCACGCCGGAATTCCCGGCGGATGTGCGCGATAAGATGGATTTCTTCCAGTTCCCAAAAATCACCAATCAGCCGATGTATGAAGACGCGCCAACGGATACAATCCATATCCCGACTCGCGCCAAAAATAAGGCTGATGCGAAGAAATTCCTGGCCTTCTACATGCGGGCCGATGTGCAAACTCAGCTTAACGGCGTGCTGCGGCAAATTCCGACGAATAAGAACGCGACCGCCAGCGATGATCGTTTCTTGCAAGCGGGCTATAAAATGCTCTCCAGTGCCGCAGGCACCGCGCAGTTCTATGACCGCGACACGGACCCCAACCTGGCCCAGGAAGGCATGAAAGCGTTCCAGGAGTTCATGATTGTCCCGGATCGCGCCGATGCCATCATGGAGCGCTTAGAAGCGCGCCGGAAGCAGGTTTTCAAACAGTAAACATTAGGGCCTCTCCCTTCCCCCGGCGTGCCGTTGCGCGCGCCGGGGGCTTTGCCGCCTTCGCGCGGTTCTAAAGCAAATCCCGAGCGGGTGGAATCACCCGCGACGACGCATTTGCTAACCAAAACAGAAAACTAGAGCCTTTGTCGTGAACGAATGTGAACGAAAAACGCTCTAGCTCTTGAGGAAACGATAATGTCCTCTTCCCTTAGCCTCCCGCGCGCGCCGCAGCGCCGCAGCCTGTGGCGGCGTCACGAAAAAACCCTTGCGCCGCTGCTGTTTTTAACCCCGGCGCTGCTAGCGTTTTGCCTGTTCGTGGTCTGGCCGATCCTGTCGAGCGTCTGGATTAGCTTTCATGAGTGGGATGGATTAAGCCCCAAGGTTTTTATCGGGCTGGATAATTACCGGGAATTATTTTCCGATGATAAATTCTATGTTGCTCTCTCTAATAACATAAAATGGTTAGTGCTCTACTTGCTTGCCCCCGTGGGCGGGCTGATGCTTGCCTTGTTTCTCAATCAGCAACTGCGCGGAATGCGGCTTGTAAAAGCGCTGTTCTTTTTTCCGTTTGTGATTTCTCAAGTCGTCGTCGGGGTCATTTTTTCGTGGTTTTACGATCCGAACTTCGGATTGCTCAATGTTGTGCTGAACGCTGTTGGGCTGCCCGGTATCGCCCCCTTGGGTGATGAACATATGGTGACGTATGCCATCATCGTTGCCGGGCTGTGGCCACAAATTGCCTACTGCATGATTCTCTATTTGACCGGCCTTAATAATGTGAACCCGGAGTTGGTGGAAGCCGCCCGGATGGACGGCTGCAAGGGCTTTCCGTTGTTCTGGAACATTATTCTGCCGCAACTGCGCCCTGCTACCTTCATTGCCGTGGTCGTAACCGTTATTGGCGCACTGCGAAGTTTCGATCTGGTGGCGATTATGACCAATGGCGGTCCTTACGATAGCTCCACCGTGCTGGGGTATTTCATGTATGAGCAGGCGATTTTCGCCTACCGCATGGGCTACGGCGCGGCTATCGCAACGGTGCTCTTTCTGATTATGGATGTGTATATCGCGTTCTTCCTCGTCTCGATGCTGCGGAAGGAGGCCGAATAATGTTCCCCGCCCCAATCCATACCAAAGGCGCTTGGACTGTTATGAGTTACCGAGTGGCGGTGATTATCGCGCTTGGGCTATGGCTCATTCCCCTGATGGCCATTGCGCTTACCTCTGTGCGTTCGCTGGAAGACATTAATAAGGGCAACCTGTGGGGTTGGCCGTCGAAGTTTTTGCTCATCGAAAACTATAGCGCCGTCTTCACCACGACACCGATGGCGACTTTTTTGCTGAACTCGATCCTGATTACAGTGCCAACGGTGATCGGTTCGATTGCGCTGGCGGCAATGGCGGGGTTCGCGCTGGCAAAATATAAATTTCGCGGCAATGTTCTGCTGTTCGCAATGTTCATTGCCGGGAACTTCATTCCGTTTCAAATTCTGATGATCCCGGTGCGCGATCTTACGATTAGCTTGGGGATGTACGATACGATTTGGGGGCTTATTGCCTTCCACGTCGCTTTCCAATCCGGCTTCTGCACTTTGTTCATGCGGAACTTCATCAAGGCGCTGCCCGATGCGTTGATCGAGGCGGCGCGGATGGAAGGTGTGTCGGAAATCAACATCTTCTTCCGCATTATCCTGCCGCTGGTCCGCCCGGCCTTGGCCGCTCTGTCGGTGCTGATCTTCACGTTCGTTTGGAATGATTATTTTTGGGCGCTGGTGCTGGCGCAAACCGATGCGGCGCGCCCGGTCACGGCGGGGTTGCAGTCGCTGAAAGGCATGTGGGTGTCGTCCTGGCAGTTGATTTCAGCGGGTTCGATTGTGGCCGCGCTGTTGCCCGTCTCGATCTTCTTCCTAATGCAGCGCCACTTCATCGCCGGGCTAACGCTCGGGGCGACGAAGGAATGACGGCGCAGGTCTGCCTTACGGTCGGGGCGCGCCAACTTGTTCTACGGGGGGAAGAAAGCGCGCCGCGCTGGTACCATTTCGGCCCCCCGCTGCCGGATACCGAGACGCTGGAGGCGCTGCACGCCCGGTCTGTCCCGAATGCCGCGTTGGATGCACCGCCTTTCCTCAGTCTCTGCCCGGTCGAAGGGTGGGGCTTTTGGGGCAAACCCAGCCTGAGCCGCCTCGGGCTGCCCCCAATCCGCTGGCAGAGCGTGGCGCTGACGGGGAACGAGGCCGACGCGCGCGTAACGCTCACGGCAGACGGGCTGCGGTGGGAGCAGCGCTATTCCCTCGCGGCAAGCGGCGGGTTAACGGTTTCGGTGCGCGTTACCAATCTTGGCCCCCATCCGCTAACGCTGCTGCACTGCGCTGCTGTGACCCTGCCGCTGCCCGATGAGGCGAGCGAGGTGCTGACGTTTACGGGGACTTGGTGCAACGAGTACCAAACCCCGCGCCTCGCCTTGCCTGCCGGAGCATTCGAGCGGTTTGGCCGACGGGGGCGACCGGGGCATGACGGGTTCCCGGCGCTCATTTGTGGCACCCCCGGCTTTTCAGACGCGGCGGGCGCACTCACCGCTGTGCATCTTGCGTGGTCAGGCGATACGGCCTTGCGGGTTGAAGCGCTCCCCGATGGTCAGCGCGTTCTGCAAGCGGGGGAAGCGTTTGCGGGCGGCGCGCTTACCCTTGCGCCGGGCGCGGTTTATGATAGCCCCGACGCGGTGATCTTCGTGGCCGATGGCTTGAATGATCTGCGCCGCCAAACCCATCGGCATGTGCGCGACGTTATTCACCCAGCCCCCCTGCCGCCGCGCCCGGTGCATCTCAATACGTGGGAAGCCCTCTATTTCAATCACGACCGCGCCGCCTTATCGGCTTTGATTGCCGCTGCCGCCGAGATTGGCGTTGAGCGGTTTGTGCTCGATGACGGCTGGTTCCGGGGTCGCCGCGCCGATACTGCGGGCTTGGGGGATTGGGAAGCCGATCCGGCGCTGTACCCCCAAGGTCTCGGCCCGCTCGCGGCGGAAATCCAGGCGGCGGGGATGGATATGGGCCTGTGGGTTGAGCCGGAGATGGTCAACCCCGACAGCGACCTGTATCGCGCTCACCCGGACTGGTGCCTGCACGTTCCCCAAACCGAGCGGCCTACAGCGCGCAATCAATTAGTGCTCGATCTCACGCGGCCCGACGTGGGGGAGTATCTGTTCGCCCGGCTTGATGCGCTGTTGCGCGATCACCCGATTGCCTACCTGAAATGGGATATGAACCGCGACCTTGCCCCCGCCTTCAGCCCTATCAACGGCTGGGTAACGCCCGCGCAAACCCGCGCGCTTTATAGTCTGCTAGACCGGCTGCGCGCCGCCCATCCCCGCGTTGAAATCGAAAGCTGCGCCAGCGGCGGCGCGCGGGCCGATTGGGGCATTCTGCGCCGGACGGATCGGGTTTGGACCTCCGACAGCAACGACGCGCGCGACCGGGCCGACATTCAACGCGGCTTTAGCCTGTTCTTCCCGCCCGAGGTGATGGGCAGCCACATCGGCCCCCCGGAATGCCACACCAGCGGGCGGCGCTTGCCCTTACTCACGCGCGGGGCCGTGGCGCTGGCGGGGCATCTGGGGATCGAATGGGATATTCGCGGGCTAGAGCCTGTCGAGCGCGAAACCTTGCGGGCGCTGATCGCTCAGTTCAAAGCCGACCGCGTTTGGCAATCCCGCGCTGAAACCCGGTATCTGGCGTTGCCGGAAGCGCGGGCTATTGGCTGGATGCTGTACGATCCGCAAACCAGCACGGCACGGATTACCCTCTACCCGCGTGCCTACAGCCAAACGCCGCTGACAGTGAGGCTACCGGGGCTACCCGCAGGCCAGCGTTACAGAATCACGACGCGGCCCCCGTTCAGCCTTCCCGATGCTCTGGACGGGTTGATTGTATCCGCCGAAACCTTGTCGCAGACCGGCCTGCTGTTCGATCTTCGTGCGCCCGATGCGGCGCTTCTTTTCTGGCTAGAACCCCAATCATGAGCACCACCGCAACCCTAGGCGTTTGTTATTATCCCGAACACTGGCCAGAACCCCAGTGGGCCGAAGACGCGCGGCGCATGGTCGATGTCGGCATTCGCATCGTCCGCATTGGCGAATTCGCCTGGAGCCGCCTAGAGCCTCGCCCTGGCGACTATTGCTTTGCGTGGCTCGACCGGGCGATTGAGACCTTGGGCACCGCTGGGCTGAAAATCGTGCTCGGCACCCCGACCACCACGCCGCCGAAATGGCTGGTGGACCGCCTGCCGGATATGATCGCTCACGACCGCGAGGGCCGCCCGCGCGGGTTTGGCTCGCGCCGCCATTATGATTTCAGCCACCAAGGCTACCGGGTGGAAGTGGCGCGCATTACCGAAGTGCTGGCGAAACGCTACGGCACCAACCCGCATATCATGGCGTGGCAACTCGATAATGAGTATGGCTGCCACGATACCGTGCGCTCCTATTCCCCCGCTGCCCGCGCGGCCTTTCAAGACTGGTTGCGCGCCCGTTACGGCAGTATCGACGCGCTGAATAAAGCCTGGGGAACGGTATTCTGGAGCATGGAGCTTGGCGATTTCGCCGAAGCTGAGTTGCCGAACCTGACCGTGACCGAAGCCAACCCGAGCGCGTGGCTGGACTATTACCGCTTCGCCTCCGACCAAGTGGTTAGCTTCAATCGCCTGAAAGCCGATATTCTGCGCCGCCATGCGCCGGGGCAGGATTTGAGCCATAATTACATGGGCTTCATCACCGAGTTCGATCATTTCAAGGTGGCAAACGATCTCGATTTCGCCACCTGGGATTCCTACCCGCTCGGCTTTACCGACACGCTGCTACGCCTGCCCGCTGCCGAACGCCAACGCTGGCAACGCACCGGCCACCCGGATATTGCGGCCTTCCACCATGATCTCTACCGCGCGGTTGGGCGTGGGCGCTGGTGGGTGATGGAGCAGCAACCCGGCCCGGTCAATTGGGCCTTCCACAATCCCGCGCCACTGCCCGGCATGGTGCGACTGTGGACGTGGGAAGCCTTCGCGCACGGGGCTGAAGTGGTGGCCTATTTCCGCTGGCGGCAAGCCCCCTTCGCGCAAGAACAGATGCACGCAGGCTTGCTGCGCCCCGACAGCCACCCCGCACCGGGGTTCTTCGAGGCTGAAGCGGTGGCCCAAGAAGCCGCCACGCTGCCGATGCCAGACAGCGCCCGCGCCCCGGTGGCCCTGCTGTTCGATTATGAAGCCGACTGGTTGCTAACGGCCCATCCGCAGGGGCGGGAGTATTCCTTCAAGCATCTGGTGTTCGACTGGTATCAGGCCGTCCGCCGCTTGGGGCTTGATGTTGATTTTGTTAGCCCCGATGCGCCGCTGGACGGCTACCGCCTGATCCTCGCCCCTGCCTCCCCGATGATTTCGGACACGCTGGCGCAACGCTTGACCGGAGCGGTTGCGGCAGGGGCGACGCTGGTGTTAGGGCCGCGCGCAGGCTCCAAAACCGAAAACCTGCATATCCCGGCCAATCTGCCGCCAGGGCGCTTGGCCGATCTTGCAGGCTTCTGTGTCACGCGGGTTGAATCGCTCGATCCTGCCTTCGCCGAAACCGTGCTTTGGCAGGGCAAAACCTATCAAACGCGCGGCTGGCGCGAGGCGACCGAGGGTAGCGCCGCCGTGCTCGCCCGGTTCAGCGACGGTTGGCCCGCCGTGCGCGAGCAGCCGCACGGCATGGGCCGCGTGTATAGTTGGCACGGGCTGCCTGATGGCGATTTTCTGCGGGAAACGCTGGCGGTTTGGGCGGAGGCCCAAGGCATAGCCTTGCACCCAGTGCCCGACAGCGTGCGCCTGCGCCGTCGTGGCCCGCTGACGTTTGCGTTCAATTACGGCCCCGAGCCGTGGCAGGGGCCGACCGGCGTGCGCTATCGCCTTGGCGGCGCACAGGTGATGCCGCAGCAAATCGCGGCCTGGGTGCCGCATGGGTTTGATGATCTTGAGGGAGAAGATTAAAATGGCCGATGTAACGCTTGCCCGCCTCACGAAGCGCTTCGGCACTATCGACGTTCTTCATGGTATTGATCTTAGTATCGCCTCGCGCGAGTTCGTTGTGTTCGTCGGCCCGTCCGGCTGCGGTAAATCGACACTGCTGCGGATGATTGCCGGGCTTGAGGAAATTTCCTCCGGCGATCTGTTGATCGACGGCACCCGCGCCAACGATCTTCAGCCGGTTGAACGCGGCACCTCGATGGTGTTTCAGTCCTACGCGCTGTACCCGCACATGACGGTCGCCGAAAACATGTCGTTCGGTCTGCGAATGGCGAAAACCCCGAAAGCCGACGTGGAACGCCGAGTGGCAGAAGCCGCGCGGATTTTGCAGCTTGAACCTTTGCTGGACCGTAGGCCGCGCCAACTTTCCGGCGGGCAGCGCCAGCGGGTTGCTATTGGTCGCTGCATTGTGCGCGACCCCAAAGTGTTTCTGTTCGACGAGCCACTGTCGAACCTCGATACGTCCTTGCGGGTGCAAATGCGAATAGAAATCGCCCGCCTGCACCGCGAACTGAACGCCACGATGATCTACGTCACCCACGATCAAGTGGAAGCGATGACGCTGGCCGATAAAATCGTCGTGCTGCGCGCCGGGCGGATCGAGCAGGTTGGTGCGCCGCTAGAGCTTTACCATGCCCCGGCCAATAGGTTCGTCGCGAGCTTCATCGGCTCGCCCGCCATGAACTTTCTGCCGGTTACGGTCGAGAATCTCAGCGAAGCGGGCGTGAGCGTTCTGCTGCCGGAAGGCCAAAGCGTGCGCGTCCCCCGGCTGCCCCGCGCGGGCTTGGCGCAAGGCAGCGCGCTTACCTTGGGCGTCCGCCCGGAGCATCTTAGCCTTACGGCAGCCGAGGGGGCGCGGTTGACGCTTCAGGTGCAAGCCGTGGAGCGGCTCGGCAGCCAGACGTTTCTGTACGGCACCCTCCCCGATGGCACCTGGACCACAGTGGAAGCGCCCGGCGATACGGCCCTTTCCGTTGGCAGCCGCGTGACCGCCTGGGTCGATCCCAGCCATTTGCATTTGTTCGATGCGGCTGAACAGGCGCTGCCGACGCTGTAAGGGGGGCCGGGCTATCCATCTGAGAAAGATGAGGGATTGCTATATCGAAAAGGCCAGTTCAGCATTCGCATCAATACCCAGTGGCGGCTATGTTTCACCTTCAGCGAGGGAGATGCCTACGATGTCGAAATCGTCGATTACCATTGAGGCCGTGAAGCTCCCGCCAATCCATCCCGGCGAAGTGCTGGCGGATGAGTTGGCCGAAATCAAGGTTTCGGTTTCAGCCTTGGCGCGCGCCCTCGACGTTCCGCAAAGCCGTATGGCCGATATTGTTGCGGGTAAACGCGGCGTGAGTGCCGATACGGCGTTGCGACTGGCCCGATACTTCGGCACCTCCGCCCGCCTGTGGCTGAACCTTCAGACGGCCTACGATCTGGCGATTGCCCAAGCCCAAGATGGCGCGCATATCGCCGCCGTGGTTCGATCCCGCGCGGCCTAGGGTAAAAAAAGGGCGCTTCCCTTCCGAGAAGCGCCCTCCTGTTATAATCGCAAGATTAGCCCTTAGTTGGCGGGGTTGCCGGCCAGGATTTAATCAGCGTGTCGTAGTCGATGGTTTCACCCTTCGGCTTTTCGTTGGCGAGCTTGCGCTGCGGCGCGAGCGTGCCAGCGGTTTCGGCCTTCTTGTGCCACTCTTCCGCCGTGGTTTTCGGGTTCAACTTCGGCCCGCACTCGCCTTGAACGCCCGAGCGCTCCAGACGTTCCATGACCGAATCTTGGGCTGCCGCAAGGGCATCCATCGCCGCTTGCGGGGTTTTAGCACCCGACGACGCATCGCCGATGTTCTGCCACCAAAGTTGCGCCAGCTTCGGATAATCCGGCACGTTGTTCCCGGTCGGCGTCCACTGCACGCGCGCGGGCGAGCGGTAGAATTCGATCAGGCCACCCAGTTTCGGCGCGCGCTCGGTAAAGCTCTTATCCCAAATGTCGGACTGACGAACGAAGGTCAGGCCCACATGGCTTTTCTTGAGGCTGGCAGTCTTCGATACCGTGAACTGAGCGTAGAGCCACGCGGCCTTACGACGATCCACCGGGGTCGATTTCAGCAGGGTCCAAGAACCGGCATCTTGATAACCGAGCTTCATACCCTCTTTCCAATAGGAGCCTTTCGGCGAGGGTGCCATGCGCCATTTCGGCGTACCATCGGCATTCACAACCGCCAAACCCGGCTTAACCATGTCTGCCGTGAAGGCGGTGTACCAGAACATTTGCTGGGCGATATTGCCTTGCGCCGGAAGCGGACCCGCTTCCGAGAACGTCATGCCCTGCGACTGCGGCGGAGCGTATTTCTTCAGCCATTCCAGGTATTTAGTGATGGAATAGACTGCTGCTGGACCATTAGTGTCGCCACCCCGTTCGATGGACGAGCCGGTAGGACGGCAACCCTCCATCCGAATGCCCCACTCATCGACCGGCAAACCGTTCGGCAAGCCGCGATCGCCGTTCCCTGCCATCGAGAGCCACGCATCGGTGAAGCGCCAACCCAAGGACGGGTCTTTCTTACCGTAGTCCATATGGCCATAGACTTTAACGCCGTCGATTTCTTTCACGTCATTGGTGAAGAATTCAGCGATGTCTTCATAGGCCGACCAGTTGACCGGAACGCCCAGATCGTAACCGTATTTCGCCTTGAACTTTGCCTTCAGATCGGCACGGTTGAACCAATCATACCGGAACCAATAAAGGTTGGCGAACTGTTGGTCGGGAAGCTGGTACAGCTTACCGTCCGGGCCAGTGGTGAAGGCTGTGCCAATGAAATCTTTAACATCAAGCGAGGGCAGGGTGACATCCTTACCTTCGCCGGTCATCCAGTCACTGAGCGGCACGGCCTGCTGATAGCGGAAATGCGTTCCGATCAGGTCCGAGTCGTTGATCCAGGCATCATAGATATTCTTGCCGGACTGCATCTGAGTCTGGATTTTTTCGACCACATCGCCTTCTTGGATGAGATCGTGCGTAACCTTAATGCCCGTGATTTCGGTAAAGGCTTTCGCCAGCACTTTGGATTCGTATTCATGGGTGGTGATCGTTTCCGACACCACGTTAATTTCCATGCCTTTGAAGGCTTGAGCGGCTTTAATGAACCACTCCATTTCCTTCAACTGCTCTTCTTTCGAGATTGTCGAAGGCTGGAACTCGCCGTCAATCCAACGCTTGGCAGCATCCATATCCGCCAGCGCCGAGGCCGAGGCGAATAACATCGCCGCAGTCGAGACGGAAACGATTAAATTACGAGTCATCGGCTTCCTCCTGTTGAGTTTTAGTCCGCCGGATTATCCGGTCTTCTTGTAAGCGAAGTCGCCCCTATACCCAGCGGAACACCGCTGCGGCATACAGGAAGGCAACTCCCGAGGCCCACCAGACGTCGGGCGAAATCAGCCCTAGCCAAGCGAGATGGATAAAGGCACTGCCAAGCAGCGAGATGAACAGGCGGTCGCCCCGCGTGGTGGGGAAGCGTAACACCCCCACGCGCTCAATCTCGGGCCGTAACAGGGCCAAAACGGTTAAGGTAATCAGCAGGCTGGCAATGCCGCCGAAAAAGAGGGCGGTTTGCCACGTCCAGGCCATCCAGGCGAAATGCGACATGGGGGGCGCTCCTCTAGTGTTTTGCAGTCAGACGGAATCGTCTGACGCCCGAAAAACACGACAACGCAAGACTTAGAGAAGGTTTGAGTTTCATCGAAACTTATACCTTCTCTAAACGCGGCCCAGGGCAAAGCCCTTGGCGATGTAATTGCGGACGAACCAGATAACGATTGCCCCTGGTACCATCGTTAGCACACCTGCGGCAGCAAGCAGGCCCCAATCCATTCCCGCAGCGGAGATAGTGCGCGTCATGGTCGCGGCGATGGGTTTTGTATCCACACTGGTTAGCGTGCGCGCCAGCAGCAGTTCCACCCACGAAAACATGAAGCAGAAGAAAGCCGACACCCCGATACCCGAGGCAATCATCGGCATGAAGATCTTCGTAAAAAAGCGCGGGAAGGAATAGCCGTCGATATAGGCGGTTTCATCAATCTCCTTCGGCACGCCCGACATGAAGCCCTCCAAAATCCACACGGCAAGCGGGATATTGAATAGGCAATGCGCGAGGGCCACCGCCAACGGCGTATCGAACAGCCCAATCGCCGAATAGAGATTGAAGAACGGCAGCGCAAACACAGCCGGCGGGGCCATACGGTTCGAGAGCAGCCAAAAAAACAAATGCTTATCGCCCAAAAACCGATACCGCGAGAAAGCGTAGGCGGCGGGCAGGGCCAGCGAGATGGATAGCACTGTATTGATCGCTACATATTGCAACGAGTTCAGGTAGCCCGAATACCAAGACGAGTCGGTAAAAATCTTGATGTAATTGGCGAAGGTCAGCGTATGAGGCCAGAGGGTGTAGCCACTGATAATTTCGGCATTCGTCTTCAAACTCATGTTGATGAGCCAATAGATCGGCAACATCAGAAAAACGAGGTAGAACCCCATAACGAAGCGGCGCGTGAGCATGGTTTAACTCCTCCGCCCTTTGGCATCCATCTGGGTTATCACAGTATAGAAGACCCAGCAGACCGCCAGAATGATGAGGTTATAGACAATCGAAACGGCGGCAGCTTTGCCAAGGTCGAACTGCCCCAGCGCCAGCTTCACCAGATCTATAGAGAGGAAAGTCGTTGAGTTACCAGGGCCGCCCCCCGTGACCACGAACGGTTCAGTGTAGATCATGAAACTATCCATGAAGCGCAGCAAGACGGCGATGAGCAACACGCGGCGCATTTTGGGCAGTTGAATCTTGCGGAACACGGCCCAGCCCGAGGCACCATCAATGCGCGCGGCCTGATAATAGGCGTCGGGGATTGATTTTAACCCGGCGTAGGACAGCAAGGCGACCAGCGAGGTCCAGTGCCATACGTCCATCAGCACAATCGTCACCCAGGCCGACAGCGCGTTCTGGGAATAGTTGAAGGGAATGCCAAGACCGTTCACGACCGCCCCGAACAAGCCGATGTCTGATCTGGCGAAAACCTGCCAAATCGTCCCCACCACGTTCCACGGCACGAGCAGGGGAAGCGCCATAACAATCAGGCACGCCGCCACCGTCCAGCCCTGGCGCGGCATGGCCAGCGCCACGGCAATCCCCAGCGGCACTTCGATTGCAAGAATAATCCCGGAGAACATGAGGTTCCGCCAGAGGGCATCGAAGAAGCGCCCGCCAAGGTCCGTGCTGGGGTCGAGAAGTTCGATGAACCAGCCGACACCGTTCCAGAAGAATTGATTATTCCCGAACGTGTCTTGCATCGAATAATTCACCACCGTCATCAGCGGCAAAATAGCGCTGAAGGCGACGACCAGGAAAACGGGCAGAACCAGCCACCAGGCTTTGTTGTTTTCGGTTTTATCCATGATGCACCTCTTGGGGACGCACCTCTTGAGTCGGGGCGCGGCGGAAGCCGCCTTCATAAAGGTGCAGCGCGCGCGGATCGAGCAGCACACTGGCCTCGGTCCCAGTGATCGACGCGCCTTCCGGCACGGTGGCAATCAGGGCTTGCCCAGAGAGTTCCACCCGCGCGATGCGGGAGCGCCCGAGATCGTCAATGCGCTTGATTTGCACGGGCAAACCAATGCCAACGGGCGCAAGGGTAACGTATTCTGGGCGAATACCGAGTTCCAGCGGGCCGTTGCCCGTGGGCCTGCCCACGTTGGGCACGGCAATTGCCTGATCGCCGACGGTGGCAGTCGTGCCGTCCAGGCGGCAGGGCAGAATATTCATCCCTGGCGAGCCGATGAATTTACCAACGAAGGTATGATCGGGCCGCTCGAACAAATCTTCCGGCGAACCGCTTTGCATCACCCCGCCGTCGTACATCACCACCACTTGATCGGCGATGGTCAGCGCTTCGGTCTGATCGTGGGTGACGTAAATCAGCGTGAGCGGCAGGCGTCGATGCAACTCCTTAATCTTGGAGCGCAATTCCCACTTCAGGTGCGGGTCGATCACGGTCAGCGGTTCATCGAACAAAATCGCCGATACGTCCGAGCGAACAAGACCACGCCCGAGCGAGATTTTCTGTTTCGCGTCTGCCGTAAGCCCCGTTGCCGGGCGCGACAGGTCGCGGCCCAAATCGAGCATTCCGGCAATCTCGCGCACCCGCGCGTCCACCTCTTTTTCTGGCACACGGCGGTTTCGCAGCGGGAAAGCCAGATTATCGTAAACGCTCATCGTGTCGTAGATAACCGGGAACTGGAACACCTGGGCAATGTTGCGCTTTTCGGTCGGCAGGGTAGAAATATCCGCCCCATCGAACAGAATTTTGCCGCGCGACGGGATAATCAGCCCGGAGATGATGTTGAGCAATGTCGTCTTGCCGCAGCCGGACGGGCCGAGAAGGGCATACGCGCCGCCGTCATCCCACGTCCGCGTCATCGGTTTCAGTGCGTAATCCGCGTCCGAAGCCGGGTTGGGATGGTAGGAATGGGCAAGGTCTTGCAGGTCTATGCGTGCCATGATCGCCTCACGCTGCAAGGGCCGCGTCGGCGGCTTCAACGAGCACACCGGCGGGGGAGAAGAGATACAGTCGCTTGGGGTCCAGCGACAGGCGAATAGGCGCACCAGGATCGACCTTAACAACACCGCGCGCCAGGGCAACCCAACGGTCTGTTGCCGCATCGACGTGGATATAGCTTTCAGAGCCGGTTATTTCTGAAACGGCCACATGCCCGGAGAGGTTAAGGTGGCCAAGGCCGCTTTCCGTTAGCGCCGCATGGTGGGCGCGGAAGCCAAAGATATAGGCCCCATCGGGAACAGCGAATCGCCCGGTTTCAAACTGGGTGCCATCGGGCAGGCGGTAAGTATTACCGCTTTTCCAGACGGAAACCGTGTTCAGCGGCGGATCGGACAGAACTTTCGCCGTAATCAAATCTTGCGGCACGCGGTAAATATCTGCCGTGCGCCCGAACTGCGTTACCCGCCCTTCCCACAGCGTCGCCGTGTGCCCGCCGAGCAACAACGCTTCGGTAGGCTCGGTGGTGGCATAGACGAAGATGCTCCCCGTCGCGCCGAAGATACGCGGCAGTTCTTCCCGCAGCTCCTCGCGCAGTTTGTAGTCGAGGTTAGCCAGTGGCTCGTCCATCAGCACCAAATCGGCCCCTTTCACCAGCGCGCGGGCAATAGCCGTGCGCTGCTGTTGGCCGCCGGAAAGCTGTAAGGGCGTGCGCTGCAAGTAAGGCGTGAGCCGCAGTAGCGCCGCCGCTTCCTGCCCGCGCGTCTCGATCTCGGCTTTACTCAGTCCCGCCACGCGCAGCGGCGATACGATATTCTCAAACACCGACAGTGTTGGGTAGTTGATGAACTGCTGATAGACCATCGCCACGGAGCGTTTCCGAACGGGCAGGCCGGTTATATCGTGCCCGTCGAAACTCATCGTGCCAGCGGTGGATTTATCCAACCCCGCCATCAGCCGCATCAGGCTGGTTTTACCCGCGAGCGTTGGCCCCAACAGCACATTAACCGTGCCGCGCGTTAGCGTGAGCGTCACATCTTGCAGGTGATCCTCCCCCATCACGCGCTTGGAGATATTCTTCAAGCTCAGGCTCATGCCGCACCATCCTGCGCGGCACCCACCGCCCCCATGAAGCGCATCAGCGCCGCCACGTCGGTGGGGGCAACCTTCAGCCCGAGTTTACTGCGCCGCCAGAGAATATCATCTGCGGTAAGCGCCCATTCTTCCCGCATTAAATAAAGAACCTCGCGTTCCGTTAGATCGGCCCCGAAACTCTGACCGAGATCAGCCAGGCTCTTCGCCCCGCCCAATAACAGATCGGCGCGCGTGCCATAGGTGCGGGCAAGCCGCCAAGCGTGCGCGGCCTTAAGAAAGGGGTAGCGCTGCTGAAGACCACGCAATAATTCATCGAACCCCGTTGGCGGAAAATCGCCCCCCGGCAGCGGCTCGTGCGCTGTCCAGCCCTTCGGTTTTTGCGTCGCGGACGACAGGTGCGGGCCGAGCTTATCCAGAACCGCTTCCGCCAAGCGCCGATAGGTGGTGATCTTGCCGCCAAAGACGGAGAGCAAGGGCGCGGCAGTGCCGGGCGCATCGAGGGTCAGCACATAATCGCGCGTCGCTTCCTGGGCTTTGGAGGCACCGTCGTCATACAGCGGGCGCACGCCGGAATAGGTCCAGACCACATCCGTTTCGGTGATGGGCCGGGCGAAATACTCGGACGCTGCCGAACAGAGATAAGCGATCTCCTGCGGCGTTGCCGCCACCAGGGCCGGGTCGCCCGCATAATCCTGATCGGTGGTGCCGATGAGGGTAAAATCCTGCTCGTAGGGAATGGCGAAGATAATGCGCCCGTCGCCGTTCTGGAAAATATAGCAACGGTCGTGATCGAAGAGCTTGCGCACGACAATGTGCGAGCCTTGCACCAAACGAACCTTCGCATTGGTGTTGGTGCGAATGCGCTGAGTAAGCACATCGGCAACCCACGGCCCTGCCGCATTCACGAGGGCTTTTGCGGTTATCTGCCGCCGCGCGCCTGCCGCCGTTTCCAGCTCCAGCACCCAACGGTCAGCCCGGCGTTCAGCCGAAACAAAGCGTGTGCCGGTTTCGACCGTGGCCCCCCGCGCTTTTGCATCCATCGCGTTTAGCACCACAAGGCGCGAATCCTGCACCCAGCAGTCGGAATACTCAAAAGCCCGCGCGAACCCTGGCTTGAGCGGGGAGCCTGCGGCATCGCGGCGCAAATCGAGCGTGCGTGTGCCGGGCAACAGTTTCCGCCCACCAAGATTATCATAGAGAAACAGCCCAAGGCGCAGCAGCCATTGCGGGCGCAACCCCTTGTGATGCGGCAGCACAAAGCGCAGTGGCCAGATAATATGCGGGGCCAGCGCCCACAAAATTTCCCGTTCGATCAGCGCTTCGCGCACTAACCGAAACTCGTAATGCTCCAGATAGCGCAAGCCGCCGTGAATCAGCTTCGTTGACCACGAAGACGTGCCGCTGGCTAAATCATTTTGCTCGCACAGATAGGTTTTTAGACCTCGACCAATTGCGTCGCGCGCAATGCCGCATCCGTTAATCCCACCGCCGATGATTGCAAGGTCATAGACCTGCCCCATCCGTTTTCTCCCAAACTCAGGCTATTCACCCGCGCGCTTCCTTATTTCGTTTGATCGTATTCGCGCCTTAATCCGAACTCAAGAGGGATTCGCTCTGCTGCAATGCGATATTTTAATTAAAATACTAAGCGACGGGTTCTTCTTCAACGCTGCCTACTTCCAGTACCTCTACTGAGTTTTCCCGGCATATTTCTGTGATTTTCCCATCCGGCAACCGATCCGTCACAAATAAGTCGATTTCTGAAACATGACCAATCCGAACTGGGGCGGTTCGCGCGAACTTCATTTTATCCGCCACCAAGATTACATGGCGGGCGTTTTCGATAATGGCGCGGGATACGCGCACCTCGCGGTAATCGAAATCCAGCAGCGCGCCTTCCTCATCAATCGCCGACGCGCCGATAACGGCATAATCCACCTTGAACTGATTGATGAACTGCACCGTTGCCTCCCCCACTACGGCACCATCAACCCGCCGCACCGGGCCGCCCGCAACGATCACGTCGATATGCGGGTTGGGGTAGAGCAAGGTTGCGACATTGAGATTATTGGTGATGACCAATAAATCTTCGTGCTGGCTTAAGGCTTTAGCGACCTCTTCGGTGGTCGTGCCGATGTTGATGAATAGCGAGGCGCGGTTGGGGATGTGGCGTGCGGCAGCGATTCCAATCGCCTCTTTCTCCGTCTGGGCTACGAACCGCCGGGCCTGGTAGGCGAGATTGCTCACCCCTGAAGAAATGATGGCGCCCCCATGCACGCGCGAGAGCAATCGCCGCTCGCAAAGATCGTTCAAGTCCTTGCGAATGGTTTGCGGCGTAACCTCGAACCGGGCCGCCAAATCTTCCACAGTTACGCGCCCATTGGCCCGCGCCAGTTTAAGAATCTCTTGCTGCCGGTCATTTGTTAAGCTTTGCGTCCGCACATCTGAACGAAACGCTTGCAGCGTGCCGCGCACCATCGCTACCCCCCTCAAGACTTTTTGAAACTGCGCTTTTTAAGCGCCTTTTCAGTCTTACACAGCGGTTCGGACTTTAGAAACGAAACGATCCACCTCGTCCGACAAATGGCCGGTATCGTCGCGCAGCACTTGCGCCGCCGAAAGGCTGTCGTGAGCGGATTGACCAACGGTGGCAGCGGCTTGAGTGACATCGCCCAAAATGGTGGCGGCTTCCGTGCTGCTTTCGGCGGCGATGTGCAGCCCGCGTGCGATTTCGCGGGTAGAAGCATCTTGCTCGTCCACCGCCGCCGCAATCGTATTAGCGATCCCTTCAATCCCAACGATGGCGGACTGAACCGTCTGGATGGAGTTGGAGACGGTTTTGGCAATCGCCTGCACTTGAGCAATCTGCGCCGCAATCTCGTCGGTGGCTTTTGCGGTTTGCGTGGCGAGCGATTTAACCTCGCCCGCGACCACGGCAAATCCCTTACCCGCATCCCCCGCCCGCGCCGCCTCGATGGTGGCATTCAGCGCCAGCAGATTGGTTTGTGCCGCGACCTGATGAATAAGATCGACGACAGTGCCAATCTTCTGCGCTGCTACCGACAGGCCCTCGACCGTCGTGCGCGTTTCCATCACGGTTTGCACAGCGGTACCCGACATGTGCGCTGACTCACTTACCCGTTGGGCGATTTCGGCGATGGATTGCGACAGTTGCCCTGCCGCTGCTGCCGCTTGCCCAACGCTTTGATTGGCCTGCTGCGCCGCTTCCACGGCTTTATCGACCTTCGTGCGGTTCTGCTCGGTCAAATCGCTCATAGC
The DNA here is from genome assembly GCA_013298565.1 of Alphaproteobacteria bacterium. Classification (GTDB taxonomy): domain Bacteria; phylum Pseudomonadota; class Alphaproteobacteria; order Elsterales; family Elsteraceae; genus Elstera. The sequence goes on along the minus strand of JAAFIC010000009.1, from coordinate 27,908 downwards.
GCGGACGCTGCCATAAACCTTCTCCACCGCGCCCGAAACGCGCGTGGCAACCTGCTGCACATCGGCCTCGAACATCGTCGCCATCGACAGCATGGCGGCGCGCCGTTGCTGGCTGGCCTGAGTGCGCTCCACGTCGATCCGCGCATTGGTTTCCGTCACGGCGCGCGCGGTATCGCGGAACACCAGCAGGGCCTGCGACATCGCCGTCACTTCGTCCCCGCCGCGCGTGTTGATCTCTGTGTCAAGTTGGCCACCCGCAATCTGCCGCATTGCATTGGCCAACTGCTGCAAGCGCCGCATGATCGAACGGCCCACATAGAGCCACCCCAGCAAGAAAATCGACACGATCATCACCGCACTCAGCCCGAGTTGCAGACTGATCGACAAGCTTGCCTGTGCTTTCGTTTGGGTCGCGGTACTGCCCGCCGTTGCCTGCTGCGCCGCCACCAAATCTGCAACGATCTGGCTCAGCGCTTCTGAGCCTGCGACTAAATTGGCCTCGGCTTGCGTCAGTTGCTCGGCCAATTTTTCTTGGCGAATGCGCGTCTCGAATACTCCCTCCACCCCTTGCGCGCGCCTTAAAATAGCGCCGGTCAGCGCGGTTAGTTTCGCCCGATCCGTGAGATCTGGGTAGGATTCGACCGCGCTATTCAGGCGAAGCTCTGCCCAATTGTAGCGCTGTTGCAAATTATCGTAGCTGCTGCCGAAAGGCACGCTCGCCCCAGACGTGATCATACCAATGGCAAGGTTGGTGTTCGATTGAATATCGAGCAAAGCCCGCAGGGTTGGCAGGTCGGTGGTGTAGAGCTTCTGCGCCAACTCGCTGGTTTTCGGTCCGCCCTCGTTAAGGCCGCGCACAGTGCGCTTCAGATCAATTTCCGTGGTTTCGATCAGCGGGCGAATATAATCGTTGAAATCTTCAAAATCGAACATTGTATCGAGAGTTATTTTATCGAGTCTCTCTTGCACAAAAATCTGTTGTGCACCTAAATCTGCTAATTGTTTTATCAGAATTTCATTATCAGCACTTAAGGTTGTTATTTTATCAGCGGCGTCTACGTTTTGTATAGTTGCCTTCAGCCGTTGGAGTTTTTCCTTTTGGCTCACGACTAAACTGCTTACCGCTTGGTTAATCGCCTTCAGCTCGTCCGCTGTTTCAACGCGGGCGAGTCCCGGCGCTTCCGCCCGCAAGGTGGCTGTTACCTGTGCCAGTTCAAGAGAGGTCACGACTGCCGGCAAAACCGTACCGCCAAGATCGCCGATCCCGCGCACCGTATCGGTCAGAGATAGAAAGGATGCGCCACCATTCAGCGCCGTAAGGCAGGCAATAAGCGCAAAAGTTCCATAGAGACGGGCTTTAATCCCAAAGCGGGAGGGGGCCGTTTGAGTGGTCATAATTCTCTCCCCCGAAGCGCGGCTTCAGTGCGCTTTCGTTTTTTCAGGCTATTTTTCGTTTTAGCCTGTTCATGCGAAAGAGAGTGCCACTCTTAGCGGTTTATGACAATGCCGCATCGGCCTCTCTCGCTCGTTTGAAACTTTGAGAGCTGAAATGAATCCCTACTACTTTACAATATTTTGCAAATGCTCACTGCGAATATCAAGTTCTTGCCCGCGAAACGCCTCAGACTCAGAAAATAATAGCGCTACGATTATCTTGGCGGGTGTCTCCGGCTGCGACAAGTTGCTGCGGTCGCGAAGCCGCTCCGGCGCGTGATCTGAAGCGCGAATAGCGGTTTGCATTCCTGTATCGACCACCCCCGGCGCAATCCCGAAAACCCGCACCCCCGCCGCCGCATATTCAAGGTGCAAGGATTGCGTGAGCATTGCCAGCCCAGCCTTGCTAGCGCAATAGGCGCTCCAACCTGCAATCGGCTTATGGGCCGCGCCGGAGGAGATATTGATGATCGTCCCGCTCCCCCGTTCGATAAACCCCGGCAACACGGCTTGAATAACCCATAGGGTCGCCGACAGGTTAACGTCGATGGTTTCGGCCCAAGCGTCCGGGTCCGCCTCATGCAGCTTTTCCAAGGGGCCGATGATGGCGGCATTGTTGATTAGCCCCGTAAGTGGGCCGAAAGCCTCCTCCAGCGCCTCCAATGCCTCGCGCAGCCCAACCCTATCGCGCATGTCGCAGCCCAACGCCAGCGCTGACCCAGCGGAAAGCCCAGCCACCACTGCTTCGGCATCGGCCCTGCGGCGCGCGAGCACGCCAACTTTCACGCCCTGTTCAGTCAGAATTTTGGCCGTAGCCGCGCCAATGCCGCGACCCGCGCCGGTGATGAGAACGACGGGAGAAGACATTTTATTTCTTTCATAGATTTAGGGGACAGAAGACTTATCCTAAAGCCACTTAAAGCCTTTCGCCATAAGACCCGCGAGACCCACAGCAACAGCGATAATCATTCCTGCCAGAATAAGAAAATCAGCCCGCATTTGACCGTGCATCGACTTAAATTTTTCATCAACCAACTTAAATTTTTCATCGACCAACTTGAACTCGTCGCGCACTTCCTTGAAGCCAGCGTGAACCTCAGCCCTCAGCGATCCAATATCTGACTTAAATTCGTCGCGCCCTTCGTTGAAGCCAGTATGAACCTCACCTCTAAGCGATCCGATATCTGACTTAAGCTCGTCGCGGACTTCCTTGAAGCCAGTACGAACCTCAGCCCTAAGCGATCCGATATCTGACTTAAGCTCGTCGCGGACTTCCTTGAAGCCAGTACGAACCTCAGCCCTAAGCGATCCGATATCTGACTTAAATTCCTCGCGCACTGCCTTAAACTCGTCGCGGACTTCCTTAAAGTCAGCACGAACCTCAGCCCTGAAGGCGCGCAGATCGGTTTTCACCTCAGCGACATCGCGTTGAATGTGCTCGACAGCCGCTTCTACTTTTGCAACCCGTGCTTCCATATTAGGATCATGGGGTCCGCCGCCACCACTTGCAAGGCCCGCCTGTGTCGATACGCCCACTGTTCGGGGACTCTGAATCCGTCCAAACACCGCCTCACGGTCCCCCGTCTCGATCTTTGGACCCTGCTCTGGCGCTCCGCCCATTGGCTTGGCTCGAACCATGGTCAATCCACTTTCGTCGCTGCACTTTTTGATTACACGTTTTAAGATATACTACGACCTAAAAATTGATGCAGAAATTATTCCTGGTGATTAAACGAGGCGCGTACCCGCCGGAATCGGCCAGCCGCGCAGCAGATCTTCGGCCAGAATGGGGGCTTTGCCGGGGCGTTGTAAATGAGTGAGGCGCACGGCCCCATCACCCGTCGCCACCGTCAAATCCGCATCGAGCGTCGTGCCGGGCACTCCCGCCCGCGCAACTTTTTCCGCCGCGAGCACTTTCACCCGCTCGCCATTGATCTCCGTCCAGGCCCCCGGACGCGGGGCGAAACAGCGGATGAGGCGATCCAACTGTTCGGCAGGTAAGGACCAGTCGAGCTTTAGTTCGGTCTTATTTATCTTGGCGGCATAGGTCACGCCCTCTTCGGGCTGCACCAGGGGCGGGTAGGCATCGGGATGTGCGAGATACTGCACCATCAACCGTGCGCCCATCTCGGCCAGCGCATCATGCAATTCGCCGCCCGTCGTCGTGCCTGTGATCGGCAGCGTCTCTTTCAGCAGCATCGGCCCGGTATCCAAGCCCGCTTCCATCTGCATGATCGTTATGCCAGTTTCGGCATCGCCCGCCAAAATCGCCCGCTGGATCGGCGCGGCCCCGCGCCAACGCGGCAGCACTGAGCCGTGGATATTAAAGCAACCCCGTTTCGGGGCACCCAGAATCGCGCGCGGCAGGATCAACCCATAGGCGGCGACCACGGCGGCATCGAGCTTCAGCGCGGCGAAAGCCGCCTGCTCCTCTAGCCCCTTTAGGCTAACGGGGGTGAAGACGGGCAGGCCATGTTTCCGCGCTAAAGTTTCCACCGGGGAGGGCTGCGGCTTTTGCCCGCGCCCTGCCGGGCGGGCGGGTTGAGCATAAACGGCAACAATCTCGTGCCCCGCCGCAATCAGCGATGCGAGCGCCTGAGCCGCAAAAACGGGGGTTCCCATAAAAGCAAGGCGCATTGATGCGGCCTTTACGCGACGGGCGCGGCAGAGCTGCCGGATTTCTTCAGCTTCAGCAGTTTCCGTAGAATGATATTCCGCTTCAGTGCCGAGATATGATCAATGAACAGAATACCTTCGAGATGATCCATCTCGTGCTGAATGCAGGTTGATAGCAGACCGGACGCCGCAAGTTCCTGCTCCCTATTATTCTCGTCCTTGTACCGCACGCGAATTTCGGCGGGGCGGGCCACGTCTGAATAATGCTGCGGGACTGAGAGGCAGCCTTCCTCGAACGTCGCGTCGTGGTCCGATACCCACACGAGTTCGGGGTCCGCCATTCGCAAGGGGTTGCGTTTTTCAGCCTCCGGCGAAAGATCGAGCACAATCACGCGGCGCAGCACACCGACTTGCGGCGCGGCAAGACCGATACCGGGCGCGGCATACATCGTGTCGAGCATATCGTCCATCAGGCGGCGCACTTCGGGCGTGACGGTGCCGATGGGGGTTGCTCTTTGCTTCAGGCGCGGGTCTGGAGCGGTCAGAATGGGAAGTAAGGCCATAGGGTTCACATATGCTGGGCGCGCAGAAGCGTCAAGCATGGCAGCCTGCACAGCAGCCCTCTGCCCTCCCGGCCTTCGCTTCGCTATAAGGCAAGAATAAAGGATTATCCCATGTCTTATAGCGTCAAGGAAGCCTTCAAAACCCTGCAAGGGGAAGGGGCACAGGCGGGGCGTGCTGCGGTGTTTTGTCGCTTCGCCGGATGCAATCTGTGGAGTGGCCGGGAAACCGACCGCTCTGAGGCCGTTTGTCAATTTTGCGATACCGATTTCGTTGGCACCGATGGCAGCGGCGGTGGCAAGTTTGCGCGGGCGGAGGGTCTTGCCGCCCATCTCGCCGCGCTGTGGGGGCCGGAGCGCGCGTATCGCTATGTGGTGTTCACGGGCGGTGAGCCTTTATTGCAACTCGATGCGCCGTTGATCGCGGCGATGAAGGCGGAAGGCTTCACGCTTGCGGTGGAAACCAACGGCAGCCTGCCCGCGCCGGACGGGATTGACTGGATTTGCGTTAGCCCCAAAGCAGGCGCGCCCTTCGTGCAGCGGCGCGGCCACGAGCTAAAACTGGTCTTCCCGCAATCAGCGCTTATGCCCGAGAGTTTCGAGACGCTGGACGCCGGCGCTTTCAGCCATTATTGGCTGCAACCGATGGACGGTCTGAACGACGGCGGCGTGATGCGAAACCACCATACCGCTGTGGCTGTCGCCTACTGCCAAGCGCACCCGCGCTGGCGTTTAAGCCTGCAAACGCACAAGATGATCGGGATTCCGTAGCCGTGTTTGAACTCTCTAAGCAATTCTACTTCGAGGCCGCGCATACCCTTGAGCGGAGTATCGAAACCGAGAGCAGCCGGCGCATTCACGGCCACACCTATTATGCCGAAATCACCGTGCGCGGCCCGCCCGACCCGGTGACGGGGATGGTGCTTGATCTCGGGCGTTTTGCCGAGGCGCTTGATGCCGTGCGCGCCGAGTTGGATCACCGTTTTCTCGATGACGTGCCCGGCCTTGGCCCGGCAACCTTGGAAAACCTGTGCGTTTATCTTTGGAATAGCCTCGCCCCCACGCTGCCCGGCCTAAGCCGCGTTTCGGTTTGGCGGCAGGCGAGCGGCGATAAAAGCACCTACTTCGGCCCGGAGACGCGCTAATGGCTATTCCCGAAACCGCGCTGGTGTTGTTCTCCGGCGGGCAAGATTCCGCCACTTGCCTCGCGTGGGCCTTGGACCGCTTCGATCACGTCGAAACTATCGGCTTCGATTACGGTCAGCGCCATAAGATCGAGCTTGCGTGCCGCGATACCTTGCGCGCCGAAATCGCGGCCCAGTTTCCGCAGTGGCGCTCCAAGCTGGGGCAGGATCACTTGCTCGATCTCGGCGTTGTCGGCACGATCAGCGATACGGCGCTCACGTCTGATACTGAAATTCAATTTTCTGCAACGGGCCTACCGAATACGTTCGTGCCGGGGCGCAATATTCTCATGTTCACCGTTGCCGCCGCTCTTGCCTACCGTCGCGGCGCGCGGCACCTGGTGGGCGGTATGTGCGAAACCGATTATTCCGGCTATCCCGACTGCCGTGACGATACGATCAAAGCCGTGCAAGTCGCCCTCGGTCTTGGCATGGATCGGCGCTTCGTGCTGCACACGCCCCTGATGTGGCTCGATAAAGCCGCTACCTGGGAACTCGCGGAAGCCCTTGGCGGCGTCGATCTCGTCGAACTCATCCGGCGCGATAGCCATAGCTGCTACTTGGGCGACCGCGAGCATCTGCACCCCTGGGGCTTCGGCTGCGGCACCTGCCCAGCCTGCCAGTTGCGCGCCAACGGCTGGGACGCCTACCGCGCCAATCCCCCAGCGCTCGCGAGCGCGCTGTAGGGGTCAGTAATCTCTTCAGGCTCCTTGACGTGTAGTTACGCCGCGACTACATCGTCTGTATGCCGATGGAAGGAAGCACGCTATGATTCCCGCTGATACTTACGTGCGTGCGCGCATCGATAGCGATACGAAACAGCGGGCGGCAGAAGCGCTCGGGGCGATGGGGCTGTCGATTTCCGACGCAATCCGGCTGCTGATGATCCGTATCGCCGAGGAAAATTGCCTGCCGTTTCAAGTAAAGGTGCCCAATCCGACCACGCGCAAAGCCATTGCCGAGCTTGAGGCGGGCAAGGGCAAACAATTTGCCACCGTCGAAGCTCTGATGGCGGATCTTCGTGCGGACACTTGATCGATCCTCGGCGTTCAAACGCGACTATAAGCGCGAGGCCAAAGGGCAACATCGCGCCACACTGGATACCGCATTGCAGCCTGTGCTGGTCGCTTTAGCAACCGATGAAGCGTTAGACCCGCCCTATCGCGATCACGCCTTGATCGGGGAATGGGTTGGCTATCGGGAATGCCATATCAAACCCGATCTTCTGCTGATTTACCGCAAATATGAAAATCATACTCTCCGGCTAGCACGCCTCGGGTCTCACAGCGAACTGTTCGGTTAACGCAAATCGCGACTATGTGGCCCAGCGGCAACAAGGATGCACGCTCACACCACCTTCCGGCTTATCCGCAGGAGATCGTCCCGAGAGAGCAGAGGCCGCATCACGGCATCGATATGCCGCTGCAAAGCGGGCCACTGAATAAGCGAATAGGCGACGATATCAACGGAAAAGGGCAGCAGACTGTCGGTAAACCGCGTCCACAGCCGATCCACCGTCGCTTCGGTTAGGGAACCGTAGAGCACAAGGTCGATGTCCGATCCTGGTTTTTGAGTCCCGGTCGCGCGGGAGCCGAACAGCCCTACGCGCTCGATCTGCGCGGAAAAGGGAGCCAGCACTGCCGCGATCATAGCAATCTGACGGTCGGAGAGACCGTGATCACCCATTGCCCCCTCCTTCAAGTACGGCCCGTTCGATCATGACGGTGTAGAGTTCCTCAAGGCGCGCAAAATAGAGGCCGCGAATATCCTCGATGATTTTTTCAAAGATTTTGAAATTATACGTATGGGCCATCTTGGTGCGGGCATCGAGTGCCTGCATCCAGATATCGCCTGCCTGAATGATCTTAGCGGCAAAACCCGCCCGAATGACCGCTGCCGGGGTAATCGTTTCCAGCGCGACGCCACTCGCTTCAAGATAATCCTTCATCAGTTTCCAAGCCAGTTCCCAGGTAAATTCAAACCGCTGGATCACCCCTTCCTTCTCAAGCTGGGTCAACGGGCGGCTTTCCATGATCGTCATGGCTTCCCGCAGCAGGCTGAAAGCCCGCCCATAATTTTCAAGACGATAGAACCAACGGGGTTTTTCCGGGGGCGTCATCATACACTCGGTCGCGGTAGAAGAATAAAAAGGAGTATAGCATTTCTCCCCGTCTTGAAGGCTGGTTGAATCGCCACCGCCCTGGTCATCAGCATCTTCTAGCCTAGACGCCCCTCCAGCCCTGCCGCAGAATGCACTCATGGATAGGGTGGGGGCGATGGTTAAGCGGCGGCGCAATGGGTTCATGATTGGGGTGTTTGTTACCGTTTTCGCCACGCTCGCGGCGATGGGGGCGGTGAGGATTGCGCTTGAAGGCCCTCCCGCCACCGCCCGTTCCATCCGCATCGGCCTCTTAATCGCGCGCACGGGGCCGCTGTCGGTGGCCGACCGCAATGTGGAAAACGCACAGCGCCTTGCTATTCAAGAGATAAACGACAACGGTGGGGTGCTGAACCGCCCCCTCGAACCCGTGATCGTCGATACCAACTCGGACAGTGCGACGGCGTTTGCAGGCGCGCAACGGCTGCTGGCGCGGGATAAAGTCCCGGCGTTGTTCGGGTGCGCCACGTCTGGCTGTCGCAAAAGTTTACGCCCCCTGGTGGAAGCGGCAGACGCGGTGCTGGTCTATCCTTATCCCACCGAGGGGATGGAGGAATCGCCGAATATCTTGGCCCTCGGCTCGGCCCCGAACCAACAGATCATTCCTGTCATCAAATGGTCGATGGATACCTTCGGGCGGCGGATTTTCTTCGTCGGTAGCGATGGGGTGAACGCGCGCATTGCGGCGGAACTCACGCGCCTGCAAATTACCGCCTTGCGCGGCCAACTGGTTGGCGAGGACTATATCACTAGCGATACGCAAGATTTCGGTGCGGTCACGGCGCGTATTCAAGCCGGCCAGCCCGACGTGATTTTCAACTTCGCCACCGGAACGATCAACGGGCCGTTGATGACCGCTTTGCGCGCAGCGGGGATCAGGCCAACCCACACGCCAGTCATGTCCTTTGCGCTGGCCGAAGACGATATTCGCGCCATTGGGCCGCAGCTTATGGCGGGCGATTATGTGGCGCAAAGCTATTTCGGCAGTATTGCCACCGCCGCCAGCCAAAACTTTAAGGAAAGCCTGCGCCAAGACCACGGCTACGATGTTCCCGTCACCGCCGCGATGGAGGCCGCCTATATCGGCATTCACCTCTGGGCGCGGGCGGTGCAGGACGCGCAATCGGTCGCCTGGAAAGACGTTCGCCCTGTGTTAGGGGGGCTGTCAATCAACGCACCCGGTGGGGTGATCTCGGTCGATCCCGTTACCTTCTATGCCTGGAAAACCGTCCGCATCGGCGTGATTGCCGACGATGGGCAGATCGATATTAGCTGGGAAAGTGGCCGCCCGGTGCGCCCCGTTCCCTTTCCCGGCCTGCAAAGCACCGATGCGTGGCAGCGCGCCGTGGACCTGCTCTATACTGCCTGGGGCGGGCAGTGGGAGCCACCGCGCGCCGATCCTCGGACGAGCCAATGAGCGAGTTTCAGCCCTTCCGCCCCACCCGTCGCCAGGGCTGGCGGCGCGCCCGTTTTCCGCTTGCCGCCGAAATTGCGCTGGGAACATTGTTGTTGGCGGTGCTGCCGCTGATGTCGCTCGTTTGGCTTTATTTTACTGCTACGCAAGCCGCGCTGGAAACCGAAACCCGCGCGCGGATGGCCGCCCTGGCCGATCAAAAAGCCGCCCGCATCGAGAGTTTCGCGCGCGACCGCTTGGCCGAAGTTAGCCTGCTCGCGCGGATGCCGTCGGTGATTGCCGCCGTGTCCGATTTCAGTAACCTGCTGCGCCGTCAACAGGCGGAAGAGCGGCATGGGGCCGATCTCGCGCGCTACCGCACCGCGATGGGAGCTGCCGATATTTTCATCATCGCCGCCGACGGCACTGTGATGTTTGGCGCGGTTGATAAATTTCCCATCGGCATCAACCTTGCGCGCGGGCAGGGGCGGACCAGTGTGCTCGCGAGTGTGTTCGACCGGGCGCGCACGCTGTTGGAAGCCGAAGTGTCGGATTTCTCCTACCTGGAGCGCTCGGGCGATCTTGCCGCCTTCGTCGCGGCACCAGTGCTGGAAGATAGCACGCTGATTGGCGTGGTGGCCTTGCAGATTGATAAGCAAACCGTGATTGATATTATCGGCGATACGGCTGCCCTCGGGCGCTCTGGTGAAGCCATCGTCGGCGGCAAGGGCGTTGCTGCGGCTCTGCTGTTCGGCTCCACTCGGCACCGGCAGGAGGTGGGGTCGCTCTATTTCAATACCCCCCTCGGCGGGGCTATGGCCAAAGCCCTGTCTGGCGAGCGCGGTACTGATATTCTGCTGGATTATCGCGACCAGCCGGTGATTGCGGCGTGGCGCTACCTGCCCACCTTCCGCTGGGGCCTGATCGTAAAGGCCGACCAAGCCGAAACCCTCAGCACGGTGGAACGGCTGAAGACGGCGGGAACGCTGACGATGATCGGCGCGCTGTTGCTCACCCTGCTCACCACGGTGCTAATTGCGCGCGGGATTGCGGCCCCGCTGGCCGCGCTCTCCCAAGCTGCGCGCGCCTTGGGCGGCACGCAAGCGCCCTTGCCTGCGCCGGTTCAGGGCAGCCGGGAAGTGGCTGGTCTCGCGGAAGTGTTCAACGATATGGCGGGGAAAATCTACGCCTATCAAACTGGTCTGAGGCGCATGGTGGACGACCGCACTGCCGAGTTGCGCGGTGCCAAAGATCAGGCCGAGGCCGCGACGTACGCTAAAACCGAGTTTCTTGCCGTGATGAGCCACGAGCTTCGCACACCGATGAACGGCATCATTGGGCTAACCGAGCTTTTGGAGGCCGAAACCCTGTCGGCTACCGCCCGCGCCTATGTTTCGACTATTCGCCAGTCCGGCGAAATGCTGTCGGTGCTGCTTGATGATCTGCTCGATATTTCGCGCATCGAAGCCGGGCACGTGAGTTTCGATAACCGCGATTTCAACCTTGGCACGCTGGTGCGCGGGCTGGTCGATCTCACGCGGGTGACGGCAGAAATCAGGGGGTTGTGCGTCGATCTCACGCTGGAGCCTGATCTGCCGCAGCATTTGCTGGGCGATCCCGCGCGGCTGCGTCAGGTGCTGTTCAACCTGCTCGGCAATGCCGTGAAATTCACCCCGCGCGGGGCCGTGCACCTCACCGTTACCCGCGCGCCCGTGCAGGAATCGGCCCTAGAGCAGATTGCGCTGCGCTTTACGGTTGAAGATACCGGCATTGGCATTCCACCCGACGCGCTAACCCGCCTGTTCGAGGCATTTTATCAAGTGGAAAGCGGCACCGCCCGGCGCTTTGGCGGCTCCGGCTTGGGCCTTGCTATCGGGAAGCGTTTGGTGGAAGGCATGGGCGGGCGCATGGGGGTCGAAAGTACGCTGGGCGCGGGCAGCCGCTTTTGGATTGATCTCGGCTTTACCCGCCCCAGCGCCGCCCCCACCGCGCGTGCCGCCAGTCGGCCCCGAACGGCTCCCGCGTTGGTGATCCTGCTGGTTGAAGATGAGGAGGTGAACCGGCAGGTTCTCTCTGGTCTGCTGCGCCGCTCCGGCCACCGCGTCGTTATCGCCAAAGATGGGCTAGAAGCGCTGACTGCCTTTGAAAGCCACCGGGTCGATGCTGTGTTGGTTGATCTCCGCTTGCCGGGGATGGATGGCTACGAAGTGTCGCGTCGCCTTCTCGCCCGCGCCACCGAACGGGCGGAACCCTTGCCAATTCTGGCCGTGACCGCCAATCTCATGCCCGATACTTTCGCCGCCTGCCGCCGCGCGGGCATGTCGGGCGTGTTGGGCAAGCCGATTGATTCGGCGCGGCTCGACCGGGCTTTGTCCCTGATTTCCTGCGGCGAGATGCTGTGGGATCAAGAGGGTGCGGGGATGCCGAATAGCTGGCGCAGCGAGTTGCCGCCCGTGCCCGCCGCCTCTACGGACAACGGCCCACCGCTGCTCGACCCCCAACCGTTGAACGAGTTGTGGGAAGCCTTGGGGGAAGAAGAAACCCGCCGCCTGCTCGCCGTCTGCCGCAGTGTGCTGGAGCGCTATTTGACCGATCTTGCCGACGCGCCCAATGCCTCGGGCCGCGCCGATGCCGCGCATAAGCTGGCAGGGGCCGCCGGAAATTATGGGTTCGCTCGCCTGCGTACCCATGCGCGCGCGCTTGAATCCAATCCGCAAGACAGTGCCAGCCTGCCTATTCTGCGGGCAACTCACCGCGATGGTTTGGTTGCTCTGGAAGCGTGGGAGCAAGAGGCTTTCGGTAGCCCTGCGGTGGATGTTGGCCTGTGATGTCGGCACTGCCCGCAAGCCGCCTCGCGCGCGGTCTTGGTCCGCTGGGGGTGCTCGGCTCCCTTGTGCTACACGGCGTGGTTCTCGCGGGCTTCGTGCAGGCAACCGGAGTGCGGCCTAACCCGCCCGTTCAGAGTCCGCCGCTTCTAACCGTAGCGCTGCTGACGTTGAGCCAACCCAGCGCCGTCATTGATCCAGAGCCTGCCGAGATTTTGCCGCCAGTGCGCTCGGAAACCGCCGCACCGGACCTCCCGCGCCCGATACTCAACACTCCGGCGCTCAACGTCGCCCCTTTGCCATCGCCCGCCCGCGCGAAACCGGCTCCCAGGCCCGCCGCCCCCCTAGCTGCCCCCGTAGCCCCCACCGTCGCAGCAAATCCTGCCGACAGTTCCGCGCCCGCGATGCCGCTCGATATCACAGCAACACTGCCCGCGCCTGCCGACCCTGTTTGGATGAGCACAGTCCGCTTCCGCACCCGCACTCCGGCACTCTACCCGCCCCAAGCGCGGCGCGATGAAATCGAAGGCGTCGTGCGTTTAAGACTGCACGTAAGTCCCGCAGGCCGCGTGCTGGAGGCCATTATTCTCAAAAGCTCCGGCCACCGCCCGCTCGATCATGCGGCGGTAACGGCGGCAAACGGCTGGACGCTCTACCCCGCCGAACAGGATGGGCAGCCGGTGCCGGGATGGGCGGACGTCGATGTACCGTTCGGACTCTACGATTAGAGCGGTTTTTGGGGTAAGTTCGGGGCAAATTCAGCCAGAATCGCCTCGTACAATCCGCGCTTGAACGGGACGATAGCGGCAAGCACTTCGTTTGGGCTGGCCCAGCGCCACTGCACAAACTCCTGCTCGTGGGCATCCAGGCGAATGTCGCTATCGACTCCATCGAAGCGCAGCAGATACCATTTTTGCATCTGCCCGGCGTATTTGCCCTTGAAGGCTTTTCCCGCCAGAAAATCGGGGAAATCGTACCGTAGCCAATCTGCGCTTTCGGCGACGATATGGGCGGCGTTGGTGCCGATTTCCTCGCCCAATTCGCGCAAGGCTGCCGCACGCGGGTCTTCCCCCTCGTCGATACCGCCTTGCGGCATTTGCCACGCGCCGGGGGTGTCGTCGCGCTCGCCGACAAAAATGCGGCCCTCAGAATTGACCAGCATGATACCGACGCCCAAACGGTAGCGCGCGCCATTGACTTCGCGGGTTGCGGTCATTTCCGGCCCGCGTCCCACTCGTCTTGACGGCTGGCAATCGCGCTGACCGGGGCCAGAGCAAAGCCGCGCGGCTCGACAGTTTTTGCCCAAGCGGCAATCGTTTGGATCGCAACCGGGCTAACCGGCACGAGCGCCAGCATAGAGCGCTGAACCGTGGAGGCTTTTTCCAGGGAATGCAGCGTTGCAACCAGGGCCGTCGCCTCGTCTGAAATACCGGGGGTAATGGCGGCATTGGCAAAGGCCCACGGCACGGCGAAATCACGCGCGAGACGCAGCATGGCCGGATACTTGCTGGCCTGATTATCGACATACATCAGTCCGCGCTCGCGCAAGGCTTGGGCTATGGGGGCCATTGCCATCGCGCTTGCCCCGAAGGACGGGCCGTATTGCGCGACGACACCGATAGTGCCTTGCGCCCGCGCTAATACCCAATCGAGTCTTGCAACATTATCGGCCCCGGAAAAGGCCCCAATTAAGGTAGCGGGACCGGGATCAATACGCGGGTAGTTTTCCGGCTCCAACGCCAGATCCAGCAAGGCTTCATGCCCGCGTTGGCGGGCGGCAATCACCGCGTTCGGTGTTTCCGCCGCATACGGGCTGAAACTCAGAGAGATTTGCGGCGGCAGCAGCGCAATCGCCCGCTCAGTCACATCACGGGCAAGGCCGAGACCCGTGACGACGACCGCAATACGCGGTTTGGCGTCTGGGGCCTCGAACGGCGCGGCATAGACCTGCCAGGGCGCGCGTTTGCGGTCGGCGGACAGGCGCGGGATCGGCCCATAAGCACTATCGCGCAACAAACCAGGTTCCACGGGGGCGAGCGGTGCCCCCGGCAGGGCAGGCGCGGGGGGGGGCGCGGTCAGCAGCGCTACCGGCGGCGGCACGGGAACGGGTTGCACCGACGTGAGGATCGGCGCGGCCTGAACGGGTTTAGCCTGCGGGATCACCGCCGGGGCCGGTTGCGGTTTTGCCGCCGGAAGCGTCAGCGTTGCCGTCGGCACGTCACGCGGGCGCGACGGCTCTGGCGCATCGCGCGTTATAGCGAACACCCACGCCCCCATCCCGGCAAAAAGGGCGATGAGCAACAGCCAGGCGGCGGCGAGAATGCCGCCGCCCCGGTTCTGCGGCGCGTCGCGCGGGTCGGTCATGCTGGTCATAGCGGCGCAATACCTCTGAAGCTAGAGCAAATCCCGAGCGGGTGGGGCACCCGCGACTAGCCTTTGCTTAATAAAACTGTCAAGACGCGGCTCAGTTCGGCGCGCGGTTAACGTAAATCGAAATACCGCGCAGCAGATCGACCGCACGGGCAAGCTGATAATCGTCGGAAGACCCTAACACCAGAGGGGCTGGCTCGCCATTCGCAGCGGGCGTTGGTGCGGCTGGGGCGGCCCCGCGCTCGTTCGGATTGCGGATAGCACCGCGCAGGCTGGCTTCACTGCGCCGCTCGCCCACAGAGAGCATCTCAACGCGCGCCAACGGCACCAGAATATCCGGCTCTATGCCCTTCGCTTGGATCGAGCGGCCCGAGGGCGTGTAGTAAAGCGCGGTGGTTAGGCGCATCGCGCCATTGCCCGGCCCAAGCGGCATGACGGTTTGCACTGAGCCTTTTCCGAAGGATTTTTGGCCCATAATCACCGCGCGCTTATGATCTTGCAGCGCGCCAGCCACGATCTCGGACGCCGAGGCCGAGCCATCGTCGATCAACACGACAATCGGCAGACCGCCCGCAAGATCGCCCGGCTTGGCATTAAAGCGCGTCGCCCCTTCCGGGCGGCGCGGGCTGGAGGTAGAGGTAATTTCCCCCTGCTCCAAAAACTCATCGGATACGTCAACCGCTTGATCGAGCAACCCGCCGGGGTTGCGGCGCAGATCGAGCACAATGCCCTTCAGCTTCGGCCCGGCCTGTTCCTTGAACTTCTTCATCGCCGCCTGCACGCCCGCATCACTCTGTTTGGTGAAGCTGGTGATACGAAGGTAGCCGATGTCATCGCCCTCAAGCCGCGAGCGAACGCTTTCCACTTTAATCACGGCGCGGGTCAGCGTCACATCGAAGGCATCGCGGCCCTCGCGGCGAATGGTCAGGCGCACGTCGCTATTCACGGGGCCGCGCATTTTTTCGACCGATTCTTGCAGCGTGAGTCCCAGAACCGCTTCGCCATTGATGTGGGTAATCAAATCGCTCGGCTTTAGCCCGGCCTTGCTGGCGGGCGTATCGTCGATAGGGGAGACGACTTTGATAACGCCTTGATCCTGGCTCACTTCAAGCCCCAAACCGCCGAACTCGCCGGTGGTCTGGACCTGCATTTCCTGAAAGCTCTTGGCATTCATATAAGAGGAGTGCGGATCGAGCGCAGTCAGCATCCCATTGATCGCAGACTCGATAAGCTGCTGATCCGTGACCTTATCCACATAATCCGCCCGGACGCGCTCGAAGACCTGGCTAAACAGATCGAGTTGGCGATAGGTGTCGGACGTTTTGGTTTGGGCAAAGGTTTCGGAAATGCTGATCGCCTGACCGATCACGACCCCCGACCCGATGAGCAGACCGATAGCGGCCCCGCGCGCCAGATAGCGCAGCCGCGACGGCGTGGCCGGGCGAGTTTCGGACGAAAGGGGGCGACGTCGTTCCATGACCACTCCTAATTGGCTCGTTGCGCCGCAACCCAGGTCTGTGGGTTCAAAGTAAGCCCTTGGCGACGCAGCTCGAAATACAATACCGGCGCACGGTCGCCACCCTCACCCATTGCCCCAAGCGGCTCCCCCGGATCGACCGAACGCCCAACCGTAGCGTCCAGCCTGCCTAATCCAGCGAGCAAACTATGATACCCATCCCTATGTTCTACAATCAAGATCAGCCCATAGCCGCGAAATGGCCCGGAGAAAATGATTTTGCCCGCCGCTGGTGACAAAACAAGGGCGCCGTTGCGGGTTTCAATCGAAAGCCCGCGCGCGGTTACGCCCACATCGGTTGCCTGACCATAGGCCCCAGTGATCTTACCGCTTACGGGCAGCGTGCGCCCGCCCTTGGGTGTGACACGCGCATCGCCAAGATCGACATGGCCCGCCGCCTGTTCCCGGCGTACTGCCGCCCGGCCTGCTTCTTCGGCGCGGCGGCGTTCGTCGGCCTGCCGATCGGCAATCAACTTATCCAGCAACTCGCGCAAATCTTTGGCCGATCCGGCAAGCTGCTTCAGCTTCGTGCCCGATTTATCGGCCTCCACGTCAAGCTGATCTTCCAAGGTTTCTTTGCGCTTTAGCAGGGCAGCGATATGGGTGCGCTCCTGCGCCAACCCGCGAACTTGAGTGGAAACACGGTCGCGCTGACGGCGAATGGTATCATCCACCTTGGCAAGCTCGTCCAACTCGCTCCGCAAAACCTGTAAGCGCTCCTGCACGGCTGGCACTGTCCCGCCGATGATAAGCCCGGCGCGAATAGCGTCTTGCGGATCGCCCGGCTGCATCAGCATCGCCACGGGGGGAAACTGCGCGAGGCGCTGGCTGGTGGCGAGCAACTCCAGCAACTCCGCCCGGCGCAGCGCAATGGTCACGCGCTTATCGTCGGCATCGGTCTCCAGATCGCGCAACGCGCCTTCAAGATCGGTGAGAGCTTTTTCGTTCTCACTCGCCGACCGTCCAGCGACAGTGAGTTGCGCGCGCAACTGCTCGACTTCGGCGTGAACGGCTTTTTGCTGCTGGGCCAACTGCTGCTGCTTGGCGCGCGCCGCCGCTACATCGCTTTCAAGGCGTTTGAGTTCGAGCGCTTTTTGCTCTTCGGGGCTGCGCTGTTGGGCGGGGGCGGGGAGCGCGACGAGAAGACCGAGGGCGAATAACGCCCCCGCCCCAACCCGCCCCCAAAACTGCCGCCCGCGCATCATGCTATTCTGTTGCCACCTGGGTCGCGTCGGCATCCAATAGCAGACTGGTCCCCGTCATCGCAGCTGGTTGCGCCAGCCCGAGCAGCACCAGCAGGGTAGGGGCAACATCGGCCAAGGCCCCTTCGCGCAGGCTTTTGACCCAGGCAGGGCCGTTGACGAGGATGGTTGGCACAAGATTGAGCGTGTGAGCCGTATGCGGCTCCCGCGTGATCGGATCAATCATCTGTTCGGCATTGCCGTGATCGGCTGTTATCAGCATCGCCCCGCCTGCGGCGCGCACAGCGGTTTCGAGCCGCGCAAGGCAGGTATCGACGGTTTCCACCGCCTCAATCGCCGCGCTGAGAATGCCGGAGTGGCCAACCATATCGGTATTGGCGTAATTCACGACGATGGCATCGAGGCGCCCGCTCTCAATCGCCGCCACCAGTTTATCTGTCAGCTCGATCGCCGACATAGCCGGTTGAAGATCGTAGGTTTTCACCTTCGGGCTTGGTACCAAAATCCGCTCTTCGCCCGGAAACGCGGCTTCCACCCCGCCATTGAAGAAGAACGTAACATGGGCATATTTCTCTGTTTCGGCGATCCGCAACTGGGTTTTGCCCGCCTTCGACACCACGGCACCGAACGTATCGGGAATATCTTCGGGCGGAAACAGTGCGGGGAAGAAGGCGTTCAGCGCGCTCGAATACTCTACCATCCCAAGCGTTGCCGCAAACGCCACGGTGCGCGTGCGGGGGAAGCCCTCGAAGGCGGGATCAACCACGGCGGTGAGCAACTCGCGCGCTCGGTCGGCACGAAAGTTGACCATCATCACCCCGTCGCCATCGTTCATTCCGGCGTAAGCGGCGATAACGGTTGGTTGGATGAACTCGTCTAAGACACCTGCGGTGTAGGATTGCTCGATTGCGGCCTGTGCGCTGTCGGCCCGCGCGCCCTGCGCTGACACGATGGCCTGATAGGCGGCCTCAACGCGGTCCCAGCGCTGATCGCGGTCCATAGCGAAGAAGCGCCCGCTGACGGTGGCCAGACGAATACCCGCAACGCCCACCAAAGCAGCTTCGACGTGACTAAGGAAACCCAGCGCGCTTTGCGGCGGCGTGTCGCGGCCATCGGTGAAAGCGTGGATTGCGACCGGCACGCCCTGCGCTGCGATGAGCTTGGCGACGCCGATAAGATGATCCTGGTGGCTATGCACCCCCCCATCGGACATCAACCCGAGCAGATGCGCGGTGCCGCCCGAGGTTCTCAGAGTCGCGATGAATTGGTTCAGGCCGGGCTTTGCCGCCAACGACCCATCGAGCAAGGCATTATCAATACGCGGCAGATCGGGCACAACGATGCGGCCCGCGCCAAGGTTCATGTGCCCCACTTCCGAATTGCCCATCTGCCCTGCGGGCAAGCCAACGAAGCGTTCCGACGCATTCAGCCGTCCGGTGGGGTAGGTGTGCATCAACCGGTCGAAGGTGGGCGTATTTGCCAGGGCAATCGCGTTATTGTCGCTATCCCGGCGCAGGCCCCAGCCGTCGAGAATGCACAGAACTACGGGACGCTGGGGCATGATCGGCTTCCTTTCCGCAAAATAACCTTGGGGCAGCAAGGCGCTTCCCGCACTTTACTCGCTTTATATAGGATCAAAACGCGCTCACCGCTATGGACGGATGCAGTGCAACCCGCCATAAAGAAGTGTTTTTAGCGTCTCGATAATCCCGCGCGTAAGGGTAGGCTCTATGAAGGCGATAGGTTCCTTAAAGATCACGGGCTTAGACGCCCCTGGTGTGCTAAGCACCTCTTCCACCCTTGTCCGCTGACCGCCCGTTCATCGCCCCCTGCCGGAAGTTCTCATGACCTCGCTGACCGTTGCGACCTGGAATATCAATTCCGTGCGTTTGCGCCTAGAGAGTGTGTTGCGCTTTCTCAGCGAGGCCGCGCCCGACGTGCTGTGCTTGCAGGAAATCAAGACGGAAGACGCAAACTTCCCCGGCGCGGCCTTTACTCAGGCGGGGTATCCGTATCAAGCCGTCAAGGGCATGAAAGCCTATAACGGTGTCGCCATTCTCTCCCGCCTGCCGCTCACCCGCACGCATACGCTTGAGGTGTGCGCGCGGCAAGATAGCCGCCATATCGCGGCGGAAGTGGCGGGGTTTGAGCTACACAATCTCTACGTTCCAGCCGGCGGCGATATTCCCGACCCGGAGCAGAACGAAAAATTCGCCCACAAGCTACGCTTTCTCGATGAAGTAACCGACTGGTTCGCGCGCAATCGCAGTGCCGATCATCCGATGATGCTGGTGGGCGATCTTAACATCGCGCCGCTAGAGCAGGATGTGTGGTCGCACAAGAAGCTGCTGGACGTGGTGAGCCACACCCCTATCGAAGTGGCGCGTATGGCTGCGTGGCAAAACGGGCTAAGTTGGGTCGATGCGGTGCGCCACTTCGTGCCTGCCGACCAAAAGCTCTATTCTTGGTGGTCCTACCGCGCCAAAGATTGGGACTTGGCCGATAAGGGCCGCCGCTTGGATCACATCTGGGTCACGCCGCCGTTGAAAGACCGGCTGCACGGGGCCGATATCTTGCGTCCCTGGCGCGGTATCGAAAAAGCCTCCGACCATGTTCCCGTCCTCGTGCGCTTAACGGTGCCTGCGTGAGTCTCCATCGCTACGATATTAGGGCGCTGTACGGCGATTATATCCGGGCGAGCCTTGGCATGGTCGCCACGCTCGGTCCTATTGCTTTTCTGCGCCCGGACTGGCCGATAGGTCTCATGTTGGCCTCTATTGGTCTGCTGTGCTTCTACTTCGTCGCACAAACCTACATCCGGCACCGCACGGTCGTTGGCATCGACGACGAAGGTATCTTCATGCGCGGGTTGAATACGGTTTCGTTCCGCTGGACCGAGCTGTCACGCTTCAATCTAAATTACTATTCTCTGCGCCGCGATCGCTTGAACGGCTGGATGGAACTAACGGTTAAATCCGGCACGCGCGAGATCAAATTCGATTCGCGGCTGGAAGATTTCGTTGCCATCGTGCGCCGCGCCCACGGAGCGGCCAAAGCCAATCAAGTAACACTGAACGCGATTACGCAGGCCAATTTGCTGGCCCTCCGTATCTATTAAAAAGGGAAATAATGATGGCAGGCTTTCGGTCGCTCGATCAAATTGAGGTTGCAGGCAAGCGCGTTCTCGTGCGCGTCGATCTCAATGTGCCCATGAAAGACGGGGCCGTTACTGATGCCACGCGGATCGAGCGTGCTGCGATAACCCTGACCGAACTGGCTGATAAGGGCGCGAAAGTGATCGTGCTGTCCCATTTTGGGCGTCCGAAAGGGCCGGATAGCGAAAACAGCCTGTCGCATCTGGTGGCTTCGCTCGCCAAAGCCTTGGGTGGGCGAGGCGTGGCCTTTGCCGAAGACTGCATTGGCCCGAAGGCCGAAGCCGCTGTGGCAGCCCTTCAGCCGGGCGGCGTACTGCTGCTGGAAAACCTGCGCTTTCACGCGGGCGAAGAAAAGAACGATCCCGCTTTCGTGTCCGCGCTTGCGGCCCTGGGCGATATTTGGGTGAATGATGCGTTCTCCGCTGCCCACCGCGCCCACGCCTCCACAGCGGGCCTTGCCCGCAAACTGCCTGCTGTTGCCGGGCGCTTGATGCAGGCCGAGCTTGAAGCCCTGACCAAAGCCCTTGGCGGCGGGGAGCAAGCTAAAACCGTGGCTATGGTTGGCGGCGCGAAGGTTTCCACCAAGCTCGATATTCTCACCAATCTCGTCGCCCGCGTTGGCGCGCTGGTAATTGGTGGGGCGATGGCGAATACCTTCCTCTACGCGCAAGGCCACCCGGTTGGGACCTCCCTGTGCGAGAAGGATATGGCGGAAACCGCGCGGTCGATCCTAGCGAAGGCTGCAACCGTTGGCTGCAAGATCATTCTGCCAGTCGATCTCGCCGTCGCGTCCGAGTTCAAGGCCGGGGCGGCGTTCGAGATTGTGGCCGCAGGCGCAATCCCCGACGGTAAAATGGCCCTCGATATTGGCCCCGCCAGCGTTATAGAAGCGCGCAAAGCCTTTGCAGCCGCCTCGACCCTCGTGTGGAACGGCCCGGCGGGAGCCTTCGAGATTCCGCCCTTCGATGCCGGAACCGTCCTTCTCGCTCAAGCCGCCGCAGATCTTACCCAGGCCGGAAAGCTCGTATCCGTTGCCGGCGGTGGCGATACGGTCGCGGCACTGGCGGCAGCGGGCGTGGTGGATAAGTTCACCTATATCTCCACCGCAGGCGGCGCGTTCTTGGAATGGTTGGAAGGCAAGACGCTGCCGGGGGTTGCCGCGCTTGAGGGGTAATTCACTCGACCGCTAGTTCCGCCGCTGCCAAATCTTCAATCGCCGTGCCAACGGATTTGAACAGGGTGATTGCCGCGCTGCCGGAGCGTAAGGGTGCCGTGCCGCGCACAAGCTCGAACAGATCACCGCGCACGCTGGTTTCGGAGATCAGCCCGGCGCGCAACGGCTGCACCAAATCGCCCGCTTCATGAGTCGCCCCGGCGCGCGTGTCGCAGTAGAGTTCAGCGCGCAGGATGGCGGCATCATCGGCCTCGCGCATCGTCGGGGTAAAGCCACCAACGAGATCGACGTGAGTGCCGGGGGCCAGCCAAGCTCCGTGAATCACTGGCTCTTGAGCGAGAGTAGCGCAGGAGACGATATGCGCGCTGCGAATAGCGGCGGCAATATCGGTTGTAGCCTCAATGGTTGCCGAGAGGCCGCTGAGAAGGGCGGCGGTTTGCCGCGCTTTCTCAAGATCGCGTCCAACGATCGTGATGTGGGTAATCTGGCGCACGCTGGCGTGGGCTTCGGCGAGATGCGGGGCGAGCGCGCCCGTGCCAATAACCGTGAGGCGGTGAGCGTCGGGGCGCGCAAGAAAGCGCGCCGCTAGGGCCGAGGCGGCAGCGGTACGGCGAACGGTGAGCATCGGCCCATCCAGCATGGCAATCGGCGCCCCCGTTTCGCCGGAGAGCAGCAGATAAACGCCCATAATCGAGGGCAGGCTGACGCGGCTATTACCGGGGAAAACCGTGACCGATTTCAGCCCAATGTGCGTGCCGGTGCGCCACGCGGGCATCAGCAGCAAGGTTGCGTCTGGCGCGCCGGGGACCGGAATAGTGTGATGATGGCGCATCGGCACAATCATGCTCGGGTCGGCAAAGGCTGCCGCCAAGCGGTTCACCAGCGCCGGGAAGGGTAGCCGCGCGCGAACGGCGGCAGCATCGAACCAGCGCGGGGCCGTCATAGAAGGGCTTTCTGGGCAGCCTTTTCGGCCTCCAGCGCTTCTATCTTCGCGCGGGCACTCGTCAGCGCGCGGCGCGCTAACAGAAGCGGCAACCACGTGAGCAGCGCCCCTAGCAAGCACCCCAGCGCCAGAGTGCCGAGGGCGAGGGCGTAAAGCGGAATATCCATCGCTAAGGCAAACGGCCAAAAATCCACCGAAACCGGATGACGGTTGGCGACCGCAAACACCACCACCAGCAGCGTGACCGGAAGGGTGATGAATAGGGACAGCAGCCGGATTAGGCGCGGCATCGTTTAGCCCGCGCACTCGGCCCGGCAGTGCGGTTAAACATCGTCGTCATCATCGTCTTCGGGGGTATCGACACCGCCGTTCAGCCGGTCGCGCAACTGTTTGCCGGTTTTGAAGAACGGAACATATTTTTCCGCTACTTCCACCGCAGTTCCAGTCCGGGGGTTCCGCCCGATGCGCGCATCGCGCCGCTTCACCGAAAACGCCCCGAAGCCGCGCAACTCCACCCGGTGCCCTTCTGCTAAGGCAGCCGTAATTTCATCGAAGATCGTTGAGACAATCCGCTCCACATCTCGTTGATAGAGATGGGGGTTGAGGGCTGCCAGCCGCAGGATTAGTTCTGATTTAGTCACCCGGCAGACTCCCTTTGCGCCCACGCCTACGCTAGCATCTACCCTGCCCGGCTCCCGCCTCTCCGTCAAGGGGTAAGCCCTTTGGTTTATTGAGTTTTTTATGGTTTAACGTCGAATCGGCCAGGGCGGAAGGCTGCTATCGTGCGGGGAGAGGCCCTCTAGCCGGGCATAAAGCCTGTGACCAACGGGGCAATCGGCTTGATGCGCGCCGGGTAAAATGGATAGGCCCATCAAAAACTCATTCACAATTTCGCCCCCCGTGAAGCGGAACTGCGTCTTGAAGAGCTTAACCCAGGCGATGCGATCCTTGGGGCCATCGGGGGCCGAGGCCCACCGCCCGAGCCATGCGGCAAAGCCACCTTCGGCCCGAAAAGCCTGAATCTGCCGCGCGTTGTGGGCATAGGCTTCCAGCTTCAGGCGGTTGCGAATAACGCGCACATCCTGCATGAGCCGGGCGATATCGTCTGGTCCATAGGCGGCGATTGTATCAATATGATACTGGCTGAGGGCCGCGCGCATCCCGTCGCGGCGTTTGAGCGCCGTTTCCCACGATAGGCCGGCTTGGGCGATTTCGAGGCAGAGGCGCTCGAACAGAAGCGCCTCATCGGTCACGGGTAGGCCGTGGTCGGTGTCGTGGAAGGGGCCGTGAACGGGATGGCCTTTGGACATCGCGCAGTAGCTGGTCATCTGCTGGCCTCACTGTGCTGAGGCCGCACAAAAAAACTAGGCCGCGCGCCGCGTTTGGCGTTCCTTGTGCCAACCCTGAAAGCGGCGGCTGTCGCTAACATGCCGCGCCCGTGCTCTAACCCGTCCGACCAGACCGATAAATGTTTGCAGCTTCTGCATGATCTACCCCTCACTGTCCGTGGGAAGGCTCCGGCGGAACCAACCCCATGACAATAACGAGGCATACTTATCAGTGACTCATGACAAAGGTATGACCGCAGTGCAGCAGACTTTTGACAGTGATCATTCTGAGCCATCAACGCGCTCTAAAGTCCGCCCATGCGGCACAAGAGCGCCCAGGCATCGTCCGGCACAGGGCTTACGGAAAGGCGCGACTGGCGCACTAGGGGAAGGTCTGCCAAGGCAGGCTCGGCCTTAATCGCCGCCAATGTTACCGGCACCGGCACGCTGCGGCGAGGGGCGACATCGACCATGCCGAACTTTCCCGCAGGATCGGACGGATCGGGATAATATTCTTTCACAATCTCAACAATGCCAACAATCGCCAGCCCTTCGTTGGAGTGATAAAAGAAACATTCGTCGCCGAGGCGCATGGCTTTGAGCGCGTTACTAGCCTGATAGTTCCGCACGCCATCCCAATGGGTGCGGCCATCCTGTTGCATTTGTTCCCAAGAATATTTGAACGGCTCAGATTTCATCAACCAATGGGCCATGCTGCACCTCTTATATAAATTCGGCCCTCAAACGGCGGGCGGGTTTCTCCGAAACCCGTGCCTCCCGCAGCACCCGGCACGTTTGACGTGCCAAGCACGCTGGGAGCTGTGCGGCGCAGTCGCGCCTTGCCGAACCTTGATGAGTATAAATCATCAAGGCTTACTATTATACCTCGCGGCGCAAGGGCCGCGCGAGCAACTGGGCGATTACATCTTCCACGCCAGCTTGCCCCATAAGAACGGAATCGACCGCCGCAACAATAGGCATATCGACCCCAGCCTTCAAACTGATGCGGTGCAGGGCGGCTGCTGTATAGACGCCTTCGGTAACGCTGCGGCGTTGGGCGAGAATATCGGGCAGCTTCATACCCTCGCCCAAAGCGATGCCGAGCGTATAATTGCGCGATTGCAAGCCGTTGCAGGTCAGCACAATATCGCCCAAGCCTGACAGGCCGATGAGGGTTTCGGTGTGAAGGCTCATGGCTTTGCCGAGGCGCATTAGCTCCGCCATCCCGCGCGTAATCAGGCCCGCGCGGGCATTGTCGCCCAAGTGGCGGCCCTGAGCGATACCGCAGGCAATCGCCAGCACATTCTTGAACGCCCCACACATCTCCACCCCCACCGGGTCGGACGAGGCGTAGGGGCGGAAACTGGCCGAGCCGATCAAATCGGCCAGCGTTTCGGCCAGCGCCACCCTCTGCGCGGCGATCACAGTGGCCGCCGGAAGGCCAACCGCAACTTCCTTCGCGAAGTTCGGACCCGACAATACTGCGACCGGATGGGCGGGGATCAAGTCTCTCACCAACGCGGACAGCGGCTGATCGGACTCGCTATCAAGCCCCTTTGTGGCGACGACTAAAGGAACGCCGCGATAGGGATCGAGAAACGGCGACAGGTGCAGGCAGGCCGAGCGCAGCCCTTGCGCGGGTGTTACCAGCAGAATGGCGTGTTTGGCTTCGGCGATTTCCGACAGGCGGTTGGTGAAGGTAATCCCGTCCAGCAGGGGGATACCGGGCAGGTAGCGGGTGTTCTCGCGGCGGCTGTTCAGAATGCGGATCAACGCCGAATCCCGGCCCCACAGCAAGACCGAATTGCCTGCCCGCGCCAAAGTTTGGGCCAACGCCGTTCCCCAGGCTCCCGCGCCGACGATCCCGAAATCGGGCGGGGACAGCGGGTGAGGCGCAAAATCGGGGTCAGTCATCTGGGGATTCATTATGCCGCCTCATCCAAGGGCCAGCGCGGACGGCAGGGGTGATCGAGGCCATGACTCTCGCCCAAGGCCAAGCGCTCCAACCCTGCCCAAGCGATCATCGCGCCATTATCGGTGCAGAGCTGCAACGGCGGCGCAATAAGCGCCAACCCTTGAGTGATCACGACCGACTGAAGCCGGGCGCGCAGTGCTTTATTGGCAGCAACCCCGCCTGCGATCACTACATGCCTGCCGCTGGGGTGGGCCGCCCGAAAGACCGTGAGGGCATTTTTCAGCCGATCCGCCAAAACATCGCCCACAGCGGCCTGAAAGCTGGCCGCAAGATCGGACAAATCTTGCCCCGAAACGGGCGCGGGTAGTTTTTCCGCCGCGAGGCGTACGGCAGTCTTGAGGCCGGAGAGCGACAAATCGGCACCCGGTCGGCCCAGCAAGGGGCGCGGCAGGGCAAAGCGTGTGGCATCGCCCGATAGCGCTGCCTGTTCTACCGCAGGGCCACCCGGAAAGCCGAGGCCAAGCATTTTTGCGGTTTTGTCGAAGGCTTCGCCAACGGCGTCATCAAGCGTCCCCCCCAGCCGCGTGTAGGCGCCGACGCCCGCGACCGAGAGAAACTGACTATGCCCGCCCGACACCAGCAGCAACAGAAACGGAAACGGCACAGCATCGGTTAGGCGGCAGGTGAGCGCATGGCCCTCTAGGTGATTGATGGCGATAAAGGGTTTGTCGTGAACCATCGCTAGGCTTTTTGCGACCGTCGCGCCGACGATAACCCCGCCGATCAATCCCGGCCCCGTGGTGGCGGCAACACCCGCCAAATCGGCAAACCCGAGGCCCGCCGTGCTCATCGCGTCTCGCACAACCCGCTCGATATGATCGAGATGCGCGCGCGCCGCAATTTCGGGCACAACGCCGCCATAGGCGCGGTGATCCTCAAGCTGGGAGAGCACAATATTAGCGAGAATCCGCCGATCCTCCGTCACGACGGCGGCGGCGGTTTCGTCACAACTACTCTCGATCCCTAAGACAATACGCATCCCCTAGACTTATCGAGCGATCCGCTTCAGAAACAAGCGGAAAACCACGACTAGGCTTGATTTTCCGTAGGACGAACGGTTTTAGGTGGGCCGCGTAGGCACAGAGTGGCGAGAAGACTGCCGATTGCCGCAACAAAAATCACCGCCATCAACGGCACTTGATCGGCCCGGTTGATATGCGCCACGAGGTAAGACAGTACTGCCGACATCGCCATCTGGCTAAAACCCACTAACCCAGAACCCGCACCGGCTAAATGAGGGGCGGCGGCAATCGACCCGGCAAAGGCGGCAGGCACGAGCGTACCCAGCCCAAGAAGGAAGGTGAAGACGCCGGAGATAACGCCGGGAATCGTTAAAAATCCCAAGCTCGCTTGAAGCAATAGCCAGCCGCCGCCGATAATGGAAATGATCGTACCGATTTGCGCGGTGCGGACGTTGCCCCAGGCTTCGGCCTTCTTGCGGGCGATCAGGCTGCCGCTCATGAACCCGAGGGCGTTCACCATCGTTAAAAGCCCGAACTGCGCCGGGCTTAACTCGAAAAGCCGAATGAACAGAAAGGGCGACCCCGTGATGTAGGCGAACATGCCAGAAAACCCGAGCGCGATAGCGATATTGTAGAGCATAAACGTGCGGTTGCCGATCAACTCCCGATAGCTGCGGCGCATGACGCCGAAATTGAAAGCGTGAACGCCCTTCTGCGGATTAGTTTCAGGTAGCCAGCGCCAAATGATGAACAGCAGGGCGCTGCCCAAGAGGGTCATCAACGCAAAGGTCGCTTGCCAGCCGAAGGCGGTGTGCAGCAGGCCGCCAACGGTAGGGCCAATGGCGGGCGCAAGCGAAATCCCGGCAGCAACGCTCGCCATCACGGTCGCAGCACCGGCAACGCCAAAGGCATCCCGCACGACCGCTCGGGCCACAACAGGGCCAACGCAGGCCCCCAGCGCCTGCACCACGCGCCCGACGATCAACTGCTCGATGCTGGTCGCGGTCGTGCAGAGGATATTGCCGATAACAAACACCACGAGACCGAGCAGGAGGGCCAGTCGCCGCCCTTTAACATCGGACAGCGGACCATAGACCAGTTGCATGACAGCAA
>JAAFIC010000089.1 GCA_013298565.1 Alphaproteobacteria bacterium | reverse complement strand
CCGCTTCCGTCAGACCGTTCGCCAGATAATGCGCGAGGCCGCTTTTATAGGCGCCCTCGGCGACGGCTTTCGCCACGTCAAGGTTCCGGCTCAGGTAGTCGCGCTCCAGCGCGCTGGCGGCGAGCTTTGCCGGGTCCAGCAGGCCATAGTTGCCGCGGTTGGCTTCCGTCCGGCCGGTTTCGAGGTAGTGGGCGACGCCGCTCGCAATGACCCCTGCCGCTACGGCCCCCGCGACATCGAGGTTCCGGCTCAGGTATTGCCGCTCTACACCCCCCGCCGCGCCGAGTTTCTCGCGCGTCAGCGCGCCGTAGGTGTCGCCTGCATCGATCCCTTTCTTCAAGAAATAATCCAGCCCGCTCACAGCCTCACCGCGCCCAACCGCTTGGAACGCTGCGTCATTGCCAACGAGATACCAGCTATCGCGCGAGGCCGAATCGAAGGTAATCGCCAGGAACCCAGCCGCAATCGGCCCCGAATAGGTCAAGCCCGCCGCCCGCCCGACGTTGATGTAATGGGCGAGGCCCGAACCGTAAGTGCCCTTGGCAACGGCGGCGGCAACATCGAGGTAGCGCGTGAGATACGCCCGTTCCGGGTCAGTCTTACCACCCAGCTTGCCGGCAGCGATCTTGCCGTAGCTGTGACCCTGATCGGCTCCCGTGCTGAGGAAATAGCTAAGACCAGAGGCAACTTCACCGCTGGCGACCTTCTGTGCCACCCCGGCATTGGTCTTCAGATACGCGAACTCCGGCCCCGACGTGCCGACGGTGGCATTGTTCAGCCTGCCGTAGCTCTGGCCGCGCGTGATGGCCTCGTTGAAGAAATACCCGAGGCCGCTGTCGGCGGTGCCTTCGGCAACCGCAAGAGCGGCATCATAGTGGGTGCGCAGGTATTTGCCGTCCACCGAGCTAAAGACGAAGCTCGGGGCCGTCCCTTGCGCGTTCAGCCGCCCATAGCCCGAAGACCGGCGCGGATCGATATAGCCCGAGCGCAAATAGTGATCGAGCCCGGATACAAAAGACCCGGCAACCACGGAGGCCGCAACGTCCTGATGCTGGATCAGATAGCGCCGTTCGGCGCCGCCCACGGGGCCGAGCTTGCCAGCGTTCAGCGTGCCGTAGCTCTGGCCCTTATCCACCCCAACCCGCAAGAAATAATCGAGGCCGCTCTTGGCGCTGCCGCTCGCAACCGCTTGGGCCGCGTCGAGATTGGCGCGCAGGTAGCTGCCGTTCGCGTCGCCCTTGCCCAAGACATCCGCCCGCAAGCTGCCGTAAATCCCGCCGCGTGTGGGCTCCGTATAACCAACCTCGGCAAAATGCGCGAAGCCCGAGGCATAACGCCCCTCGGCAACCGCCAGCGCCACGTCCAGGTTCTTGGTCAGATACGCGCGCTCCGACGGCCCCGTCGCCGCCACGGTCGCCGCGCTGAGGCGGCCATAGCTCTGACCCGCATCGATCCCGGTCTTCAGGAAATACGCAAGCCCGCTCTTGGCGCTGCCCGCCGCAACCGCTTGCAGGGCGGCAGGATTAGCGCGCAGATAATCGCCCTCAGCCCCCGTTGAGTTGAGCACCTCGGTTGACACATTGCCATAACCAACGCGGCCCTCGGCACGCCCGCTCTCAAAATAATGCGCGAGACCGGAGGCATAACGCCCCTCGGCAACCGCTTGCGCCACGTCGCGGTTCGCCAGCAGATAGGCGAGTTCGGTGTTGGTCGCGGCCGTGCCTTGCAGCCCCTCGGCGCGCAAAGCACCAAAGCGGCGGCCTTCCTTGCGGCCATCTTTCAGGAAATGATCGAGGCCGGAGGCGTAAACCCCGAGGCCGACCGAGGCCGCCACGTCGCGGTTCGCCAGCAGATACTCGCGGTCTAGCGCACCATTAGCCTGAAACGCCGCCGCCGTCAGAACCCCATAGGTTTGGCCTTTAGCGGCCCCCGTGGCGGCGAAAATGGCAAACCCATCCGCCGATGCCCCAGCCGCGACCGCTTGGGCCGCCTCGGGGTTCGCCAGTAGATACTTCCACTCGGCACTGCCCGCCTTATACGTCTCCCCGTTCAAACGCCCGTAACCGTTACGGCGCACATCGGCGTAGCCCGCCTGGAGGTAATGCTGAAGACCGGAGGCATACCCATTCGCCCCGGCAACATTGCGCGCCACATCAAGGTTAGTGCTGAGATAACCGCGCTCCGCCGGGCCTGCGGCGGCGATGCTGGCGGCGGTCAGCTTGCCGTAGCTCTGGCCTTGATCGACGCCCGCCTTCAAGAAATAATCAACCCCACTCACCGCCTGCCCGCGCGCCACGGCGTTCGCGGCAGCAATATTGCCTTGCAGATACTGGCCTTCAAGGAAGTTCGGGTTCAACATCTCGGCGGTCAGGCCACCATAATTGATGCCCAGGCGCTCCTTATAGCCATAGCTGAGATAATGGGCGAGACCGCTCGCCTGCGCTCCGCTCGCAACCGCTTGGGCCACATCTTGGAAGCGGCTCAGGTACAGCCGTTCCGGGTCGTTCGCCGCGCCTAAGCTCGCGCCAGACAGACGACCGTAGCTCTGGCCCTTGTCGATCCCGGTCTTCAGAAAATAGTCGAGGCCCGAGGTCGCTTGCCCCTTGGCAATCGCGGCGGCGGCATCGGCATTGGCGATGAGATACTGACCGTCCGGCGTACCCGCACTCACCTGTTGCGCCGTGAGGGAGCCAAAGCGGCGGCCTTCCGACGCGCCGTAGGTCAAGAAATGCGACAGCCCACTGCTGTATTGCCCCGAGGCAACCGCGTGCGCAACGTCGCTATGTCTTGGTTTATTCATCTGATAAAAATAATCTTTAAACAGTAATAACCATCCGAAGTCCGGTTGGGTCAGGGCCAAAACGAGTATATCCAAATACTCCAGAATAGTGACATGTACACCTAGACGCATGTAAAACTAAATGCCCGCCTCTAACCGTCATCGGATAATATTTAATATCACTCCGTTGACCAATAGGGTCAATATTGCTTGTGGAGAAAGAAAAATTATCGATGCACGGCTCATAAATAATCCCAAGCATATCATAGATACCATACCCATTAGGTTCTAATGTTCCGACGTCAGGGTCAATAAATTTTCCCCAAAAATCCCGCTTAACAGTCTCTTTATACCATGCAATTTTTTTTAACGACTCTTCATCATCTCCATTATAAAAATTATACTCACTACTGGCCCGGCAGGCATATTCCCATTGGGCTTCGGTCGGCAAAGTGACATTGGCGTCTAACAATTTACTAAAATAGGAACATGCCGCCGCCATATCACTTGGCGAGAAATAAGCCGCTGACCTTGGTGGTTTTATTGTTGATGTTTCAGCGGAAGGTTTTTTGGGGGGCAAAACACCAGCATCGCGTAGAGCGATCTTATCTGATTCTGTCAGCAAATATTTCGAAATGTAAAACTCCTTAGTGATTTCAATATTTCTAAAATGAGGGACGGCTCCCCCTTCAAGAAACAATGAATTTTTTGATCCAACAATCCCGGAGCCAGGCGGAATTCGAATAAACGTAATAATGTTATCACTTAATTTAACGGTCAGTTCTTCCGCGCCATTTCTCTTTAAAATCTCATTAGCATTGCACCGGCTCCCCATCGTCGTAAAAGTCACGGCGGGCAACAATGCTTTCGAGAAATTACGTCTCGTGATCACAATCATTACTCCCTTACTAACTAACGATCACCGGGAGGATTATTGCCCGTTGACTCGCTTGATCCCAACTCAGATACTTCACCCCAGCCAGATGTCGTCGAGGGTGAAGCCCCATCACCGCGCCAAGCACCATAGTCCGGCCAGCTGTGAATACCCAAATCGTTAAGATCTTTCTTTGCCTTTTCACTCAAATTGCGATCACCGATGAGATCTGCCAAACCAGAAGCCAAACCGGGCTCTAGTTTAGAAAAATCTATAGTGTGACCATCAACATAATTCATTATCTCAGAATATGTCTTCCCATTAAAGGATATATTATTTGCTATCGCGTATGAAATTGCTTCCATTATACCATCATACTGATTTCCATATCTTTCTGCATGATCTATCCCATATTGGCTTTCCTTGTGAAGTTTTTGAAAATCAGACCAGTCAACTAATTTTCCATCTTTGAAATATCTATCATAAAATGTTCGGTTTGGAAAAACGTCTGGTCGGCTCAGTAATATATCTCTTACTACCGGGAGGTTTTTATACTCAACCCACGTGATGGCATCAATATAGTCTTGACGAGTCATATAACTTATTCCCGATTTTAACTGATTTCTAATATCGAGGGAGTGAGTTCTCGAAACGAGATTCATCACTTCAAATGTTACGGAGGCCCTTGCCGCAGATCCCCACTGTTCTGCGTCTACTGTTATCTTTCCCGTCATTAAATCCACAAAAGCTGTGGGTCGGTTTGAATTTTTCAGAGGGCCTGTAAAATCAAACTCAAGAAAAGGTGTGTTCCCATCAAGAGCAATTGTTGCTTTGTCCCAAATCTCCCGAAACCCTTGGACACCCATCAATTCTTTTAAAACGTCTTGGGCGGTCTCACCGTAAACATTCTTAGATTGATTAGCCAAGCCCTCAACTATATCTCTGTTATCTTTTCCCGTTAACCGATCATACTCTTTTCTTAAATAATCAATTGCTTCTTGCGTGCGTTCTTTAATGTTATTAAAATTAAATAGGCCATAAACCAGATCATTATTGATCTGAACCTTGGTGACAAAATCTTGAAATCCGTTTTTTACGGTTCCTGTCGCTATTTGACGAGCAACATCATTATACTCAATAAGATATGCTCTCTCTTCGGCATCGCCGGAGCGTTTATTTTTATGAAACTCCCCATAAATTCCTGCGCTTAACTCATTCTTAACAAAATAAGATAGCCCCGTCTCTACGGTTTTACCAGACGCAATATCCTCTGACAGACCGCGCCGTCTTAAAAGGTACGCCGCCTCATTTCCTGCATTTGTTGTCTTAAACTCCGCATTCTCCCCCAACCCCCCATACGCCTGCCGTCCCTTGTCTTTATACCCATACGTCAGGTAGTGCGTCAGCCCATCCCCCTGGAAGCTGCCGCTGGCGATAGCACCGGCGGCATCGAGGTTGGCTTGCAGATAGGCGCGCTCCACCTTGCCCAAGGCGCTGTCATCGAGCTTCGCTCGGTCGAGCAACCCATAACCGCCGCGATAGGCTTCCGTGCGGCCGCTCTCCAGATAATGGGCAAGGCCGCTCGTGTAGGCCCCAGCCGCCACGGCTTTCGCCACATCGAGATTGCGCGTCAGGTATTGGCGGTCCAGCGTGCTGGCGTCACCGAGCTTTTCCCGCGTCAGCGCGCCGTAAACCTGACCCTTGTCGATGCCTGTCTTCAGGAAATAGTCGATCCCGCTCGCCGCCTCGCCCCGGCCGACGGCCTGGAGGGCGTCGTCGTTTTCCAGCAGGTAGCGCGTGTCGTACTGGCTGTAATCCAGCGCCAGCGTCTGCAAGCCGGTCGAGATCGCGCCGTTGTAGCGGCGGCCTTCCGCCTTGCCGAACGCGAGGTAGTGAGCGAGGCCGCTGGCGTAGGTGCCGCGTGCGACCCCGGCGGCGACATCGAGGTTGGCGGTCAGATAGGCGCGCTCGGGGTCGGTCTTACCACCCAGCTTGCCGGCAGCGATCTTGCCGTAGCTGTGACCCTGATCGGCCCCGGTGCTGAGGAAATAGCTCAGGCCGCTTTTGGCCTGCCCGCTCGCAACCTTCCGCGCTACGTCGGCGTTGGTCTTCAGATACGCGAACTCCGGCCCGGCGGTGCCAACCGTGGCATTGTTGAGCGTGCCGTAGCTCTGGCCGCGCGTGATGCCCTCGTTGAAGAAATAGCCAAGGCCGCTGTCGGCGGTGCCCTCGGCAACCGCAAGGGCGGCATCATAGTGGGTGCGCAGGTACTTGCCGTCCACGGAACTAAAAACGAAGCTCGGGGCCACCCCTTGCGCGTTCAGCCGCCCATAGCCCGAGGACCGGCGCGGATCGATATAGCCTGAGCGCAGATAATGATCCAGACCGGACACAAAGGCCCCCGCGACCACGGCAGCGGCAACGTCTTGATGCTGGATCAGATAGCGCCGTTCCGCGCCGCCAACGGGGCCGAGCTTGCCAGCGTTCAAGGAGCCATAGGTCTGGCCCTTATCCACGCCGACGCGCAGGAAATAATCGAGGCCGCTCTTGGCGCTGCCGCTCGCAACCGCTTGGGCCGCATCGAGATTGGCGCGCAGGTAGCTGCCGTTCGCGTCGGCTTTGCCCAAGACATCCGCCCGCAAGCTGCCGTAAATCCCGCCGCGCGCGGGTTCCGTATAGCCGCTCTCGACAAAATGTGCGAAGCCCGAGGAATAGCGCCCCTCGGCAACCGCCAGCGCCACATCGAGGTTCTTGGTCAGATACGCGCGCTCCGACGGTCCCGTCGCCGCCACGGTCGCCGCGCTGAGGCGGCCATAGCTCTCACCCGCATCTATCCCGGTCCTCAAGAAATAATCGAGGCCGCTCTTGGCGCTGCCCGCCGCAACCGCCTGCAGGGCGGCAGGATTGGCGCGCAGATAGTCGCCCTCAAGCCCGGTTGAACTCAGCACCTCGGTTGAGACATTCCCATAGCCGACGCGGCCCTCGGTCCGTCCGCTCTCAAAATAATGCGCGAGACCGGAGGCATAGCGGCCTTCGGCGACGGCTTGCGCCACGTCGCGGTTCGCCAGCAGATACGCGAGTTCGGTGTTCGTCGCAGCCGTGCCTTGCAGCCCCTCGGCGCGCAAAGCCCCAAAGCGGCGGCCTTCCTTGCGCCCGTCTTTCAAGAAATGATCGAGGCCGGAGCTATAAACCCCAAGGCCAACCGAGGCCGCCACGTCCCGGTTCGCCAGCAGATAGTCCCGGTCGAGCGCCCCATTGGCCTGGAACGCCGCTCCCGTCAGAACCCCATAGCTCTGGCCTTTAGCGGCCCCCGTGGCGGCGAAAATGGCAAACCCATCCGCCGATGCCCCAGCCGCGACCGCTTGGGCCGCCTCGGGGTTCGCCAGTAGATACTTCCACTCGGCACTGCCCGCCTTATACGTCTCCCCGTTCAAACGCCCGTAACCGTTACGGCGCACATCGGCGTAGCCCGCCTGGAGGTAATGCTGAAGACCGGAGGCATACCCATTCGCCCCGGCAACATTGCGCGCCACATCAAGGTTAGTGCTGAGATAACCGCGCTCCGCCGGGCCTGCGGCGGCGATGCTGGCGGCGGTCAGCTTGCCGTAGCTCTGGCCTTGATCGACGCCCGCCTTCAAGAAATAATCAACCCCACTCACCGCCTGCCCGCGCGCCACGGCGTTCGCGGCAGCAATATTGCCTTGCAGATACTGGCCTTCAAGGAAGTTCGGGTTCAACATCTCGGCGGTCAGGCCACCATAATTGATGCCCAGGCGCTCCTTATAGCCATAGCTGAGATAATGGGCGAGACCGCTCGCCTGCGCTCCGCTCGCAACCGCTTGGGCCACATCTTGGAAGCGGCTCAGGTACAGCCGTTCCGGGTCGTTCGCCGCGCCTAAGCTAGCGCCAGACAGACGACCGTAGCTCTGGCCCTTGTCGATCCCGGTCTTCAAGAAATAGTCGAGCCCCGAGGTCGCTTGCCCCTTGGCAATCGCGGCAGCAGCATCGGCATTGGCGATGAGATACTGACCGTCAGGCGTACCCGCACTCACCTGTTGCGCCGTGAGCGCGCCAAAGCGTCGGCCTTCCGACGCGCCAATGGTCAAGAAATGCGACAAGCCACTGCTATACTGGCCCGAGGCAACCGCGCGCGCAACGTCGCGGTTCTGTTGCAGGTAGGCGAGTTCGGTCGCCCCTAGGCTAGGATCGGTGAACAGGCTGGCGCGGAGCGCCCCGTAATTGCCGCGTCCCGCTTCATTATAACCATTTTGCAGAAAATGATCAAAACCGCTCGGCACGGACCCTGTGGCAACGCCCGCCGCCACATCTTTATTCTTCAGCAGATAATTGCGCTCGTTGCTATCGCCGAGCGTTGCGGCTGTCAGACGGCCATACTGCTGCCCGCGATCGGCCCCAAGCGTGACGAAATAATCGAACGCCGCGCCAAACTGACCATTGGCAACCGCCTGGGCAGCATCAGTATTAGCACGCAAATAGGTCAGATCGAGTCCGGCTGTGGGGCCGGAAGTAAGCGATGCGCCGCGAAGGTTGCCGTAGGTTCGGCCTTCGCGATAGCCGTTTTCCAAGAAATGCGCGAGGCCCGACGCATACTGACCCGACGCAACGCTATTGGCGACATCGCGGTTCTGGCTAAGATATTGGCGCTCGCCCGCGCCGCCGGCGAGGGTGGTGGCTGTAATCGACCCGAAGCTCTGACCGCGACCAGCCCCGACGTTCAGGAAATAATCGAGACCCGTCGGATAAACACCATTGGCAATTGCAACCGCAGCATCCTGATTGGCGCGCAGATACGCACCTTCAACCGTGCTCGCACTATACGCGGCGCTGCTGAGTTGACCGTAGCCAGCGCGCACGCCCTCATTCTTGCCATAGCTGAAGAAATGCGCCTGACCGCTAGAAACCACCCCTGCCGCCACGGCCTCGGCGATATCGCGGTTCGCGAGCAGATAGGCGCGCTCGGCAGAGCCCGTTTGCCCCGACAGCGTCCAACCCTGGAGGGAGCGGTAATTTCCTGCCGTATAGCCTTCGTTGATGAAGTAGGCTAACCCATCCTGATAGCGGCCCGAGGCCACGGCCTGCGCCGCTGCTGGGTTAGACAAAAGATACTGCTGATCGGGGGTAAGGTTAACGGTAGTGCCGTTCTGCGTCGCCTGCGCTGTCGGCACATAGACATCCCGATAGGGCCCCTGCGAGACCCCCGCATAAAACCGCCCTTCCGCCCGACCGAACTTATAAAAATGTTCAAGACCGCTGTTGAAATGCCCTTTGCCTAAATTTGCCCGAACGTCGCCATTTTCCTGCAAATAAAGCTCTTCTGCGGACAGGCTGCTGCCCGATTGGCCATAATAAAACCGGCCTTCCCGCGCGCCGAAAGTTAGATAATGCTCAAGGCCGCTGCGGTACAACCCCGAGCGGATAGCATTGGCGACGTCGGAATTTTCCTCGAGATAGAGGTTTTCCGCCGAGAACGTTTGATTGCCGACACCGGCATAAAAACGCCCTTCCGACGCACCAAACAGCAGGTAATGCTGAAGTCCGGTTTGCAGCCGACCTGA
>JAAFIC010000088.1 GCA_013298565.1 Alphaproteobacteria bacterium | reverse complement strand
TAAATCGACTGAAGCTCCGCCTGCCGTTTGGCCAAATCCGCATCCCCCGCCGCAAACCGCGCGCGCTGCTCCGCCGCCCGCGCCTGCATCAACGCGCGCTGCTGCGGCAGATAGCTCACATCAGCGCCCTCCGGCACGGTAAAAGCACTCTCCGGGTTCTCGGGCCGCGTCAGCAGCGCCGTCAGCCGCGCCACATCCAGTTGTGCCTGCAAATGATCCCGGTTCAGCCCTGCAAGATCAGCCTCCACACTGGTCGGATCCAACTCCATCAGCGCCTCGCCCGCCCTCACCCGCTGGCCTTCCACCACGCGAATGGCCGTCACCACCCCCGCATCCGCCGGTTGGATCAGCTTCACTTTCCCCGCCGGAATAATCCGCCCCGTCCCCGTCGCCACCACGTCCAGCGCAATATTGTCGCGGATCGAGCGGTTGAACAGCACGTTTTCTTGCAACACTACGCCCATTTGCCGCCGCAGCCACTGCGGATCAATCAGGGCGAGGTCCATGCCATCGACCAGCGCTGGCAACCGCAATCCTGTTAACCTTTTCCAAGCAGTTTTACGCTCCGACGCCTGAAACCCAACCTGCCGCGCCAGCCGCACAATCTCATGTAGCGCCAAAACCCCATCATTCCCAACCTGTGCCCGCAACCGCTCCGGCGACAGACCTAACCCCAGGAATTGCGCCAGCATAACCAAGCTCAACAGCCCAGAATCTTATTCACTCCCGCGTTCAACACTCATACCAGTACCCTTACCGCTGCACCGCAATCAGTGCGACCGCTGATGGTTGGACTCCTAGGGTTCAAAGACCGGTTAAGCAATGATTAAATTTTACGAAAATGACGATTAAATCCTAAAAAATAGATTGCTGTATACCATTGTATGACGATGGGGCTGCGGAAGCCGCTTCAATCGGGTTCAAAGATTAAATTGAGCGTCTGATCTCGGCATGATTCAAGCTGTTGATGTGGAACACATCGACGCGCGGCCGGATGATGGCTCTTGAAAAGAAGACGAAAGGGTATCCGAGTGACCTTACCGACGAGGAATGGTGCGCGATTGAGCCGTTATTACCGCAGGTTTCGGCACGAGGTCGCAAACGCACGACGGATTTGCGCGAGGTGGTGAACGCCCTGCGCTACATGGTGCGCTCGGGCTGTGAATGGCGGATGCTTCCGGTGCATTTTCCGTCGTGGCAGGCGGTTTATTTGTGGTTCCGCCGCTTCGTGCGCGCTTTGCTGTTCCGTACGATCCATGACGTTGCCTTGATGATTGACCGTGACCGCATGGGGCGGGAAGCCAGCCCTACAGCGGGTGTCATCGATAGCCAGACGATCAAGACCCCGATGGCCGACACGCGCGGTTACGACGCGGGGAAGAAGCTCGTGGGGCGCAAACGGCACATCGCGGTGGATACCGATGGGCGGCTGCTCGCCGTCAATCTGACCCAGGCGGATATTTCCGACAGCGCCGGGGCTATGCCGATCCTTGAGGCCATCCGCAAACGCTGGCCCTGGATGAAGCACCTCTTTGCCGATGGGGCCTACGACCGGCGCAAGCTGCTCGATAAAGCTGCTTTCCTCGATTTCGTGGTCGAAGTTGTTTGCCGTTCCGATGCCGAACCAGGATTTAAGGTCACCCCACGTCGCTGGGTCGTGGAACGCAGTATCGGATGGCTAACCCGATACCGCCGCCTGGTCAAAGATTACGAGCGACGCCTGGATGTCTCCGAAGCCATGATCTTTCTTGCCATGGGAAACCTTCTTATCCGAAGAATCAGCCACCCATGACATTTCCAAACGGACTCTCAGCTACAACAGAATCCCAAAACACCACTTCCATCTGTTACTCAAAGAGTGCGAATGGCGCTTTAATTGCCGCCCAGCCGGCAACCTATTGAAAACCCTGAGACGCTGGGCCAAAGTATAGGAATCAATCCTTATCTATGTCAGCCCCAAAGGAAATTAGTGTTACGTCCGCAGTTATCGGATCCCAACTGTTTCTGGATATACGGGAACTGGGGCGCCGAGCGGGCATCACAATCGTCTGATCTCCCGCCACTCCCAACCTTTCCCCCGCGTTACCGAAAATTCAGTAGCGCCCTTGGCCCAGTTGCGGCACTACTCGTGCTCTCGATATCTGTTTTGAGCGTGGGGTTTCCGGTGATGATGTCTGCCAAGCGTATTTTGATCAGCGGCGGGGCAGGGTTCCTTGGCTCGCACCTTTGCGAGCGGCTGCTGGGCGAAGGCCATGACATTCTGTGCGTGGATAATTATTTCACTGGCAGTAAGGCGAATATCGCGCATTTGCTCGATCACCCGCGCTTCGAGGTGATGCGCCACGATGTAACCTTCCCGCTGTATGTGGAAGTGGACGAGATTTATAATCTCGCCTGCCCGGCCTCGCCGATTCACTATCAGTTCGATCCCGTGCAGACGACGAAAACCTCGGTCCACGGCGCAATCAATCAGTTGGGCCTCGCCAAGCGTGTGCGCGCTAAAATTTTCTTGGCGTCCACCTCGGAAGTCTATGGCGACCCAACCGAACACCCGCAGACGGAAAGCTATCGCGGCAACGTCAATCCCATCGGCCCGCGCGCCTGCTACGACGAAGGCAAACGCGCCGCCGAAACCCTGTATTTCGATTATTGGCGTCAGCATAAGCTCCGCATTAAAGTCGCACGGATTTTCAACACCTACGGCCCGCGTATGCACCCGAACGATGGGCGCGTCGTGTCCAACTTCATCATTCAGGCGTTGCAGAACGAGCCAATCACGCTGTACGGCGACGGCAGTCAAACCCGGTCCTTCTGCTATCAGTCCGACCTGATCGAGGGCTGGATTCGCCTGATGAATACGGGCGACGAGGTAACGGGGCCGGTTAATATCGGCAATCCCAGCGAAATGACCGTGCGGGAACTGGCGGAAGCTATTTTGCGCCTGACCAATTCCAAATCCGACATTATCTTCAAACCGCTGCCGCAAGACGACCCCACCCGCCGCCGCCCAGATATCGGCTTGGCAAAAAAGCTACTGGATTGGGAGCCGAAGGTCGATCTGGAAGACGGATTGAAGGAAACCATCGCCTATTTCCGCAAAAAACTCGTCGATTAAAGTGGTCATGAAAAAGCGCGTTGAACACGGTTTAGAACGCTTTATTTTCAGCAGTCGCTGGTTGATGGCCCCGTTTTATGTGGGGCTTATCGGCGCGCTCGCGCTGCTGTTGATAAAGTTCGTGCAAGAATTGCTGCACATCGTGCCGAATATCCTGACCCTGAAGGATACCGAAGTTATTCTTGCGGTCCTGACGCTGGTCGATCTATCGCTGGCGGGCAATCTGTTGCTGATGGTGATTTTTGCAGGCTACGAGAACTTCGTCTCGAAGATCGACACGGGCGATTCCGAAGATCGACCGGAGTGGATGGGCAAGGTCGATTTTAGTGGGCTGAAGCTGAAGCTGGTGGCCTCCATCGTCGCTATTTCGGGTATTCACTTGCTCAAAACCTTCATGAATATCGACCAAGTGAATAAAGAAGATCTTATATCTTTGGTCGGTGTTCATATGGCTTTCGTCGTGTCGGGGGTTTTACTGGCGTTGATGGATAAGCTGAGCGCTCAGTCCCATCATATAAAAGGGCATTGAGGCGTTACCTAAACAGTACCTCATACGCCGCCTCTGCCCCCGGATGCAGCGGTAGGACTGCCGCGCGTCGCGCGCCCGCAAGGCCGAACTGCCCTGCCGCACCAAGGGTCGAAAGCCCCCGCAGGGTTGGCGCGGCCCACAGCGATTTGGTTAGAGCTTCGGCAAGCGGCGCGGGCGTATCGGCGTGGATCACCAGCACCAAAGGTTGCCCCAGGGTTTCGACCGGAGCAACACCGGGGTAGAGACCGCCACTGAGGGGTTCGCGGGTCAGCGCCGCCCGAAGCTCTGGCGCAACCGCGTCCAGCCCGACCGGCAGAAGGCGCAACGGCAGGCTTCGCAAGCGCTGCGTGGTGAGCGGATTCGGCGGCCACAGGGTTGCCATCACCGCCCGCACCTGCCCTTCGGCTAATGCATCCAGAGCAAACTCAAGCGGCATCAACTGAGCACGCTGCCCCGGTTTCAGCAGGTGCAGATGCGCGATGACGTGCCGCGCAAGGCCAGTTCCCGCGTCTGGCCCTTGCGCCAGGGCCAAGGGGGCGCCCGCAAGCTCGGTAAGACTTGTTAGGGGATCGTCTTGGCGCACAAAAATATGCAAAGTTTCGGCAGAAAGCGTCGTTAGCAGCCGGAAGATTTCTTGCTGGGGAGCATCCCCCGCCGCAAGCCACGTCTGAAGCGCGCGCGCAGGCACCAGCGCCGCTTCCGCTTGCCCCCCGCGCAACAAATCGAGCGCCCGTCCGGGGCCTTGCGCGGTTCCTTGCGCGACGACGATCAGCCCCGGCACACCGCAACTACCGCCCCGATCGCACCCTCGCCCCCCCGGTGGGTTCGAGAGGCCCGTGGCCAGCCCCACCGCGAGCGCGGAGGCGGCGCTCCCCAAAGGTCCGGCGGCAACGCGAAAGAAGCGCGGTTCTGCTGATTTGCTAGGGTCTTCCGCCGGAACCCCTTGCGCCCAGGCAGCACGACCGAGCAATAGGCTGGCAGTACCCCCTATCAGCAGATGGCGGCGGGAGGTGGGGGAGGGTGGAGGGAAGCCGATCATAGAATGCGCGTGGGCCGCAGACTTAAGCTGGAGAAACGCCAGGAAGATTAAGGAAAAAACTATGGCACTATCGCGCGCGATATGCACGCTATGGCACCAATATTATTTGCTTATCTTGGCATGACGCGCGTGAAGGAAGGGCAATGATGAATTTGGGGATTCCGCCGATTATTGGGCATCGTGGTGCCCGTGGGCTTGCGCCGGAAAATACGTTGAGCGGCTTTCGCGCCGCTTTCGCGCAGGGCGTTTTCTATGTGGAAATTGATGCCAAGCTCACCGCCGATGGCGTTGTCATTCTTATGCACGACGAAACTTTGGACCGCACGACCAACGGCAGCGGGCGCGTGGCTGAAACGCCCTATGAGGTGATCCAGACGCTGAATGCTGCCCGCACTTTCCCCGATCATCCGCCCGAGCCGCCGCCCACGCTGGCGGCGGCGTTGGCGGTGATTCAATCGGTGGGGGGGGGCATCAATATCGAAATCAAACCCTGCCCTGGCCGGGAGCGCGAAACGGCGGCAGCGGTGATCGAGGTGGTCAGGAGCGCGTGGCACTTACCCACGCTCCCCTTACTCTCCTCCTTCCAGCGCCCGTCGTTAGAGGCGTGCCGCGATCTTGCCCCAGACCTGCCGCGCGGCTATCTGTCGGAGAGTGTTGAGGATTGGGCGGCGGAGGCAAAGGCGCTTGGTTGCGTTACGCTCAATCTTCTTTGGACGACGATAACGCCCGCACAGGTGCCGCGCCTCACCGCCTCGGGCCTTCCCGTGCTGCTATGGACGGTGAACGCGCCCGACGCGGCGCAAGCCTTTTTAACCGCAGGTGTGACCGCCGTTATCACTGACCGCCCCGACATCGTTCGAGGTTCGTAGCGCGGGTTTTTTCTGATGCAGCCGCTTTCCAATCCCCCAAAAGGGCGGCATTCTGGCCGTCTCCGTTGCTAGAGAGTTTGTTTCATGAGCTTCGCCCTCGTCGATAACGCCGAATCTCCCCGCCCGCTTTTTCTTGCGACGCGCGACACGCTCGCGGCTCTGCTCGAAACCCTAGGGGCGGAAGCCCGGACCTGGGCCGAGAGCCAAGGCTATGCGGCAGAACCCGGCAGCTTGTTGGCCTTGCCGGATACAACAGGCCGAGCCACCGGGTATATCCTGGGGACGGGCGATGAGGGATCTCTCTTAGGCGGGGTCGATGCGGAGCTTTGGTCGCTGGGGGCGTTACCCGATGCTTTGCCAGTGGGGGCCTATTATCTCGCCGCCGAACCTGCCGAACCTGCCGCCTCGCGTTTGGCCCTTGGGTGGGCGCTGGGGGCCTATGCCTTCACCCGCTACAAGAAGCGCAAGCGCGTTGCGGCCACGCTGGTCTGGCCGCAACAGGCCAACCGGGAGCGCGTGTCGGCGATGGTGGAAGCCATCTACCTGGGGCGCGATCTTATCAATACCCCGGCGGGCGACCTTGGGCCGAAAGAACTGGCGGCGACCGCGCGCGATATTGCCGAGCAGCATCGGGCCAGTTGTTCGGTGATTACGGGCGATGATCTGTTGGTCGAGAACTACCCGGCCATTCATGCGGTCGGGCGAGCCGCCAGCAATGGGCCGCGCCTGATTGATCTGCACTGGGGCGATGAGAGCCATCCGAAGGTAACGCTGGTCGGCAAGGGGGTGTGTTTCGATTCGGGCGGGCTTGATATTAAGCCCGCCGCCGGAATGCAGCTTATGAAAAAAGATATGGGCGGGGCGGCGGCAGTGCTGGCGCTCGCCCATGTTATCATGCGGGCAAAGCTGCCGGTGCGCCTGCGCGTGCTGATTCCCGCTGTGGAAAACGCCATTTCCGGCAACGCCTTTCATCCGCTCGATGTGCTGGCAACCCGCAAAGGCACAACTGTGGAAGTGGGCAATACCGATGCCGAAGGCCGCTTAATCCTCTGCGACGCGCTGGCGGAAGCCGACCGGGAAAAGCCCGCGCTTCTTATTGATTGCGCTACCCTCACTGGGGCCGCCCGCGTCGCCCTGGGGCCAGACCTGCCTGTGCTCTTCACGCGGCACGATGCCCTGGCCGAAGACCTGCTGAATAAAGCCGCCCAACAGGCCGATCCGCTATGGCGTTTGCCGCTGTGGCCGGGCTATCGCCGCCTGCTGGAGAGCAAAGTGGCGGACCTAAGTTCAACGGGCGACAGCAGCTTCAACGGCGCGATCACGGCGGCGCTCTTCTTGGCGGAGTTCGTCGATCCCAGCACGAAATGGGTGCACATCGACATGATGGCCTGGAACCCGCGCGCGCGCCCCGGTCGCCCAGAAGGCGGGGAAGTTCATACTATCCGGGCGCTGTTTGCGCTGATTGAGGATTATTTGGCGGAGTAGATCTGCCTGTTCTCAAAAAAGCCTTATCCTTCAGGATCACAAATCATCTTGCTTTAACCCGTGTCATACCGCAGCTTGATTTGACTCCGTAACGATTGGCGGCGAGTGCGACCAGAATGGCCGAGGCACGGGAACCGATGAAAACCGCGATAGCGCTCCATATGTGGCGCTTGACGACGGTTGAGGGCGTTCGGCGCGAGTCGCCGGACCTAACCGCGCGGCAGATGGCGGTCATGCTGACCGTTTATCTCACGCCCGCCCCCCATACAGTGCGGGGGCTGGCGGCGGAGTTGAATATCTCCAAACCCGCGATAACCCGCGCGCTGGACCGCCTCTCGCAACTGGGCCTCGCAAAACGCAAAGTGGACCAGACTGATCGTCGGTCGATTCTGGTCCAACGCACGGTAAAAGGCTCGGTCTATCTCACTGAGTTTGGCGAGATCGTGACCCATACTCTCAAAACGCTTGAACTTTAGAGCAAATCCCGAGCGGGTACGCTAGCCGTGCGAGATTTGCTTTAGGGACGGGTCGTGCCCCTGCGAGAGCGCGGGTGCGCGGCGCGATGCACGGCCAGCAGGCGCGCGGCATCGACTTCAGTATAACGCTGGGTTGTCGAGAGCGAGGCGTGACCAAGAAGCTCCTGAATAGCGCGAAGCTCCCCGCCCGACGCCAGCAGATGCGTAGCAAAACTATGGCGCAAAGCGTGGGGCGTGGC
Organism: Alphaproteobacteria bacterium; assembly: GCA_013298565.1. Classification (GTDB taxonomy): domain Bacteria; phylum Pseudomonadota; class Alphaproteobacteria; order Elsterales; family Elsteraceae; genus Elstera. The sequence continues at coordinate 1,631 of JAAFIC010000088.1, read as the reverse complement.
GGTATCGGGAAGGGCGAGGGCAACCCGCAGGCGGCGAATCTGTCGCTGCACTACGCCCGGATTGAGCGGCCCGCCGCGCGCGCCGACGAACAACGGCCCCTCCGGCGGCAGGGGGAACGGGCAGGCGGCAAGGTAAGTCCTCACGGCGTCGCTAATAATCGGCAGAACGGGTACGATCCGCTCTTTCCTTCCCTTGCCGCGCACGCGCAGCACGTCCGACAGGGGGGCTTCAGCGCGGGTGATGCCAAGCGCTTCGCCCAGGCGCAAACCGCAGCCGTACAGCAGCGTTATCAAGGCAAGGTCGCGGTCGCCCAGCCAGGGTTCGCTGGCAAGTTCGGCAATGTGATCGAGACTATCGGCGGCTTCGGCTTCGCTTAAGGCGCGCGGTGCGGTTTTTGGCTGGCGCGGCGTGCGAATGGCGCTCATCACGGGGTTCTGTACGAGGCCGAGATGATCCAGCCGCCCGAACAGGCTGCGTAGCGCCGACAGCCCCCGTGCCAGGGAGGCGCGCGCGATACCAGCTTCGGTGCGGCGGGCGAGGAAGGCGCGAATATCGCTCGGCGTTAAGCGCGCAAGGCCGGCAAGATCGGGAATTTCGCCACGATGCTCGGTGAGAAACAGCAGGAAAGCGCCTAAATCCCGCCCATACCCATCGAGCGTGTGTTTGGAAGCACGCTTTTCCGCCCCCAGCCACAGCAACCAGGCGTGGAGCGCGTCGGCCAAATCTGGCGCGGCGGTAAACGTCAGCCCGGTGGGCAGCACGCGGGCTTACTCGTCGAGATCAAGCCAGGCGCGGGTGGTGATTTCCACCGCTTCGGCCAGAAAGCCGATAAGTTCCGTCCCCTGGCCCGGATGAAAAATGCCTGGCCTGCGCGCGCCCAAGGCCAGCATGGCAGCCGGGGCCTGGCGGGAGACGTGGAGGCGAATGAGCGCGTCCGAACGGGCAAGCCCTGCCTGTTCCTCGCCATAAATCTCAGGCTCGCCCGAAATATCGGCGCGCAAGACCACGGCGTCACTGCCCAAGAGTTGCTCGATCATACCGACGGGTAGAATACGGACATTGCTGTTGGCTGCAACCATGCCGTCGCCGCTAGCTTCCAGGCAAAAGCCTACGGCATCCACATCGAGCAAGCTGGCCAGCTCATCGGTCAGCACCGTGATAAAATCTTCAAAACTGCGTGCGCCGATAAGCGCGATAATCGCGGCATGAACCCGGCCTTGGCTCACGAGATTATTGCGGCTGGTCGCAATCAATTTACGTTGATTGAGCTTGAGGCGGCTAATGTCCGAGCGCAGTTTTTGGACGATGAACTGCTGAAGATCGACAACGCCCTCGCCCATGCCCCGAATTGGCGGCAGCAACACCCCGGCAATATCGGGGTGTCGCACTAGAAAATCAGGGTTGCGGCGCAGATAGGTCAGCACGGCGGCATCGGTGAGCGCATCGGCTTTCACCTTCGCAACCGTCTCTCCGTGCCGTCCGGTCTGATCTATACTGCGCTCGTCCATCTTGCGATTCCTGCTCTAAAGAATCGACTGGCCCGTGGCGGCCCAATCTTTCAAGAAGGTTTCAAGGCCGCGCTCGGTCAGCGGGTGCTTATAGAGCATCCACAGCAGCGACGGCGGTAAGG
>JAAFIC010000087.1 GCA_013298565.1 Alphaproteobacteria bacterium | reverse complement strand
CGTGTTCTTCGCGCCCGACTTACCCCGGAATGCGATGGGCAAAGTGCAGAAGAATATTCTACGGCAGACGTATTTTCCAGCTAAGGCAAGCTAACACTGTGCGCGGCGGGGGCCTTCACCACGGCGGTAATCGGCACGAGCACGAGGCCCTTACCGGGCAGCGTTGGCAGCCATTCTTTGAGGGCGGCAAGCGTATTGTCTTTGGGATGACCGATGGCGACGCCCTTGCCAGTCCGTAACGCCACGGCTTCCAGGTGATGCAACTGCTTCCGCACGTTCTCTAGCGACGGGTCGTCGTCTAAGAACACGTCGCGGTCAATGTTCGGCACGGCCATTTTTTGCGCCAGCGCCGTTCCCACCGATTTGGGCGAGGTTCGGCTATCCAGCCACAACAGCCCGCGCGCGCGCAACTCGGCTATCACTGGGGTCATGCCCGCTTCCCAAGTGGTAAAGCGGCTGCCCATGTGATTGTTGATGCCAACAAAGCCCTCGAACTTACTGAGATTGCTGCGAACCCGTCGCTGCACTTCTTCCGGCGATAGGGCCACCGTCAGCGCGTCCGGGCCAGGGTCCATCGGCAAGGAAGGCTGCATCGGCATATGCACCATCAACTCGTGCCCGCGCTGATGGGCTTCTGCCGTTTGTGCGGGAAGATGCTGACCATAGGGCAAATACGATAGCGTTAACGGCCCTGGCAGGGCGACCGCTTGCGCCGAACGCCCCCGATCTACCCCCATATCGTCGATCACGATGACCACTTTTGCCCGGCCTTCGCTGGGCGGGGCCGCCACGGCATAGCGCCGCCAGGGCGGCTGAGTGCCGGCGTAAGGCGCGGGCAGCACAATCGGCTTTGTCGGCGGGGGCGGTGGTGGCAGGGCGGCCAGCATTTCGCCCTCCTCCTCGGGGGCTGCTGTCGGCGGCATATCCAGCATCGCATGAACGGGCGTTGAGGGGGCCGAACTTACGGCATCCGGCCCTAATGCGCCGGTATCGGGCGCGTCGGGTTCAGCGGGGGCGGAAGAAACTTGCGGCGGCAGAAGCGCCACAGTCGGCGGCAATGCCTTCGGGCGTAGAAGCATGCCAATCACCAACCCCGCACCGATCCCCCCGAGCAGCAAGGCAACCACCGTAAGGCTTTGCCCGCGCCAGCCATGCTGCCAGCGGGTGCTCCACGGGGTTTTCGTTGGGGAAGCCTCGAAAAAATCGTCTTGGTTCATTTGGTTTCCTGGGGCGTGAATCTCGTCAGCCGTCATTGCCCCTGCTATAAACCCTTCTATGAGCAATTTCACACATTTCGATAGCGAAGGCCGGGCGGTGATGGTGGATGTCACCGACAAGGCCATCACCGCCCGCACCGCAACCGCCGCCGCGCGCGTGATGATGCAGCCGGAAACCCTGGCCGCGATTGCCCAAGGCCAAATCGGCAAGGGCGATGTTCTCGCTGTCGCCCGGCTTGCCGGGATTATGGCGGCCAAGCGCACGCCAGACCTTATTCCGCTGTGTCATCCGCTCGCGCTGACCTCCGTCACGGTCGATCTCACGCTGGACCCTGCGGCAAACAGTGTCGAGATTTCGGCCACCTGCAAGCTCTCCGGCAAGACCGGGGTTGAGATGGAAGCCCTTACCGCCGCCTCCGTCGCCGCCCTCACGGTCTATGATATGTGCAAGGCGCGCGATAAAGGAATGCAGATCACCGACCTGCGCCTGATCCATAAGGCGGGCGGCAAATCTGGCGAGTTTAGCCAAGCATGAGCCGCCCGCCGTTGATGCCGGTGGAAACGGCGCTGGATGCACTTCACACGGCCCTCGACGGGTTCGGCCCGGTGGGCTGCGAGGATGTGTCGCTGCTAGACGCCGCAGGCCGGGTTCTTGCCGCGCCGATCATCGCGCGCCACACGCAGCCGCCCCAGGCGGTTTCGGCGATGGATGGGTGGGCGGTACGGTCGGCAGATTTTGGATCAATACCGCTCGCGCTCCGCATCGTTGCCGAAATTCCCGCAGGCCACCCGTGGGATGGCGCGCTTGGCACGGGGGAGGCCGCGCGGATTTTCACCGGCGCACCCCTGCCTGCCGGTGGCGATACAGTGGTTATTCAGGAGAATGCCGCGCGAAACGGCGAAATGGTCCATCTCCACGCGCTGCCCATTCCGGGAAAGAACGTGCGCGCGGCGGGCCTCGATTTTCGCGCAGGCGCACTCATTGCTAAGGCGGATACGCAACTGACCGCCCGGCGTATCGGCGTGATTGCCGCTGCGGGCCACCCGTGGGTAACAGTGCGCCGCCGCCCGCGTGTCGCGATTCTGGCAACGGGGGACGAAGTGCGCCGCCCCGGCGATCCGCTTGGGCCGGGACACATCGTGAGTTCAAACACTTACGCGCTGGCCGCCCTTATCCGTAGTTTCGGGGGCGAGCCGATTGTGTTGCCCATCGTGCCGGACACGCTCGCAGGGTTAGCCGATGCCGCGAAACATGCCACGGGCTGCGATTTGGTGTTGACTACCGGGGGCGCGTCGGTCGGCGATCATGATTTGGTCCAGCAGGGCCTGGGCGCGGTCGGGCTTTCCGTGAGCTTTTGGAAACTGGCCTTGCGCCCCGGCAAACCGCTAATTTTCGGGCGTTTGGCCCACAGGCCCTTTCTGGGACTGCCGGGGAACCCCGTCTCCACCATTGTGTGCGCCTTGCTATTCCTGAAACCCTGCATCGAACGCTTGCTCGGGCTGCCGCGCCGCGACTTGCCAATGGCGCAACTCCCGCTGGGCATAACGCTTGGCCCCAATGACGAGCGGCAAGATTACGTGCGGGCGCGGGTGATGGAGGGCGCTGTCATACCGCTCCCCGTGCAGGACAGTGCGATGATGAATGTTCTCGCGGACGCCGATGGATTGCTGGTACGCCCACCCCACGACCCCGGAAAAGCCCCAGGAGACTTGGTTTCGATAATTTTGTTCCCGGCAGGTTCTCTTCCTACTTGACGGGAAGCCGCGAATGAACATAGAACGGAACAGGATTCAACCGGACAGGAGCGGCGGGCCATGCTCACCCCCAAACAGCACGAGCTTTTGCTGTATATTCATCAGCGTTTGGCGGAAACCGGCGTGTCTCCGTCGTTCGATGAAATGCGCGAAGCACTCGACCTGCGCTCCAAATCCGGCATTCACCGGCTCATTACCGGGCTTGAGGAACGCGGCTTTATTCGCCGCCTACCGCACCGGGCGCGCGCCCTTGAAATTCTGCGCTTACCGGAAGCCGCTGCGAACCCGCAACCGGCACCCAGCATTCTGAGTCCCGAGGCTGCGGCAGCCATGCCGGTAACACTGATGCGAAGCCCGGTCGCGACGGCCTTCATAGCGCGGGCCGCCGCTAATCACACCAGTCTGCCGCTCTATGGCCGTATCGCCGCCGGTTTGCCGATCGAGGCGACCCGTGACACGGCGATGATTGATATTCCCAATCACTTGGTGGGCAAGGGCGACCATTATGCGCTCGAAGTTGCCGGGGATTCGATGATCGAAGCCGGAATTCTCGATGGCGACATCACGATCATTCACCGCTGCGATACTGCCGAAACTGGCACGATCATCGTGGCCCTGGTGGACGATCAGGAAGTAACGCTGAAGCGTCTGCGCCGCAAAGGGGCTTCCATCGCGCTGGAGCCTGCCAATAAAGCCTATGAAACCCGCATTTTCGGGCCGGATCGCGTGCGGATTCAAGGCAAGCTCGTGGGGCTATTGCGCCGCTACTGAGCGGCAACTGCTCGCCGTTCGGGCGCGGGCGGCATCCACCGTCGGCCCGTGTGGCGGGTTGGGGAAAGTAGCGGTTTTCCGTCGACAAGCTCTATCCGCAGCGGCGAGAGCCGTTTGAGCTGAGTGCGCGACTGAACCCAAGTGGGGGCCGGGCATGGGGTGCGGACGGGGGCTGAGGCAATTAGCCCCCAAACATCGCGGCAATCATGCGCCAGCGCCGCCGGGTGGCGGGTGAACGCCAGCGGTCCGTAGGCAGTGGGAAAACGGCAGCCCCACGGATCGCAGGTGGCAAGGCTGCCCTCGCCCCCCATTGCAATAATAGATTTTGCGGCCAGGGACGCGCCGAGCGCGCGGGCTGGGAGAGACTGGGGCGTTGCTCCAAAAATCTCCACAACCCCATCGGCGCGCGGCATGGCCAACGTCGCCTCGGTACCGCCGACCAAGAGCAGCGGTTTTGGCGCGAGCGCCGCCAGCCCCAATGCCAAACCGAAGGGCGTGAGCGCGCCCCAACGCAACCGTCCGGACCAGAGGCACGCCCACAACCCCGCGCCAACGATCAATAACAGCACCGTTTCCGAAAACGCCGGAACCGGAATTGACGCCCCTGGCAGTGCCGCAATAAGCGCCGCTAAACCCATTAGCCCCTCGATCCCCCACCCCGCCAGCGCCCACCCCCAACCATCGGCCCCGAACGGCAGCAGCAGGAAGCCGAGCACGACCCCTGGCATAATAATCAACCCCGTTAGTGGAATCGCCAGCAGGTTGGCCAGAATCCCGTAGAGGGCAATCGCGTGAAAGTGAAAGGCCGTGAATGGCGCGGTTGCTAGCGTTGCCACCAGCGAGGTGAGTAGGGCGGAACCAACGGTAATCACCGGCCCCAAAACCCCGCCATAGGCCGCGCGCAGGTTGGATAACCACGGCCCGATCCCCTCATACCCCGCAATCAGCGCAACAACGGCGGCGAACGACATTTGAAAGCCGGGGTTCAGCAGCGCTTCGGGCGACCCCAACAGCACCAGAACCGCAGCAACGGCCACTGTTCGCAGGGTCAGCGGCGTGCGGTCCAGCAAAATTGCCAGCAACACGACGCCAGTCATGATCACCGAGCGCTGAACCGGGACGTCCCACCCCGCCAGCACGCCGTAGAGCAGCACTAACAGCGCCGTGGGCCAGACTGCGAGTTTCTTGGTATCGAGCCGCAAAGCAATCGCAGGTGCTAGCGCCAAGCCGCGCCGGATGACGACCATCACCAAAGCCGCGACCAAGCCGATATGCAAACCGCTGATCGAGAGAATATGCGTCAAACCGCTATCTCGCATCGCAGCACGCACTGGGGCGGCAATCCCGCTCTGATCGCCAATCGCCAGCGCAATGGTAATTTCTCCCGCGACGCCCGGCACGGTTTGGCGAATGCGTGCGGCGAGGGCTTGGCGCCATTCCGCTAACCGTGCCGGGGTCGCGCCTGCCTGAACCTCCAGCGCATAAATACTGCCGTGGCCGACAATCCCCTGAAAATACTGCGCCAACCGCGAATCAAAGCCGCCCGGAACCAACGGCGGCGGCACGGGGTTGAGTACGGCCCGAACGCGCACCCGCGCGCCAATAGGCGGCACCTCTCCCGACCGAAGCGATAGCCGAACGCGGCCCGCGCCAACCTGTGGCACTGCTGCCCCCGCCCGCGTGACCTTGGCTAGGGTGAGGCGATGACCCGCATCCGTGCGCCCCACGGCCACCACGTCGGCCTCATACCATTGCGCGGGTAGCGGCCAAGCAAGACCGACTGGCGCGGTCAGCAGGCTCTGGCACTGCGCGCTCACAAACCCGCAACTCACGAAAAACGCCGCCCGAAGGCTCAGAATGACCCACGTCTCGGCCCGCCGGGTGAGGAAGAGCGCCAGCAGCCCCACTCCCGGCCCCGCCAATGCCCATAGGGGCGGATCGCGCGGCAAGGCAAAGAATAGGCCGATCCCCAGCCCCAAGCATCCCGGCACCCATAAACCGAAACGATCCGCCTGCGCTGCCCACAGCCCGGCAAGACCTTGGCGAATCCCAATCCAGTGAGCGAGCCAATGCCCCCACAAAAGCTGGATCGGTGCTGTCCGCATCGGGTACCGCTCTCCTAACGGTTATCGGGATAAATCCCAAGGATAGGGTTCCATTACAGCATAACCCTAGGCATCATTACGCATTTAGAGCGTCTTGCGTAAAGGTTGACGCAAGACGCTCTAGTTTTATTTTAGCCCTCGCCGCCCGGTGCGTTTGACGCGCCAAGCGCATCGCCGGGCGCATCCGCGCCCTTGGCCGCAGCCTCAATGGCTGCTTTTAGAGCCGCGCCAGAGTTAAGGCGCGCGGCTCTAGCAATCCTGTCCAGACGGTTCGGCCCCCATAATCGGGTTTCGTTGTGCCGCGCAACATGCTAGACGATTATCACTTATTCCTTGTGGTTATGGATTCTGCATGAGCATCGTCACCCGCTTCGCCCCCTCGCCTACGGGCTTCCTGCATATCGGCGGCGGACGTACGGCGTTGTTCAACTGGCTTTACGCGCGGCATCTAGGCGGAAAATTTCTCCTGCGGATTGAAGATACAGATCGGCAGCGCTCCACGCCGGACGCGGTAGAGGCGATTATGAAGGGCCTAGCATGGCTGGGGCTTGATTGGGATGGCGAGGTGGTGTTCCAGTTCGCCCGCGCCCACCGCCATGCCGAAGTTGCCAACCAGCTTCTCGCCCAAGGCCGCGCCTACCGCTGCTATGCAACGCCAGAAGAGTTGGAGGCGATGCGCGAGGCCCAACGCGCCGCAGGCCAACCCGTGCGCTACGATGGCCGCTGGCGGGACCGCGACCGCAGCGAAGCCCCCGCGAACACCCCCTTCGTTATCCGCCTGAAGGCGCCGCAAACGGGTGAGACGACGATTAACGATCAAGTGCAAGGTTCCGTGACCGTCGCCAATGCCCAACTAGACGATATGGTGATGCTGCGCGCCGATGGCACGCCCACCTATATGCTGTCGGTTGTGGTTGACGATCATGATATGGACATCACTCACGTCATTCGCGGCGACGATCATCTCACCAATACCTTCCGCCAAGTGCAGCTTTACCGGGCGATGGATTGGGGTGTTCCCAGTTTCGCGCATATTCCGCTCATCCACGGGCCGGATGGGGCGAAACTGTCTAAGCGCCACGGTGCCTTGGGAGTCGAAGCCTATGAGGCGATGGGGTATCTGCCGGAAGCGATGCGGAATTATCTGCTGCGCCTTGGCTGGGGCCATGGCGATGAAGAGATGATTAGCACAGAGCGCGCGATTAGCCTGTTCGATATTACCGCTGTAGGCCGCGCCCCGTCGCGTTTTGATTTCGTCAAGCTCGCCAACGTCAACGGCCATTATATGAAAGAGGCGATGCCGGAGGCTTTGCTACCCGCTGTTATACCCTTGGTTGGCGATAAGCTGGGCCGGGCGCTGACGGAGGGCGAAACGGCCTTGCTGCTGCGGGCCATTCCCGGCTTGCAGCCGCGCGCGAAAACCCTCGTGGAACTGGCCGAGGGCGCACTGTTTTACCTCAAAGCCCGCCCGCTCGCGGTAGATGCGAAAGCGGCAGCGGTTTTGGAAAAGCACCGAGACCTCGTGTCGCAGGCGCTCATTGTGCTTCAAGCGCAAAGCGACTGGACTGCTGACGCATTGGAAGCCACAATCCGGGCGCTGGCCGAAACGCTGTCTGCTAAACTGGGCGATCTGGCGCAGCCGCTGCGCGCCGCTCTGACCGGCAGCACAGTCTCGCCGCCGATCTTCGATGTTCTGGAGATTTTAGGCCAGAGCGAAGCCTGTGGCCGGATTGCAGATGTCGTTGCGACGCCTTAAGACCTAACGAAGGCCCTGGGGAGGGTCAATACCGAACGGGTGCCACTTCGATCGTTTACGGTAGAAAAGGTCCAAAATATAAAGGGGATTGAGAGAGATGAGTGACACGCCAAAGAAAACGGTGACGATTACCGATAATTCTACGGGTAAATCGGCTGAGTTTCCGGTTCTTCCGGGAACGCTTGGGCCGGAAGTTATTGATATCCGCGCTCTCTACCCTCAACTCGGTTACTTCACTTACGATCCGGGCTTTATGGCCACTGGCTCGTGCGAAAGCACTATTACCTATATTGATGGGGATGCAGGCGTTCTGCTGCATCGCGGCTATAAAATCGCCGACCTCGCCGAGCAAAGCGACTTCCTTGAAGTTTGCTATCTACTGCTGAACGGCGAGTTGCCTAAAGCCGATGAAAAGCAGGAGTTTGATCGCGCCATCACCTATCACACGATGGTGCATGAGCAGATGCAGTTCTTCCTGCGCGGCTTCCGTCGGGACGCTCACCCAATGGCAATCATGTGCGGGCTGGTCGGGGCCATGTCGGCTTTCTACCATGATTCAACCGACATCAACGACCCTCACCAACGCATGATCGCGGCGCACCGCTTGATCGCCAAAATGCCAACCCTAGCGGCGATGGCTTATAAGTATTCGGTCGGTCAACCCACGGTGTACCCGAGTAATGAGCTTTCCTATTCGGAAAACTTTATGCGGATGCTGTTTGCCGTGCCGTGCGAAAACTGGAAAAACAACCCAGTTCTAAGCCGCGCGATGGATCGTATTCTGATTTTACACGCCGATCACGAGCAAAATGCTTCCACCTCTACCGTGCGCCTCGCAGGCTCCTCGGGCGCAAATCCGTTTGCCTGTATCGCAGCTGGGATTGCCTCGCTGTGGGGTCCGGCGCATGGCGGTGCCAATGAAGCCGTGCTAACCATGCTTCAGCAAATCGGCCATAAGAATAATATTCCCGAGTTTGTTAAGCGCGCTAAAGACAAGAATGACAATTTCCGTCTGATGGGCTTTGGTCATCGGGTTTATAAAAACTATGATCCGCGCGCTAAGGTGATGCAGCAGACCTGTTACGAAGTTCTTGAAACACTGAACATTAAAGATCCACTGCTTGATCTTGCCAGAGAGTTGGAGCGGGTTGCGCTAGAAGATGAATATTTCGTCGAACGCAAGCTGTACCCGAACGTCGATTTCTACTCGGGCATCATCCTGCGCGCGATGGGCTTCCCAACGTCGATGTTCACGGTGCTCTTCGCGGTTGCCCGCACTGTTGGCTGGATCAGCCAGTGGAAGGAAATGATCGAAGATCCGGGGCAGAAGATTGGTCGCCCGCGTCAGCTTTACACGGGTTCGGTCGAACGTCCGTTCGTGCCGTTGGCGCGGCGTGGCTGATATTCATAACCTCCGGGGCCGTACAGGCACCGCACGGGATAAGGGAGGGGCGTCACGACGCCTCTCCCGCGTGCCGATTATCGTGCTGAAAATCCCCCGGCAATCGGCGGCAAACGATAACCCTACCCCCTGGGCGCGTCGCTTAAAGCAGATGGGTCTTGCCCTCACAATCTTAGCAGCACTGGCAAGCTGGGTCGTCGAGCTGCCAAAACTCTGGTAGCGCGCTACGCTGAAATGCGACGGAGAATAATCCGCGCCGCGCGATCCGAAGGGGTGTCGCGGCCAACGCCGAGTTTTTCCTTCAGTAGCCCAAACCCGGCGCGTTGCACCGCCGCCGCCGTGCTGTTCGGCGCGAGCAATTCAGCCAGGGCATTGGTCATCTCCCCCGGTGTGCAGCGGTCTTGCAGTTTTTCGGGGAACAACTCCCGCTCCAAAATCAAATTGACCAGCGACGCATAGGGAATGCGGATCATCTGCTGGACCAAGGCCCAGGTGAGCGCGTTCATTCGGTAGGCAATAACGCTCGGCACTT
>JAAFIC010000086.1 GCA_013298565.1 Alphaproteobacteria bacterium | reverse complement strand
CCGCCTAGGCCGGGCCGTGCTCGCGCGCGACTATCGTTTGGTTGGCGGCGGGATTGTGGAGGCGTTGACGGAAGTCATGCTCTCAGCCCCAGAAACCAGCGTAACGCCAGAAGAGCGCGCGGCGCTCAACGGCCATCGCGGTGGGGTTTTGTGGCTTACCGGCCTGTCCGGCTCGGGCAAATCGACCATCGCGCAACGGCTCCTCCGCAAACTTACCGACCAAGGCCGCCTCGCCACTGTGTTGGATGGCGACACCTTGCGCCTCGGCCTGTCGCGCGATCTCGGCTTTACCCCCGAAGACCGGGCCGAGCAGGTACGGCGCACAGCGGAAGTAGCGAAACTTATGGCCAATAGCGGCCTTATCGTTATCGCCAGCCTAATTTCGCCACGCCAAGCGGATCGGGACTTAGCCCACGCGATTATTGGCGATGACTTCCACGAGGTTTTCGTGGATGCTCCCTTGGAAACTTGCCGGGCGCGCGACCCGAAAGGCTTGTACAAACGGGCACACGCGGGCGAAATTCCTAACTTCACGGGGGTTTCGGCCCCCTACGAAGCGCCTCAAGACCCGGCGTTGCGGCTCGATACGGCCAATCTTTCGCTGGAAGACGCCACCGACGTGCTGCTAACCTATGTGGAAGCGCAGCTCGCCCGGCGAAACGAGAATTATGTGTTAGGCCCTGCCTATATCTGATCCCCTTTTCCCCGACGGAGGCTTCAATGATTTTTTTCCGCCGGACTCTGCTGGCGGGCGTGCTGGCCTTGGTCGCCGCGCCCGGCTTTGCTGCCGATGTTACAATGCTGAATGTCTCTTACGATCCGACCCGCGAGTTGTTTTCCGAAGCCAATAAGGTTTTCGCCGCGCAGTGGAAGGCCAAAACGGGCAATACGCTTAGGGTAAGAGCCTCGCACGGCGGCTCGGGTAAGCAGGCTCGCTCGGTCATTGATGGCTTGGCGGCGGATGTCGTAACGCTGGCGCTGGCCTACGACATTGATGAAATCGCCGATAACAAGCTGCTGCGGGCGGACTGGCAGCAGCAACTGCCAGATAATGCCGCGCCGTTCTATTCCACCATCGTTTTTCTGGTCCGCAAAAATAACCCAAAGAGCGTGCAGGATTGGAACGATCTGGTGCGCGCGGACGTGAAGGTTATCACTCCGAACCCGAAAACTTCTGGAGGGGCGCGCTGGAACTATCTTGCCGCCTGGGCCTATGCCCTAAAGCAGCCGGGCGGCACTGACGCCACCGCCAAGGATTTCGTTCGCGCCCTGTTTAAGAACGTCCCCGTGCTTGATGGTGGTGCGCGCGCTTCCACGATCACCTTCGTTCAGCGCAATATTGGCGACGTGCTGCTGGCCTGGGAAAGCGAAGCCTTTCTGGCGCAGAACGAGCTTGGCAAGGATAAGTTCGACATCGTTATTCCCTCGCTGTCGATCCTGGCGGAACCGCCGGTCGCCATCGTCGATTCGGTCGTTGATAAGCGCGGCACGCGCGCGGTCGCCGAAGCCTATTTGAAGTTCCTCTACACACCCGAAGGCCAAGCCCTCGGCGCGAAACATTACTATCGCCCGCGTTTGGCCGAAGTGGCCGATAAAGTGGCCGATAAATTCCCAAAACTGACCCTGGTCACGATCGACGCACAGTTCGGTGGTTGGCGGAATGCCCAAAAGACGCATTTCTCCGATGGTGGCACCTTTGATGAGATTATAAAGTAAGGCATGACCTCTCTTCCGTCGCCTCTAGATAGCCCCACGCTGCCACCGTCGCCGACCTATCTGCGGCGCTGGGGGTGGAAACGACCCTCTGTTTTGCCAGGGTTTGGGCTGACGATGGGCTTTACGCTGTTCTGGCTCAGTCTTATCGTGCTCATTCCGTTAGGCGGCATGATTTTGAAAACGGCAACCCTCGGCTGGGATGCCTTCTTCAACGCCATCAGCACCCCGCGCGTTCTGGCTGCCCTGCGCCTCAGCATTGGCGGGGCGTTGATCGCCGCCATAATCAATGCCGTCTTCGGCTCGATCATCGCTTGGGTGCTCGTGCGCTATCGCTTTCCCGGTCGCAGGCTTGCCGATGCGCTGGTCGATATTCCGTTCGCCCTGCCCACAGCAGTGGCGGGGATCGCGCTTACCACGTTGTTCGCGCAAAACGGCTGGCTGGGCGCGCCGCTGGATAAGCTCGGGATTCAAGTCGCTTACACGCCGCTTGGGGTAATCGTGGCGCTGATTTTCGTTGGCCTCCCCTTCGTCGTTCGCACAGTGCAACCGGTGCTGGCCGATCTTGACCCTGAGATTGAGGAAGCCGCCCTGTGCCTGCGCGCGAGCCGCTGGCAAACGATCCGCCGAGTGATCCTACCCTCCCTCTTCCCCGCCCTCGTTACCGGCACGGCCTTGGCCTTCGCCCGCGCGGTGGGGGAATATGGCTCGGTCATCTTCATTGCCGGCAATCTGCCAATGGTGTCGGAAATCGCGCCGCTGCTCATCGTCATCAAGCTCGAAGAGTTTTCCTACGCCGAGGCAACCGCCATCGGCACCGTCATGCTGAGTTTTGCGTTCCTAATGCTGCTGGCCCTCAACGGTTTGCAGCGCTGGTCGCGCCGATATGAGGAGGCATGAGCATGATGCCCCCCACCGAGCCGCGCTGGGTGCGCTACACGCTCATCACCGTCGCCATGCTGTTCTTAACCGGATTGGTGGTGCTACCGCTGCTGCTGGTGTTCGCCGAAGCCTTGCGCCAGGGCCTTAGTGCCTATTTCACCGCCCTGACCGACCCGGACGCCTGGGCAGCGATCAAGCTGACCCTTCTCACCGCCGCCGTCGCTGTACCGTTAAACCTGATCTTCGGGGTTTCAGCAGCTTGGGCGATTACTAAGTTCGACTTTAAGGGCAAAAGCCTGCTGATTACCTTGATCGACCTGCCCTTTTCGGTCTCTCCGGTCATTGGCGGTTTAATCTTCGTCTTGCTGTTCGGACTGCAAGGCTGGTTCGGGCCGTGGCTGCGCGCCAACGACATTCAGATTCTCTTCACGCCGATTGCCATTATCTTGGCGACGATTTTCGTCACCTTCCCCTTCGTCGCCCGCGAGCTTTTACCACTGATGCAGGAGCAAGGACGGCAGGAGGAGGAGGCGGCGCGCGTGCTAGGGGCCTCCGGTTGGCAAATCTTCCGGCGCGTTACTCTGCCGAACATCCGCTGGGGCCTGCTCTACGGCGTGCTGCTGTGTAATGCGCGGGCGATGGGAGAGTTTGGGGCGGTCTCGGTCGTCTCCGGTCACATTCGGGGGGAGACTAACACCATGCCATTGCACGTTGAAATCATGTATAACGAATATGCGTTCACAGGGGCTTTCGCTGTCGCCTCCCTGCTGGCTTTGCTGGCGCTGGTGACGTTGGTGGCGAAAAGCCTGCTCGATGCCGTGTTGGAACGGCGCGAGCAGCGTGTGCCTTAACGCGAGGAGATCTGCCTTGGATATTACGGTTAGCGGCCTTATCAAAGGCTTCGGCAGCTTTACCGCCCTGCATGGGGTTGATCTCGACATTCACAACGGCGAGTTGATGGCGATTCTGGGGCCATCTGGTTCCGGGAAAACCACCTTGCTGCGACTGCTCGCGGGCCTTGAACAACCGGACGCAGGCACAATCCGGTTCGGCGCGAAGGATGTCGGCGGGAACCTGCCCGGCGACCGGGATGTTGGCTTCGTTTTCCAGCATTACGCGCTGTTTCGGCACATGAGCGTGTTCGAGAATGTTGCTTTCGGTCTGCGCGTTCGCCCCCGTAAAACGCGCCCGCCGGAAGCCGAAATCCGTAAACGTGTCAATGATTTGCTCAATCTCGTTCAAGTCGATTGGCTGACGAATCGTTACCCAAGCCAGCTTTCCGGCGGCCAGCGTCAGCGCGTGGCGCTCGCCCGTGCGCTCGCCATCGAACCGCAAGTCTTGCTGCTGGATGAACCCTTCGGCGCGCTCGATGCCAAAGTGCGCCGGGAACTGCGCCGCTGGCTGCGCGACCTGCACCGCCGCTTAGGCATGACGACCGTGTTCGTCACCCACGATCAGGAAGAGGCTTTGGACCTTGCCGATCGCGTGGTGGTGATGGGGCAAGGCCGCGTGGAGCAAATCGGTGCGCCGCAGGAGCTTTACGACGCGCCCGCGAATGCCTTCGTCTATCGTTTCTTGGGCGAAACCAACGAGTTGCAGGCATCCTTGCATGCCGGGCGCGTACGAGTGCAAAACGCGCCAATTGCCGAAGCCGCGCGTATCGACCTGTCTGGGGCGATAAAAGAAGCCGATGGCACCCTGTTCGTGCGCCCGCATCTGTTAGCGCTCACGCCCGATCCCACCGGGGTGGCGACTGTCACCCATGTGTCGCTGGTTGGGGCTATGTTGCGGGTAGAAGTCGAAACCCACGACGGGCAAAATCTGCACGTCGAAATCCCGCGCGGCCCAAGCATTGATCTCGTGCCGCGCCCAGGGGAGCGCGTGTCGCTGATGGTGCGGGGCGGGCTGTTTGTGGCGGCTTAAAGCTCGGGCGCGATCAGCTTTCCCCGTACCAGTCGATCCAGCAAATCGTAGCCATCCTCGCTCACTTCGGCGAAAGAAACGGACAGCGCTTGCCCCGCATCGTCCACGCGGGCAACGCCGCCGGAGAACACGCCAATATCGTCCTTCGGGCCGATAATCAGGCCCAGCAGCGGCGTTGTTGGCACGGGGGCCGTGTGGGGCAGTTTTAGCCGCAGACCGCCGTAGGACCAATCCAGCGTTTCATAATAATGGCCTTGGATTTTAACCGTGAGGCGCGGCACCACCATGCGCTGATTGCCCCGGCGTGGGCGCGGGCCGGAAACCGGCTTTGGGTGCGTCAAAGCGAGAGCAGACATGAAACGCCTCCGAAAAATCGTTCCTGTCATACTAGGGTTAAGTCTGTTTAGAATCAATTCTTAAAACAGGGTTTCTCGCCTTTTATCACAACTCTGGCGGACGCGACGCCAACGCCCGCAGCCGGTCCAGCGCGCCTTGCAGAATATAGGCTGCCGCCATTTTATCGACGATCTCAGCCCGGCGCGCGCGCGACAAATCCGCCTCCAGCATCACGCGCGTGACCGCAACGGTGGACAGCCGCTCGTCCCACAGCGCCATCGGCAGAGCGGTTTTCTCGGAGAGATTATCAATGAAGGTGCGCGTCGATTGCGCGCGCGGGCCTTCCGAGCCATCCATATTCACCGGCAGGCCGACGACCAAGCCGCCCACGTCCCGCAGTTTGCACAGTTTCAACAGCGCTTCGGCATCGGCGGTGAATTTGGTCCGGCGGATCGTCTCGACGGGGGTTGCCGATAGCCCAAGCCCGTCGGAAATCGCAATCCCAATGGTTTTGCTGCCAAGATCAAGCCCCAGCAGACGATAACGCCGGGTTGCGAGCACGGGGACGAGTTCGGAAAGATCGACAAGAGCCATAGCTTGTCCTAGCACCAGGGCGCGGGCTGAAGCAAACGGCTTCGCGTGCAATGCCTGGTTAACCCCGTAAAAATTGTACGGAAAAATTATTTTTCAACTAAAGTGTATATCGTGCAGGTCAACCACCCGTTAAGACAGCGCGTTTGTAGGATGGGAATATCGCAGGTGGGAAAAGAATTGGGGATGACGCGCATCCGCCATCCCCCGCGCTACTGTGCTATGAGCGGGATTGCGCCGTCGCCAATAGATCACTTTTTAAGATTATAGTAGTCGGACGCTCCTCGCAAGTGGATACCTCGCAACCCGCGCCCGCGCCTCTCACCGTCTCGAAAAGCCGCTTTTAAGACGGCCCGAACGGGTTTTCGATATTCAGATCAAACCCAGTGAAGTCTTTCACGTTCCGGGTAACGAGGATGCAAGACTGCTCTTTTGCCGTTGCCGCAATCAGCAGGTTGGGGCTTGGCTGCCCTTTGGTGCCAAGAATCTGTGCTGCAACCAAGCAAATGCTCGGGGTGATCGTTAGCAAGCGTTCGCCAAATTTTGGTATCAGCACCGTGCTGACCCAGGTTTCAAACACCCGCGCGCCCCTCTCGTCGCCCTTGCTCCGCAAGTGGTTGGCCCCAGCGGCGATTTCAAAGAGCGTAATCACGGAAAGATAGAAGCTGTCGGGGGCTTTCGCGCTGGCCCACTCTTGCACGCGGCTATCGGCACGCTCGCCTTTGCGAAGTTCCGAAATCACGTTGGTATCGAGTAGATACTTAGTCATCCAAATCGGCAACGCGCAGCGGCATACGAACCGATGGTAGCTCTCCATCGGTTTGCTCCGCACTGGCAAAGTAGAGATGCGCCGGCACGCGCTCACGCATCAGGCGATTGTAGGTTTCCATCGACAGGAGAACATGGGTAGGCTGACTATGATGAGTGATAATCACGGCACTGCCACCAGTCGCCAGCCGTTTTGCCGTGGCAACCCCGCTTACGAATTCGCGGCCCGTCATTTCGTGCGTTTGCATTCGAGTGTCCACCCAAAAAATCCCCTATAAAAATAATACTATTTTCAAAATGTTTGAACAATTCAAAAAAATTCACCGCTACCGCCTTGGTGCACCGGATAAGAAATCAACCAGCCCTGTTGCACCGCCCACGCCAGGGGTGTTAGCAATCAAACCTGTTATTTTTAGACCCGTTTACAGGAAGGTCGCGCCCGTCATGGCCTTGGATCAAGACACGGTACGCCGCGTTGCCACATTGGCGCGCATCAAAATCGAGGAAAAAGACTTAGCCCCGATGGCCACCGAAATTTCGGCGATTCTCGGCTGGATCGAGCAATTGAGCGACGTTAATACCGACGGCGTGGCCCCCCTGGCCCGCGTTGTGAATATGACCTTGCCGATGCGCGATGATGTCGTGACCGAACCGGATCAACACGAAAAAATCCTGAAGAACGCGCCGCAGTCCGCTGAAGGCCGCTTCTTCACTGTTCCGAAGGTCGTTGAATAAGATGAGCACGCTAACCGATCTGACCATTGCCGAGGCCCTAAGCGGGCTGGCCGCGAAGACATTCACCTCCGTGGAGTTGACCGACGCGCATATCGCCGTCTCGGAAGCCGCCCGCCCGTTGAACGCCTATATCACCGAAACCTTCGAGGCTGCCCGCGAGGCCGCCAAAGCCTCGGACGCGCGCCGGGCGAAGGGCGACGCCGGGGCGCTGGACGGCATTCCCGTCGGCATTAAAGACCTGTTCTGCACCGAAGGCGTGCGGACGACGGCAGGGAGCCATATCCTCGATGGGTTCGTGCCGCCCTATGAATCGACCGTTTCGGGTAAGCTGAAAGCCGCTGGCACTATTAGCCTCGGCAAGCTCAATCTCGATGAGTTCGCGATGGGGTCTTCCAACGGCTCCTCCTACCACGGCCCCGTGATCTCGCCGTGGAAGCGTACAGGCTCGGACGTTGATTTGGTTCCCGGTGGCTCCTCCGGCGGCTCGGCAGCGATTGTTGCGGCGCGCGGCGTCATGGCGGCAACAGGCACTGATACGGGCGGCTCTATCCGCCAACCTGCGGCCTTCTGCGGCATCGTTGGGCTGAAGCCAACCTACGGGCGCTGCTCGCGCTGGGGCATCGTCGCCTTCGCCTCCTCGCTCGATCAAGCGGGTCCGATGACGCGCTCGGTGACGGACGCGGCCCTGATGCTGAACAGCATGGCCGGGTTCGACCCCAAGGATTCGACCAGCGCCAATATAGCAGTGCCAGATTTCAGCAAGGCGCTGACGGGCGACGTGCGCGGCTTGAAGGTAGGCGTTCCCGCCGAATATCGTGTTGAGGGTACCAGCCCGGAAATCGTCGCGCTGTGGGATCAGGGCATCGAGTGGTTAAAGCAAGCGGGCGCGGAAATCGTCTCGGTGTCGCTGCCGCACACGAAATACGCGCTGGCGACCTATTACATCATCGCCCCCGCCGAAGCCTCCGCCAACCTCGCGCGCTACGACGGCGTGCGCTTTGGGTTGCGCGTGCCGGGCAATACGCTGGATGAAATGTACGCAAACACCCGCGCCGCCGGGTTCGGCCACGAAGTTCAGCGCCGTATTTTGATTGGCACCTATGTGCTCTCGGCGGGCTATTACGATGCCTATTATTTGAAGGCGCAAAAGGTTCGCGCGCTGATTGCCGACGATTTCAGACAAGCGTTCGAGACGTGCGACGTACTGCTCACCCCGACCGCGCCGACCGCAGCCTTCGGGCTGAACGAGACAAACGACGATCCTATCGCCATGTATCTCAACGACGTTTTCACCGTTCCCGCCAGCCTCGCCGGGCTGCCCGGTTTGGCCGTGCCGACGGGGCTTTCGAGCGATGGGTTGCCGCTGGGCTTGCAAATCCTTGGGCGGCCCTTCGATGAAGAGACCGTGATCCGCGTCGGCGGCGTGCTGGAGGCGGCGGCAAATTTCTCGGCTCGGCCCACTTTCGGCCAGGGAGCGTAACTATGACCGAAAATAAAAATATCATTCAGGGCAAGACCGGCCCGTGGGAGTTGGTGATTGGGCTGGAAGTTCACGCCCAGGTCATTTCCAAGGCGAAGCTCTTCTCTGGCGCCGCAACCGAGTTCGGGGCCGATGCCAACGCGCAAGTATCGTTCGTCGATGCGGCCATGCCCGGTATGCTCCCCGTCATCAACCGCGTCTGCGTGGAGCAGGCGATCAAGACGGGCCTTGGCATTAACGCCACCGTCAATACCCTCTCGGTGTTCGACCGCAAGAACTATTTTTACGCCGATCTGCCGCAGGGCTATCAGATTTCGCAGTTCACTCAGCCGATCGTGACGGGCGGGCATATGACCGTCGATCTCGCTGATGGCAGCGAAAAATATATCGGCATCACGCGCCTGCACTTGGAGCAAGACGCGGGTAAATCGCTGCACGATCAAGACCCGCGCCTCTCCTACATTGATCTCAACCGGTCGGGCATCGCCCTGATGGAGATTGTGTCGGAGCCGGATATTCGCTCGTCTGAAGAAGCTGCCGCCTACCTTAAGAAACTGCGGGCCATTCTGCGCTATCTCGAAACCTGCGACGGCAATATGGAGGAAGGCTCGATGCGCTGCGACGCCAACGTCTCGGTGCGCCGCCCTGGCGAGCCGTTCGGCACGCGCTGCGAGATCAAGAACGTCAACTCCATCCGCTTCGTCGCCCAAGCCATTGATTACGAAGCCCGCCGCCAAGTTGAAGTGCTGGAAGACGGTGGCAGCATTCGCCAAGAAACCCGCCTGTGGGATAGCAACAAGGGCAAAACCCGCGCCATGCGCTCGAAAGAACAGGCGCATGACTACCGCTATTTCCCCGACCCGGACCTGCTGCCGCTCGAAATTGATCCTGCCCAGATCGAGGCCATCCGCGCCGCTATGCCGGAACTGCCCGATGCCCGCCGCGCCCGCTACATGGCCCTCGGCCTGTCGCGCTACGACGCCAGCGTGCTCGTTTCGGAGAAGGAAACCGCGCTGTACTTTGAAGCCGTGGCCCAAGGCCGCGATGCCAAAATCGCTGCCAATTGGGTAACGGTGGAGCTGTTCGGTGCGCTCAACAAACTAGGCAAGACTATCGA
>JAAFIC010000085.1 GCA_013298565.1 Alphaproteobacteria bacterium | reverse complement strand
CGAGGGGCTTGATCTCGGTTTTCACCGCCGGGTTGCCCAAGGCTTTGCCGATCTTGCCGCCGCCGAACCCGAACGGTTTCAGTGGATTGAGGCAACAGGATCGCCGGACGCGGTTAGCGCCCGCGTGTGTGCCGCCGTGCGCGCCCGCTTCCCCAATCTCGCCTGATGCGGCCCGCGCGCGAAACCCTCACCCTCATTGGGCATGGGGCGAATGAACGGTTGGTAAGCGACGCGCTGTCGGGCAACCGCGTGCCGCAAGCCTGGCTGCTGGCAGGGCCGCCGGGGGTTGGAAAAGCCACGTTCGCCTACCGGATGGCCCGGTTTCTGCTCACGGGCGGGGGCGCTGCGGCAGGCCCCAGCCTTTTCGGCGATAGCGCGCCCATCACCAGCCTTGCGGTCAACGAGGATCATCCCGCCGTCCGCCAAATCGCCGTTGGCTCGCACCCCGACCTGTTGGTGATCGAGCGGGAGATGGACGAAAAGCGCGATAAGATGAAAGCCGCGATTAGCGTCGATCAAGTCCGCGAGATCAGCCAGTTTCTACATCTTACCGCGTCGCAAGGCGGTTGGCGCGTCGTTCTCATTGATAGCGCTGATGAGATGAACGTCAATGCTGCCAATGCCTTACTAAAGATTTTGGAAGAGCCACCGAAACGCGCGCTGCTGCTGCTGGTGAGCCATACGCCGGGCCGCCTGCTGCCCACAATCCGCTCGCGCTGCCGCCTGTTGCGGTTCGCGCCGCTGCTACCGGAGGAGGTGCGTATAGCGGCCGAAGCCGTGTTAGAGGGCGAGCCGCTCGATCCCATCGCCCTTACTCTGTCGGACGGCGCCCCAGGCCGCGCCCTCGCGCTTGCCGACCCCGACACGCGCAGCGTTCTGACGGATTTATTGGCCCTGTTTCGGCAAGCGCCTAAGTGTGATCCCGCCGCCGTGCATGGCTTCGCTGAAAAGCTCGGTAAGGCCGCTGCCGATGCCCAGTATCGCAGCTTTGTTACGCAGTTCGATGCGTGGCTGATGCGCGTTATCCGCCATTCAGCCCGGAATGGCCGCGTTCCCAACGATTTGCCGGGCGAGGCTGAAGCCGCAGAAGCGGTGTTGCGCGCGGCAGGAAGCCTTGATCGCTTGATCGAGGTGTGGGAAAAAAACACTCAGCTTTTTCGGCAGACGGATGGGCTTAATCTCGACCGCAAACAGGCGGTTCTTTCGGCCCTTTTGCCTCTGACCCAGCGACTATAATTCTGAAGGAATTTCGATGACCGCGCCGCAGTCCGCCGTAGCCCGCTACTACCTGACCACGCCGATTTATTATGTGAACGATAAACCCCATATCGGTCATGCCTACACCACGCTTGCCTGCGACGTGTTGGCGCGCTTCCTGCGCCTTGACGGCACGCAGGTGCATTTCCTGACCGGTACGGACGAGCACGGACAGAAGGTTGAGAAATCGGCGGCAGCAGCGGGGATGGAGCCGAAGGCGTTTACCGATAAGGTCTCGCAGAATTTCCGCGATCTTGCCGTGCGGATGAATTTCACCAACGATGATTTTATCCGCACGACCGAGTCGCGCCATTACGCCGCCTGCCAAGCGCTGTGGACGCGGCTCATGGATAAGGGCGAAATCTACCTAGGCGCTTACGAGGGCTGGTACGCTATTCGGGACGAAGCCTATTACGCCGAATCCGAACTTATCGACACTCCCACGGGCAAAAAGGCCCCGACGGGGGCCGAGGTGGAGTGGGTGACGGAGCCAAGCTACTTCTTTCGCCTCTCCACCTGGGGCGACAAGCTATTGGCATTCTACGAGGCTAACCCCGATTTCATCGCCCCACGCTCGCGCCGGAATGAAGTGTTGAGCTTCGTTAAAAGCGGGTTGCAGGATTTATCGGTCTCGCGCACCAGCTTTTCCTGGGGCGTTCCCGTGCCCAAAGGACTAGAAGGGGGTGATGATAAGCACATCATGTATGTGTGGTTCGATGCCTTGACGAATTACCTAAGCGCCCTCGGTTATCCCGATGAAAACGGGGCGCTTTATAAGGATTTTTGGCCGCCCGCGTTGCACATGGTCGGTAAGGATATTTTGCGCTTCCACGCCGTTTTCTGGCCCGCCTTTTTGATGGCCGCCGATTTGCCGGTGCCGGGGCGAGTGTTCGCCCACGGCTGGTGGACCAACGAGGGCCAAAAGATTTCTAAATCTTTGGGCAATGTGATCGACCCATTGGTGTTGATCGACACCTATGGGCTTGATCCGGTGCGCTATTTCCTGTTGCGGGAAATCTCCTTCGGCAATGATGGCGACTTCAGCCATGCCCAGATGGTCAAGCGCATCAATACCGATCTGGCCAATGACCTTGGCAACTTAGCCCAGCGCGTTCTGTCGATGATCGCCAAGAACTGCGGCGGCACCGTGCCAACACCGGGCGCCTTCACCGAGGCCGATCACGAGATGCTGAATGCGGCAGCCGCTTTGCACGACAGCGTGCGCGCGAGTTTTCTGGAGCAAGCCTTCCACCGGGGGCTTGAGGCGATTTGGGATGTCGTGGTTGCCGCCAACCGCTATGTCGATCAGCAAGCGCCCTGGACGCTGCGGAAAACCGATTTTGCGCGCATGGAAACCGTGCTGTATGTGCTGGCGGAGGTTGTTCGGCAGTTGGGCCTTATCGTTCAGCCGGTTATGCCCGCATCGGGCGAAAAGCTGTTGGATCAAGTCGCCGTCGCTCAGGGCGCGCGCAGTTTTGCGGATTATACAAGCCGCCTCGTGCCCGGCACGGCGTTGCCCGCCCCGCAAGGCGTGTTCCCGCGTTGGGTGGCGGAAGCGGAAGAAGGGGCGGCGTCGTGACCTTGCTTGTCGATAGCCACTGCCATCTCGATTTCCCCGACTTTGCCGATGATCTCGACGGCGTTGTTAGCCGGGCCGGGGCGGCGGGCGTGGGGTTGATGCTGACCATCGGCACCAAGCTACACGCTTTTCCCAAGGTGCGCGGTGTCGCGGAACGCTTTTCCAATATCTATTGCTCGGTTGGCGTGCATCCGCACGAGGCCGAAAATGATTGGGGCTATGCAGCGGAAACCTTGATCGCCGAAACCCATCACCCGAAAGTGGTGGCAATTGGCGAAACCGGGCTTGATTATTTCTACGATCACAGCCCGCACGAGCTTCAGCAAAAGAGCTTTCGCGCCCATTGCGATGCCGCCCGCCGCACGGGGCTGCCGATGATTATTCACACCCGCGATGCCGATGACGACACGATTAGCCTGCTGGAAAGCGAACTCGCGCACGGGCCGTTTACGGGGGTGATTCACTGTTTCACTGGCACGCGGCGGCTGGCGGAAGCCTGTCTTGGCATGGGGTTCTACATCTCCATCTCCGGCATCGTCACCTTCAAAAGCGCCGCCGATATTCGCGAAACAATAGCAGAGGCCGTGCCGATGGATCGGCTGTTGGTGGAAACCGACGCGCCCTACCTTGCGCCCATCCCCCATCGTGGCAAACGCAACGAGCCTGCCTTTACCCGCAAAACCGCCGAATGCGTGGCGGGGATCAAGGGCGTTTCCCTCGATGCGCTGGCCGAGGCGACCACCGATAATTTCTTCCGCCTCTTCAACAAAGTGCCGCGCGCGGCACTGCTGGAGCAGGCCGCGTGAAAATCACCATCCTCGGTAGTGGTGCGTCCGGGGGGGTGCCGCTGGTGGGCGGGATATGGGGCAGTTGCGACCCCAACGAGCCGAAAAACCGCCGCCGGAGAGCGTCGATTCTGATCGAAATCGAGGCTTCTGACCCGGAAGGAAGCGGGGAGGCGGCGACGATTTTGGTCGATACGTCGCCGGATTTGCGCGAGCAACTGCTGATGACCGGCTCCCGCCGTCTCGATGCTCTGTTGTGGACCCACGCCCACGCCGACCATATGAACGGCATTGATGACGTGCGGATGATTAACCGCTTCATGAACGCCGCCATTCCCGCTTACGGGCCGCCGGAAACCATCGCGCACGCCCACCGCGCCTTCGGCTATGCGCTGGAGCCGCTACCGGAAGGGGTGAGCTTCTACTTCAAACCTTGCCTTGATGGCCGCCCGATTGACCCCGGCGCATTCACCGCCGCAGGCGTGGCGATTACTGCCGTGGAGCAAGACCACGGCTTCATCCGCACCTACGGCTACCGCTTCGGGCGGATGGCCTATTCAACCGATGTCGTGACTATGCCGCCAGAGGTGCTGGCCCAGTACGAGGGCCTCGACCTGTGGATCGTCGATGCCTTCCGCCCAACACCCCACACCACTCACAGCCACCTGTCGCGCACGCTGGACTGGATCGCGGCGGTCAAACCGAAGCGCGCTATTCTTACCCATATGAACGAAGACATGGATTATGCGACACTGAAGGCGAGCCTGCCGGAGGGGGTGGAGCCGGGGTTTGACGGGATGGTGGTGGGGGTTTAGAAAACCATATCTTGTTATAGGCGCTGCAAATTCGCTAGCACGATCTCCCGCCAAATGCGTAGCGGCGTAACCCATTGGTCTGGCTTATTATAATTACCGCAATGGATCACCGTCACCAACCCGGCATCAGGCAGAATCCAGAGGCGCTGGCCGCCGTTGCCGAGGCCCGCGAGCCACGGGCGCTCCCCCTTCAACGCCGGTGCCAGGGCCATGCCGTGCCACCACAGCCGCGCATAGTGAAGACCATCGCCGGTCGAGACGAGTGACTGGCTGAGACTATCAACCCACGCCTCGGGGATAAGTTGCTGATCTTGCCAACGCCCGCGCGCCAGAACGAGTTGGCCTATGCGAAGCAAATCGCGCGGTTTCAGGCGCAAGCCCGATGCCGCCGAGGCCATGCCGTCGCGCCCCTGCACCCACTCGGCCTCGGTAATTCCCAAGGGGGCAAAAAGGGCCTCGCGGGCAAACGCCAGCAGCCCCATTTTCGTACCTTTCTGGATGATAGCCCCGATTAAGGCGACGGCCCCGCCTGAATAGGTCCAACGCTGGCCAGGCTTGCTGACGATTGAGCGTTCCAGAATGAACCGAAACCGATCCGGCGCATTCTCCATCGCAATTTCACTGTTCGCGGGATCAGAATAGGGCCGCATTTCATCCCATTCTAAGCCGAGCGTCATCGACAGAGCATGGTTGATTTGCAACAGCGCGCGCTTCGGGTCCGCCGCCAGATCGGGATATTGCGGAAACTCGGCCAGCAGCGGCGCTTCGGGGGGCGGTACTAAGCCACGCTCCAAAGCAATGCCGTAGAGAAGCGCAACGATGCTTTTCGTCACCGAGCGCAGATCGTGCAGCGTGTCGGGCGTGAAGGTGACGCGGCCAAGGTGCTTGCCCCAACTCTCATCTGTTCCCGCATAATAGCGCTCCAGAATCAAGCGACCATTGCGCGCCACCAGAACACTGTGAAGACCGTTCAGCAATCCAGACCGGACGCCGGCATCCAGCTTATCGGCCAGGTCTGCGCTGAAACCTAGGGCTTCTGGTGTGGATGGAAGCAAAACATCGGTTGGGGAAGCGGCGAGGGAAGGCGAGACCATCAAGCTTGCTCCTACTCCACCTAAAATGGCTCGGCGTGAGACCCGATAAACCATGCCTACTTCTCCAAGCTGTTTAAAGCGCTTTTTCCCCCTTAGCCGCCTGCCACAGCGCCTCCATCTCCGCCAAGCTCGCTCCCTCCACCGATTTCCCGTCGGCCGTCAGCGCTGTTTCGATAAACCGGAACCGCTTCTCAAACTTGGCGTTGGTCGAGCGCAGGGCGGCTTCTGGGTCGATGTTTAGGTGGCGGGCGAGGTTGACGGCGCAGAATAGGATGTCGCCTAGCTCATCTTCCAGGCGGGCCGGGTTGCGGGTGGGGGCGGTGAATTCCTGCTCGAACTCGCCCAACTCCTCCCGCAACTTGTCGAATACATCGTTCGGGTCGGTCCAGTCGAAGCCGACGCGGGCGGCGCGTTTTTGCAGTTTTAGCGCGCGAAGCAGGGCGGGCAGGGCGCGGGCGACGCCATCGAGCACGCTACCCGGCCCTTCTGTAGCTTTCGCCGCGCGCTCTTCGGCCTTAATCACTTCCCAGGCCGCCACCTGCCCATCGGCATCGCGGCCATCGGGGGCGGTGAAGACGTGCGGGTGGCGGCGGATCATTTTGGTGGCGATAGAGTCCGCCACATCGGCGAAGGTAAAGCCGCCTGCATCTTGGGAAATCTGGGCTTGGAACACCACCTGCAACAGCAGGTCGCCCAACTCCTCCTTCAGCGCCTGCGGGTCACCCTCGGCGACGGCATCGGCCACCTCATAGGCTTCTTCGATGGTGTAGGGAGCGATGGTTGCGTGCGACTGCTCTAAATCCCACGGGCAACCGGCTTCAGGGTCGCGCAGTCGGGCCATGATGGCCAGCAGGCGCTGCATCGGGTCGGCATGATCGGGCGGGGGCAGCGTCGTCATGCGGCACTCCCCTCCAAGGCAACAGGAACGCGCAGGGCTTGGCCCTTGCTGAGAACATAAAAAGCGTCCTGCGGGCGGTCTTGAGTGAACATAGCATCGTCATCAAGCCCTAAGTAAAGGCCACGCAGGATCATCCCGGAAATCCCGTGCGAGACGACAATATGCGGAACCGTAACCTCCGCATGATCGTCCAGCCACAGGTCCAGCCGGGCAATCGCTGCGGCATCGCCTTCGCCGCCAGGGGCGGTGCGGAAAATATCGATCACGTCGAGATGATGCTGGTCGGGCGGCAGGTTAGCGCGGACTTGCCGCCAATCCTGGCCTTCCCAAGCCCCTGCGGTCATTTCCTTCAGGCGGGGTTCGTTCCGGTGGCTAAGAGCGTAACCGCTAGGGCCGCGCATCAGTTCTTCGGCAATCAGCGCCGCCGTTTGCCGGGTTCGCCCCAGCGGGCTAATCTGAAGCGGGAGCGGGCCGGGGGCGGGATAGCGGGACGCCAGAAACGCCCGCGCCGCCACGCCCATCGCGCGGGCTTGCGCTTTTCCAAGATCCGTCAGCGCCGAATCGCCCGCGCCTTGCATTCGGAAACTCTGGTTCCACAGGGTTTGCCCGTGGCGAAACAACAGGATCACGCGATTATCTCCTCGGGCGCACAACCGAACCGCAGCGGTACCCCGCTGGGACCATCACTATAGAATTTTTTCATACCCCAGGGGCGAATTTCAACGGCAGGATCGGGGTGTACCGGCATGGCAGCCTATTCCTTCCCAAACCAATACCGCAACTGCGTTAAACTCTGGGTTACGGCGCGGTCGCGGGCCTCCAGGTTGGTGCCAGCATAGGCCGTGCCGCTCTTGTCCTTACTGGCGGCTAGGCCGGTTCGCAAGGTGAGCGGCAAATTCGGCCAGTCGAAATCATGGTAGGCACCCGGATAAAGCGTTAATCCAATCTGCCCCGGCCAGCGCGCCGCCAGGGTTTTGCAGGGTTGCGGGTCGGTCCAATTATCCGCCGCACCCATTTCGATCCGCAGCGGAACCTGTGGCTGCCACCGGGGCGAATCCGCATAAAACTGACAGCCTGGATAGAAGGCGATGGCACCGACAACGGCCAGCGAGCGGCCAATCGCCGACAGAACCGTGCTGCCACCGTTAGACCAACCGAGAAGCGCGATTTTATCGGCGTCCACATCGGGCCGTTGGCGCAGATACGCGAGGGTTGCCCGCACGTCATCGGCGCGCTCGACCGAGGCGCGGACGGCTCGATTCGTCGTTTGGCACTGGCTTCCCAGCCCTCTGCTGCCAAAACTATCGGGAAAGATCACCAGATAGCCTTGCGCGACGAGCCTTTGTCGCCATTCCTCGTGCCGGGCAGACAAAGGCGCGGATTTACTCCCTAAACCGCCGCAGCCGTGCAACGCGATGATCGCCGGTCGCGGAGCATTAGCCTGCATTGGAGCATCAACAAGCGCCGTGAGCAGACCTTCGGCTTTAGTGGTGGGATAGGTGACGGTTTCAGCAGCCTGTGCCGAAACACCCGCGAGAAGCCAACACAAGACCATTGTACACCAATCGCACCGCATAATTTACCAATTCCTGAAGAAGGCTCAAAGCAGGTTCCCATATTTCGCATCGGCTGGCGAGCGGGGTTATGGGCCAAACCCTCCTTACACTCAAATGTCGCATAATGCATATTATGTGATAGATTGGTAAAATCCAACTTAGAGTGAACCTGCCAAACCGCCGGTTTCAGGGTCTGCGCTTACCCGATTGGCGATCTCTACCAACAGCTCCCGGAGCCAACGGTGAACCGGGTCTTGGCGGTAGCGCGTGTGCCACGCCATTTGGACTGGGAACCGTCCGAGATCGACCGGCGATGGCAGAACTTTCAAACGCTTGTCAACGGCAAGGCGTCGGCAAATTTGCTGGGGCAACGTGCTACAATAATCGGTAACGGCAATCAGATCGGGAATTGCCAGAAAATGCGTGACAGACACCACAACATCGCGCGTTAACCCTGCCCGCTCCAACGCTTGAAATAGCCCCGCGCGTAACCGGCCTGGCGGCAACAAATTGACATGCTTCAGCCTCTCGTACTGTTCTTGAGTCATATATTCGGCAATGTGCGGATGATTGGCGCGAACGATGCAGGCCAGTCCGTCGGTCATGAGAGACTGCACAACCAGCGTATCTGGCGGGTCGCTTATACGCCCCAGCACCAAGGCGGTCGTGCCGGAAACAACGCCCGTTTCCGCTAAATCCGCCCCGAACGGAATAATCCGCAGGCGCACACCGGGCGCGCGCTGGCCAAGTTCGGCCACAAGATGCGGCAGCAACACGTATTCAACGTAGCTATTCGCGGCAATGGTGAGGTGATCGCGGGCGTTAGACGGATCGAACCCCTGCTGGCCCAGAATAATTCGGTCCAACTCGGCCAAAGCCGCTGCGATTTCAGGCGCTAAATCCACGGCCTTTTGGGTTGGCTGAATACCATAGCGCGCCCGCACGAACAGCGGATCACGAAACAAAGCCCGTAACCGCGTGAGCGTGTTGCTGAGCGCGGGTTGCGTTACCCCTAAGCGTTCGGCGGCCTGGGTAACGCTGCGCTCTTCCACGAGAGCGACAAAAGTTCGGAGCAGGTTTAGATCATAGCGCATCAGATATATAGTTTAGCGTATATCTAAAATCATGGAAATAAAATTGCGGTATGATTAATCGCGGCGCAAGGTGTGTGCATCCCACCTCTCAAACCGTGGGTATTCCACCCCTCAAGGAGCCGTACAATGAAAAATATCCTTTTTATTTTAACGAGTTACGATCGCTTGCTGAATGGCGAGAAAACCGGCATTTGGCTCGAAGAGCACGCCGTTCCTTACCGCGCGATCACAGGCGCCGGGCATCGCGTTACAGTCGCATCAGTATCGGGTGGTGCGGTTCCGGTCGATCCCAAAAGCCAGCCGAGCGCCGATCAAGCGACCCTTTGGGCCGACGCGGCGGCAACACTCGCCGCAACCCCGGCCTTTAACACGCTCGACGCCGATGGGTTCGACGCCGTCTATATGCCCGGCGGCCACGGCACGATGTTCGATATGCCCTTTAATGCAGGCTTGCACCGCCTGTTGCTGCGTTTTGAGGACTCGGGCCGCATTATCGCCAGCGTTTGCCACGCCCCCGCTGTGTTCGGCGGCTTCTATAGCGCTGATGGTACACCGTTTATCGCAGGGCGTACCCTCGCC
>JAAFIC010000084.1 GCA_013298565.1 Alphaproteobacteria bacterium | reverse complement strand
CAACTCCAGGATTTCCTGGCTCCGGGGCGGCACGCCGCGCCGGGCTAACGCCGCATCAAATGCCTCAGGGGCAGACCGGATTGTATTTAGATCATGCATCGACCATCAACCGTAAAACGCTAGAGTGTTTACCAAAATCGCCCGATTCCCGTTAACTTTAAGGTTCATCGTCATTGATCCCCAAATCGGCATCGCGCTTGGCTTCGTCTCTGGCCCGTTGCCGTTCAACCAGCTTCGCCGACCAAATCGAAATTTCATAGAGAAGAATCAACGGGATCGCCAAACCAATCTGACTAATAATATCGGGCGGTGTTACCACGGCAGCAACGACGAACGCGATAACGACCGCATAGCGCCGATTCGCCGCCAACCCCGCCGCGCTCACGATTCCCACTTTCGCCAGCAGGGTCAGCAAAACCGGCAGTTCAAACGCAATACCGAACGCGAAAATCAACGACATAATCAATGAAAGATATTCGTTAACCTTCCCTTCAAACTGGATGGGCATACCAATACCACTATCCGGGGCCAACTGTTGAAAGCTGAGGAAGAAATTCCAGGCCATTGGAATGATCAAATAATATAGCAGCGCCGCGCCCATGAAGAAAAGCACCGGAGTCGCGACCAAAAACGGCCAAAAAGCGTTGCGTTCTTTCTTGTAAAGACCGGGCGCGATGAACAGCCATACCTGCGTGGCGATCACGGGGAAGGCTAGAAACGCCGCTGTCCAACTCGCGAGCTTAACGCGGGTAAAAAACGCTTCGGTAAGATCGGTGTAAATCATCCGCCGCCCCTCGCCCAAGGCTTGAGCTAGCGGATCGGCCAGGAAGTTAAACACCACATCGGATTTCCAGAAGGCAATCGCAAAGCAGATCACAAAACCGACAAACGAATACAGCAGCCGCCGCCGCAACTCGATGAGATGGTCGATAAGCGGCATTTGCCGATCAGTCTCGGGGCCGCTGGCCGCCTCGGTGGTAAGCATGGGATCAGACACGCGAAGCGTTCTCCGGTGTGGGGCGATGTTCAGGTTCAGCGTCCAGCCGAGCACCCTCCGGCGATGGCGGAATGCTTTCGATGGCAGCCACAGCTTCAGAGGGCGGAGGGGCCGCAGGCGGATCAAACTGCATACTAAAGCTCGGTAAATCAATGGAAGGCATGTGTTGTTCCGCCTCCATCACCGCCGCATTCATTTTCTGCTTAAGCTGATCGACTTCGGCTTCACGAACGGCCTGATCCAGGCTGCTCTGAAATTCCGAAGCTATGCTTCGTGCCCGGCGCACCCATCGCCCGATATTTACCAGCATCCCAGGCAGTTCCTTGGGACCGATGAAAATAAGGGCAACCGCGCCAATCAGCAGGAGTTCAGACCAGGCAATATCGAACATTCCGCACAAACCTTTCGCCCACAGCGCGGCGGACTATGGCAGATGGGTTCAGCGGGCGCAATCACCCGCCGCAGAACACCGCCGCCCGGCCCTTAGCCTTCCGGGGGAAACAGGTGAACCCGGTGCCGGTCGAGCGTTACCGGGATGCGCTCCCCAACCTTGGGCAAACGCCCCTCAACCCAGCGAGCGGTGACAGCGGTTGCCCCGAGCATGAGCGACAGCAGATGCTCCCGGCCCAAACTGCGTGCGGCGGCAACCGTCGCCATCACTCCGCCTTCAAGCGCTCGGTGCAGGGCCTCTTGGCGAACGATCATTGTGACCGGCCCGCTCTGCACCGGCACGTCGAACCGCCCGAGATCGGTCACGACCTGCCCATTCTCGGCGTGTGCCTTCAAAATCGTGACCGAGCCGAAAAACGCCGCCGCAAAGGCCGATACCGGGTGATCGTAAAGATCCAACGGTTGCCCTGCCTGCTCGATCCGCCCTGCCTGCATCAACACAATCCGGTCGGCCATCCGCATCGCTTCGTCGGGATCGTGCGTAACCAACAGCGTTGCAACCCGCGCTTCGGTTAGGAGGGCCAGCGTGGTATCGCGCAACCGATCGCGCAAGGTTACGTCGAGGCCCGAAAACGGCTCGTCCATCAGCACCAAGCGCGGCGATGGGGCAAGGGCGCGGGCGAGGGCAACGCGCTGCTGCTGCCCGCCCGACAGAGTGTGCGGAAATGCCCCAGCAAGATCGGCAAGACCGATCCGCTCAACCCACAGCCGCGCAATGCTCTGTTGCTCGGCCTTCGGCAAGTCCGCCAACCCGAAGGCGATGTTTTGGGCGACGGTAAGGTGCGGAAACAGGGCGAAATCTTGAAAGACCATGCCCACCCGCCGCCGCTCTGGCGGCACCGTAAAACGCGGCTCCCCAACGATCTCGCCCGCCAACCGCACTCGCCCCTGCTGCAACGGCTCCAGCCCCGCCGCGAGCCGCAGCAGGGTTGATTTCCCGCAACCAGATGGGCCGAGCAGGCAAACAACTTCCCCGGCGGCAACTTCTAAATCTATCTCTGTTAACGCCGTTAGCGCCCCATAGGTATGGCTCAGGGCTTCAATACTTAGCATTGTTCATCCTAAAGTTGTCACGGCTAAGGTTCGCGGGCCGAGACCCTGGGGAGGGAGCCGGGGCGACTACGCGCCAATGCGCCTGCCAGCAACAAAACGGGGAGTAGGCCGACGAGCATAATCGCCAGCGAGGCCGGGGCCGCATCCGCCAAGCGCTCATCGCCCGCCATCGCATACACCAACACTGCCAGCGTATCGAAGTTAAACGGGCGCAGAATGAGCGTGGCCGGAAGCTCTTTCATGACATCGACGAAGACCAGCAAACAGGCGGCCAGCAGGCTCGGACGAATAATCGGCAGATGGATACTCCACAAGGTTTGCCCGGCGGTGCGCCCCAAGCTGCGCGCGGCAAAATCCATCTGCGGGGTGACTTTCCCCAAGGCGGCTTCGGTCGCGTTCAGGGCAATCGCGAGGAAGCGGACGACATAGGCGAACAGCAACGCCACCAGCGTACCCGACAGCAGCAACCCAGTCGAAACGCCGAACGCCGCGCGGCTTGCCGTATCGAGGGCCGTATCGAACGCCGCCAACGGAATAATCACACCCACCGCAATCACGAGACCCGGCACAGCATAGCCGAAACTCGCGGAGCGCGTGGCCCAGCGCACCAAGGGCGTTGGATGCAGGCGCACGGCATAGGCAAGGGTCAGCGCCAGAGCAACAGCCATCCCTGCTGCACTCGCAGCGAGCAGCAGGGAATGTTCCGCCGCCTGCCAGAAAGCGGTATTGACCATCGTAGGCGCGGTTTCAATCGCCCACGACAGCAGCATCAGCAGCGGCACAAAGAACCCCAATAGGCACGGCAGTAGGCAGGCGATCATGGCGAGTGCCGCCTTACCGCCCGTCAGCGGAAAGCGCGGCAAATGGCGGTAGCGCACACTCGTGTGGCGTGTGCTGCCCGCACGCCCGTGCCGCTCCAGCGCCATCAACCCAATAACGAACAGCAACAGCACTCCCGCCAACTGCGTCGCCGCCGCAGGTTCGTTCATGCCGAGCCAAGTGCGGTAAATGCCTGCCGTGAGTGTATCGACAGCGAAATACTGCACGGTGCCAAAGTCGTTCAGCGTTTCCATCAGCGCCAGCGCAACGCCCCCGGCAATCGCGGGCCGTGCCAGCGGAACGGCCAAGCGGCGAAAACAACCGAACGGCGTTTGCCCTAATGCGCGCCCGGCTTCCAGCACACACACCGATTGCTCCAAAAACGCCGCGCGAGCCAACAGATAGACATACGGGTAGAGCACTAGCACCATCACACTGATAGCCCCCCCTAAAGAGCGAATCGACGGAAACCAGTAACTCCCGAATCCCCAACCGGTCAGATCGCGCAGCAGGCTCTGCACCGGCCCGGCGCTATCGAGAAAGCCTGTGTAGGCGTAAGCCACGACATAGGCGGGAAAGGCCAACGGCAACAGCAACACAACCTCGAACGCGCGCACCCCTGGGAACTGGCACAGCGTGACCAGCCACGCCGTGCCCACACCAATCACAGCAACACCCAAGCCAACGCCGAACATAAGCAGCACAGTATTGTAAAGATAAGTTGGCATCACTGTGGACAGCAGATGCGCCCACACATCCAAAGCGGGGAACAGAAACGATCCCACAATCGTCAGAACCGGCAACGCCAGCAGAAGCGCGAGGCCCAGAGCCAAGGTTGCCCAACCGCTGCTAACCCCGCGTGCGGGCCAGCGCAAACCAGCCCCGGCGAGGCGGGATTGTGAAGAGATTAACGGAGGTGGAAGGCTGGCGTCGGTCACGCATCTCACCAAAAAGCTAAACGGCAGTGGAGCGCCGGGATTCAGCTTGGACTTTAACGCGACTAACTCTCATCTGCAAGATCGAGGGCGTCACCGCTGAGGAGCGTTTCGACGGGATCATCAATTTCGGCTTCAGCGGCGGCGTCCGCCTCCTCTTCCCGCATGGCTAACGTAATGCCGCTGCGCCGCTCCAGCAGGCCCGCCGCCTTCAATTCCTCAACCCCCGGCAGATCATCGAGACTGGTGAGGCCGAAATGATCGAGAAAGCCGGGCGTTGTTACCCAGGTTACGGGGCGGCCTGGGGTGCGGCGGCGGCCTTTCGGTTTGATCCAACCCGATTCCAGCAAAATATCGAGCGTGCCGCGCGAGAGTTGCACGCCACGAATTTCTTCGATTTCACCGCGCGTGACGGGTTGATGGTAAGCGATGATCGCCAGTGCTTCCACAGCGGCGCGGGAGAGTTTGCGGCTTACATCCAATGTTACCCGCAAAGCAGTGGCGAGATCGGGCGCGGTGCGGAAAGCCCAGCCACCTGCAAGCTGCACCAGTTCCACCCCCCGCCCCTGGTAGAGCGCGGAAAGCTCCGCCAGCAGCGCCTTTACATCCGCCCCTGGCGGCAGGCGGGCGATCAGATCAATTTCAGTCAGGGGGGTTGCCGCTGCGAAAAGCTGCGCTTCCAGCACACGCAGGTCATACGACAGTAGCTCGCTTGTTGCTGTTTCTGGCGCGCGGGGTTCCAATTTCATGGGGCG
Organism: Alphaproteobacteria bacterium; assembly: GCA_013298565.1. Lineage (GTDB taxonomy): Bacteria > Pseudomonadota > Alphaproteobacteria > Elsterales > Elsteraceae > Elstera. The sequence continues at coordinate 4,649 of JAAFIC010000084.1, read as the reverse complement.
ATACTCTCTTCCACATCCGGGGCCGCGTCTAGGCCGGGGGAGCGTACGAGGATGGGGCCGAAGCGTTCAGTTTGCCGCAGGTGGAGCTTACCGGATTTCACCAGTTCCAGCGCCGCCAGAAAATTGGCCGCAATTGCCGAGCGATACACCAAACCATCGCGAATATCGGCAGGCAAGAAGCTACTGAGCGCCTCCCACAATGGCATTTGCCCCAGCCGTTCCGACAGCCGTTGCAGGGCATCATCCATCGAATAAAGCTCGGTCGCAGCAATACGAAGGCGGGAATAATCCGTGCGGCGCTTATGGTCGGCATAGGCAGTGAGCAACTCGTACAGCGTGACGTTCCAGGTGATGCGCGCGTCGGTCTCGAAACGCTCAGGCAGGCCGCGCGCGAACACATCCCGCCCCAACAACCTGCCCGCCATCAGCCGCGCGCCCGCCTTCTGCATGGCTTCCAGCCTAAGCAGTTGGAACGCCAGCGTGGCCGCCATATCTTCGGCGCTCGGCTCTGCTTCCTCGCTCGGTGGATCGGGCAGTAGCAGACGCGATTTGAGGTAGGCGAGCCATGCCGCCATCACCAAATAATCAGCGGCGACTTCCAAGCGTCGATGCAAAATACCGCGAATGAAGGCGAGATATTGATCCACCAACGGCAGGATACGAATTTTGGTGAGATCGACTTTTTGGTCGCGCGCCAAGGTCAGCAGAACGTCGATAGGGCCTTCGTAGCCGTCGAGATCGAGCAGAAGAACAGCATCGTCCGCAAACTCTGGCGCAAACTCCGGGCGGGCGTCCCACGCTTCGGACTCCCCGGTCACTACCAGCCTGCGAGCGCTAGAATCGCGACAATAGCTGCGTTAATCGGGCCACTCAACAACCACCCCAGCGGATTGAGCGGATAGCCCGCCTGCGCCGAGACCATCGGAATGATGAAGGCCACCCCCATCACGATCAACATGCCGATATTTTCAAGCCGCGCCAAAGGCCGCGCCAAAAACAGCGGCAGCACCCCAACCGCAACCCGCCCGCCATCCAGCGGCGGAATCGGCATGAGGTTGAAGATAGCGAGGATCACGTTGAATTTAATCGCGTTGAGCAGGTTTTCCTTCGCCCAGTCAGCGGCAACATCGGGCACATACTGAAGCGCGTGCAACAGCAGCGCGGCGATAAGCGCCATCGCCAGATTGATAAGCGGGCCGGCAGCGGCAACAATCGCCATGTCGCGCCGGGGGGAACGCAGGTAGCGCATATCCACCGGCACCGCTTTCGCCCAACCAAAAAAGAAGTTGGACCCCACCAGCAGCATCAATCCCGGCAGGAAAATGGTTCCTACCGGGTCGATGTGACGGACCGGATTCAGGCTCAGCCGCCCCGCCAGCCGCGCCGTTGGGTCGCCCAAAGCATCAGCGACATAACCATGCGCCGCTTCGTGCAAGGTTATCGCCAGCAATGCCGGAAGCAGCCAGACGGAGACGTTATGCAGCAGCCCAGCGAGATCAATCATCATAACGAGCTTTAGCGAACAACAAGGCAATCCTGCCCACGGGCCTTAACCGCCCCGCACACCGAGGCGCCATCGCTCACTGGCCCCGCTTGAATACGGTAATAGGTGCCTTTATTCGGAATCTCGACCTTGGCGACGCTCATCGACAGGCTCGCAAGTTCGGGATGAGCCTTTTTTAGCTTGACCCATTCCGCCGAGGCGGCAGCTTCGGACTTCACGGCCCCCAACTGCACTTTCGCCCCGCGCGTTGCGCCAGCAGCAACCGGAGTAGCCGATGGCGGTGTTTGCACTGCGGGTGGCTTGGCGACAACCGGCGCTACCGCCTGCCCTACCGGCGCTTGCGGCAGTGCCCCCGGACGGGACACGACAGACTGCGGAACGGGAGTAGCCTGCACTGGCGGCGGCGTTACGACGCGCGGCACGGCGGCGGCCTGTTGCTGCGGGGCAGGCACCAAGCTTGGGGAGGTTTGTTGCGCCTGACCCTGCGGGCGCTGTGCAGTCAATGCAGGCGGCAGAGCAGTCGCAACTTGTGACGGCGACGCTGACGGCGGCGCTCCCGCAAGGTTGGGTTTGGCAATCGGCGATTCTGGTGGCGGCAGCATCCGCTCCACCTTGCCCGATGCGCTATCGACCACCTGGCCGTTAAGAATGAGCTTATCTTGATTAGGCACTTCCAGCCCGCCGGGATCGGTGGGGCGTGCTTTCAGCGGCCCCGCTTCAGCCTGCACCAGCGGAACTGCGCCACCATTCGACGGATTGCCACCTTGGCTGTAGGCGTACCAAACGATACCGCTAAAGCCGCCCAAGGCGACCAGCGCAATCGTTGCCGGTAGCCAGCGCCGCCCCTTCGGCTCTTCCGACGGCATCGCCGGTTCTAAATCACGGGGATCGAAATCTTGCTGCATCACCGCATTTCCTCGACCGGCTTAACACCTAAAATGGCAAGGCCCGAGGCAATCACACTCTTTACCCCCTGAACGAGGGCAAGGCGTGCAACGGTTAAGTCGGGATCATCCGGTAGAATAAAGCGCAGACTTGCCTCGTCCCGTCCCTTATTCCACAGCGCATGAAACCCCGCCGCAACTTCGCCTAAATAGAACGCGATGCGGTGTGGCTCGTGCGCCTCGGCGGCCGCCTCAACCAACCTAGGCCAGCTTGCTAACGTCCGCATCAAACCAAGCTCTGTCTCATCGGTCAAGCGGTTTAACGAAGAATTAGCTAAATGCTCGGGAGATAATTGATCGTGTGACAAACTATCGACAGCATTCCGCATAACAGAGGTCGCGCGCGCATGGGCATACTGCACGTAGAACACCGGATTATCTTTTGATTGCTCTTGAACTTTTGCGAAATCGAAGTCCAGAGACACATCATTTTTCCGGGTAAGCATAATAAAGCGCACTGCATTGGCACCGACTTCATCCACCACCTCGCGCAGGGTAACGAAGTTCCCGGCCCGCTTGGACATTTTGACCGGAACGCCCTTATCCAGAAGATTAACCAACTGGCATAACTTAATGTCGAGCGACACCTTGCCGTCGGTGAGCGCCTTCACGGCCGCCACCATGCGCTTTACATAACCGCCGTGGTCCGCGCCGAAGATATTGATAAGGATATTTGCGCCTGCCCGATCCGGGTTTCCGATAGCCTTATCATAGTGATAGGCGATGTCGTTGGCAAAATAGGTCCAGCTTCCATCCGATTTTTTCAGCGGACGATCCACGTCGTCACCGAACTCGGTGGCGCGGAACAAAGTTTGCGGGCGCGGCTCCCATTCATCGGGCGTTTTGCCCTTCGGCGGCTCCAGCACACCCACATAAATCAACCCGCGCGCCTCCAGTGCGGCCAGCGAGGCTTCGACTGCACCGCTTTCCACCATCGCGCGCTCGGAGGAGAAAAGATCGTGGCGCACGCCAAGGGCGGCCAGATCTTCCTTAATCAGCACGAGCATAGCCGCAATAGCGTCGCGGCGGATCGTCTCTAGCCAGACCGCTTCATCAGCCTCGCGCCAAATATCGCCATACTGTTGAGCAAGATTTTGCCCCAACGGCACCAAGTAATCGCCCGGATAAAGCCCCACAGGCACCGCGCCCATATCATCGCCCAGAGCTTCCCGATAGCGATGATAGGCAGAACGGGCGAGAACATCGACCTGCGCGCCCGCATCGTTGATATAATACTCGCGCACAACATCGAACCCGGCTTTCGCCAGCAGAGAGGCCAGCACATCCCCAACGACCGCCCCCCGGCAATGGCCAACGTGCATCGGCCCGGTGGGATTGGCGGAGACATACTCGACGTTCACCCGAACGCCCTGCCCAACGTGGCTATCGCCATAGGCAAGGCCCGCGCGCAACCCCGTCGCAAGCTCTCCCTGCCACATGCTGGGCGCAAGCCGGAAGTTTAGAAACCCCGGCCCATCAATCGAGAGATTAACGATGCCCAGGGCCGGGAGCGTCCGCATCCGATCGCCTACCAACGTGGCAAGCCCGCGCGGTTTCATCCCGGCGGGTTTCGAGAGAACCATACCGACATTGGTGGAAATATCGCCGTGGCTCGCGTCGCGCGGTGGCTCGACGGTCACTTTCGCCGGATCAAGCCCGGCAGGCAGCGCGCCTTCTTCGGCAAGTTCGCTCAACACATCGCTGAGGGCCATGTGGAAGCGTTTGAAAATATGCGGCATGGGCTGGGTCATGACATCCTTAATATCTCAAGTCTTTGCAGTCAAATCGAAGAGGCGGCGGTGCTCTTCAAGCGCGTAACGGTCGGTCATCCCGGCAATGTAATCGGCAATCGTGCGGGCCGCGTCCGGGCTGCCGGGGTGGGTTATCTGGCGCTGCCATTCGGGCGGCAGGGTTTGCGGGGTTTCCATGAAGTGATGGAACATATCCTGAACTACCCGGCGTGCTTTCGCAATCATCCGATTAACGCGGTAGTGCCGATACATGCGCTCAAACATAAACGGGCGCAGCGCTGTATCCGCTGCTTGCAGCCGGGGGCTAAAAGCCACAAGCGGCTGCCCGAGCGCGCGCACGGCATCGGCAGACTGAGGGGAGAACTGCGTAATTCGCGCACGGGTTTCGGCCAGAAGGTCCGTTACCATCAGATTGATCAGCCGTCGCACGCCCTCATGGGTCAGGCGGAT
>JAAFIC010000083.1 GCA_013298565.1 Alphaproteobacteria bacterium | reverse complement strand
CCCGGCTCGGACAAGGGGGCCTCGGTACGGGCGGCGGGCGCGAAATCGGGGAGCGGCGCGAAGTCGGCAGGCGGGGCTTGGAAGCGATAGGCGGCTTCGGCTAGCCCGGTCGGAACCCGGCCCCCAACAGGGTAGCTGCCCGTCGGTCGCCACTGTGTGAAATGGGTTTGCACGGGTTGCGCCTGAAAACTCCCCCCCTGAAAACTCCCGAGTGCCGCGCCCGTTACACTGCTCGACGCCCGATGCCCAGCGGCGGCCAGCGCGTGCCGGATAGCGCCGACGATGAGGCCGCGCACCATGCCCGCATCGCGAAACCGCACTTCGGTTTTCGCCGGATGCACATTTACGTCCACCTCCGTTGTCGGCAGATCGAGATAGAGAGCTACCACCGCGTGGCGGTCGTGGGCCAGCACGTCTTGATAGGCACCGCGCACGGCACCCGTCAGCAGCTTATCCTTCACCGGGCGGCCATTGACGAACAGGAACTGCTGCGTGGAATTACTACGGTGATAGGTGGGCAGGCCGATATGGCCGGTGAGGCGCAACCCCTCGCGTTCGGCTAAAATCGGCAGGGCATTCGGGGCGAAGTCGCGGCCCAAAACGGTTGCCAGCCGCGTTAGCCGCCCCGCCTCGCCAATAGGTTCGCCCGCGAGTTTCAACACCACGCGCGCGCCTTCGGTCAGGAAAAAGCCGATCTCTGGGCGGGCCAGCGCGAGGCGGGTTAGCACGTCCTTAATCGCATCGGTTTCAGAGCGCGTGGTTTTGAGGAACTTCAACCGCGCTGGGGTGGCATAGAACAGATCGCGCACTTCAACCCGCGTGCCGGGGCTGGCTGCCACTGGCGTAGGCTCCCCCACGGCACCACCCTCCACGCTCAGGCTCCAAGCCTCCGTCGCGCCCGGTGGCCGCGAAGTGATCCGCAAGCGGGCCACCGCGCCGATAGAGGGTAGGGCCTCGCCGCGAAAGCCGAGCGTATGGATATTCAGCAGATCATCGGTCGGTAGTTTCGAGGTGGCGTGCCGCTCCACCGCCAGGCGAAGCTCGTCCACGTCCATACCCCCGCCATTATCGGCCACCGCGATCAGGGCTTTCCCGCCCTCTTGGGTTTGCACGTCGATGCGGGTTGCCCCGGCGTCTAGGGCGTTTTCCACTAGCTCCTTCACAGCGGCGGCAGGACGCTCGATGACCTCCCCGGCGGCAATCCTGTTGACCAGAGTGGGGGGGAGTAAGCGCAAGCGCATCAAAAGCCTTCGGGCAACGGTAGCGAGGCGGGTAGGGCTGGTCCGGCTTGCCCGGCAATAATCGTTACCAGTCTCGCCGGATCAATCCAGCGTTTTGCGGCGGCATTGACCTGATCGAGCGTAAGGGCGCGCAAGGCGACCGCGCGGTCAGTGAAGTAAGTGCGGGGCAAATTGTCTTGTTGCAGGCTCCCAACGAAATCGGCCATTGCTGGGGTTGACGCGAGGGATAGCGTGAGCGACCCCAACAAATAGTCGCGCGCACTCTCAAGCTCGGCCTGGGTAATGCCACCATCGCGTAACTGCTGCCACTGCTGTGTCATGGCCGATATGGCTTCCCCCGCGCGATCCGGCGCAAAAGATGCGCTGGCGAACCACAGCGGGCGCATCCCGCTAATCGACAGGGTGGAGCCGACGGAATAGACCATGCCGCGCGTCTCGCGCAGGTCCATCTTCAAGCGCGACGTGAAAGAGCCACCGCCGAATACCTGATTGAGTGCGAGCACCGACCAAAAATCCGCATCGTCGCGCCTCGGCCCAGACAAAACCGAGAGCAGGCTGGTTTGCGGCGCACCCGGCACGGGCAACAGATAAAACCCCGGCGGCGGTTGATGCGTGAGGCGCGTGGGGAGAGAGTGCGCGTGACCTTCGGGCAATCCACCGAACATGCGGTCTAGCAGCGGTTCAAGCTCTGCCGGGCTAATCGCGCCCGCCACGGCCACTGTTAGCCCAGCACGGGTCATGCGGTCTTGCTGAACCGTGTAGAGGTCTTCCAGCGTAATATCGTCCATCACCGGCAGTAAGCGCGTGGTGAGTTGGGGGAAATGGTCGCCCAGAAAGAGGCGCGCGGCAAGCTGCCATGCGCGCGTGCTGGGTTGCTGGTCTTCCGAGGCCAGCCCCTGCCGCATCGCTTGGCGCGCGCGCTCGAAAGCGGTTGGCGTGACGATGGGGGCCGTAACGGTAATGGCGACCAAATCCGCCGTTTCATCGCGCCGATCGCGCAGCATCCGAATACTCACTCGGTCCACTGTCGCGCTGTGGGTCACGTCAATCGAGGCCGAGAGAGTCTCGACCTGCCGAGCGTAACTCACCTCATCGTAATCGCCTGCACCGATGCCCGTCAGGCTATCCATCAAGCGGCTGACGCCCGGTTTCGGGTCGAGCCACGCGCCGCCGCGAAAGCTAGCGCGGACGGAGATGACCGGAACGCTATCGTCCTGCCACAGCCATGCGGTAATCCCGCCGGGGCTGCGGACGGGAACGATGACCTCGGATGCCGCGTGAGCCGCAGGCACCATCAGCAGCAGGAGAAGCCCGAAACGGGCGATCCAGCAGTTTAGGGGGCGGTTCATAATGCGGGCTTCGGCAAGAGGTGAGTGGTGACGAAGGCCGTGGGCGTAAGGGCCTGGGCGGCGCGCTTCACGTCTGCAACAGTGAGAGTTCTTAGCAAATCATCCTCTGCCGCCATATCGGCAAGGCTTTGCCCCACCATGCGCCCACGCCCGATGCGGTTGGCCAGCCCCGTTAGGCTATCGCGCTCATACGCCTCGCCGCCCGTGAGCCGTTGCAGACTGCGGGCCATTTCGTCGGCGGTTACGCCATCGCGGCGCAAGGTTTCGAGAACACGATCCACCGTGGCTTCAACGGTTTCCAAAGAGATGCCGGGGGCGGGCGTAGCGCTCAGGTAGAGCATCCCCGGCCCCCGGCGCAGAACATCGGCCCCCGCACCGGCAGACAGCGCCAACTTACCCTCACGCACTAAAGCGCGGTCCAGGCGCGAATCGATCCCGCCCCCGAGAATGTCGGTGAGCAAGGCTATCGCGGCAACCTCTTTAGGCGTCGCGGTTCCCCAGGAGGGCACGAGGGCGCGGCGGCCCCAGGCGGCATCGGTCACACGTGCCGAGCGTTCGACCAGCAACGCCGGGGCAACGCGCGGCGGCTCGGCGATCATCGGGCGGGAGGGGAGCGGTTGGCCGGGAACCTTCGCGTAAGTGGTTTCAGCGAGCTTCAGCACCTCGGCTAAATCGGTATCGCCCGCCACGATCAACACGGCATTATTGGGCGCATACCAGCGCGCGTGGAACTCCAGCGCGTCCTGATAGGTGAGGCCCTTAATTTCCGCTTCCCAGCCAATAATTGGGCGGCGGTAGGGGTGATTGAGAAACAGCGTCGTAGTCGCCAGCTCCGCAAGCTGCCCCCCTGGCGGGCGATTGGTGCGCTGATTGCGCTCTTCCAGGACAACAGTGAGTTCGGGTCTGCTATTGGCTTCGGAGAGTTTCACCCCCGCCATCCGGTCGGCTTCCAGCACCATCACTGCCGCCAGTTGGTCGCGCGGCATGGTTTGGAAATAGCCGGTATAATCATAGCTGGTGAAAGCGTTCTGCCGCCCGCCAAAACGGTTGACCAGGGCATCGAAGGCACCAGGCTGGGTTTTTTCAGTGCCCTTGAACATGAGATGCTCAAGATAATGGGCAAGGCCGGATTTGCCCGGCTCCTCATCGGCGCTGCCAACCTTATACATCACCAGATGATGCACCGCTGGCACGCGGCGTTGCGGCAGCACGATCACTTCGAGACCGTTCGGGAGAATCGCGGTTTCAGCCCCCCAGCGATTCGGGGATGGCGTTTGCGCGAGCGTTGCCATGCTGGTGAGCAGCAGAGCAACGGTGAAATAGGCGAATGGTCGCACGGCGATAAATCTCCCTCCCCCGCAAGATAAGCGCGCTTGCAAGGCGAAACTAGGGCTGTTCGCGCGCAAAATGAGGCGGCGGGGGTAGGGCGGCGGTTAATCTACGCGAGAGTATGCGTAGATCCTTACGTATTCATTGCCTCAAAGAAATCGCCATTGCTTTTCGATTGTTTCAGCTTCTCGGTGAGGAACTCCATCCCGTCCATCGTACCCATCTGCATAAGAACGCGGCGCAGCACCCACATTTTATTAAGCGTGCCTTTTTCGACCAGCATTTCTTCCTTACGGGTGCCCGACTTAGTAACGTCGATGGCCGGGAAGGTGCGTTTATCGGAGAGTTTGCGTTCCAGAATGATTTCAGAGTTCCCCGTACCCTTGAACTCTTCAAAGATCACTTCATCCATACGGCTGCCAGTATCAATCAGCGCTGTGCCGATGATGGTCAGCGAGCCACCTTCTTCGATATTGCGGGCCGCACCAAAGAAACGCTTCGGGCGCTGCAAAGCATTGGCATCAACACCGCCGGTCAGCACCTTGCCAGAAGACGGAACTACCGTGTTGTAGGCGCGCGCAAGGCGCGTGATCGAATCCAGCAGAATGACCACATCGCGCTTGTGCTCAACTAAGCGTTTTGCCTTCTCCAGCACCATTTCCGTGACTTGAACGTGGCGGGTCGCAGGCTCGTCAAAGGTAGAGCTAATAACTTCACCCTTCACCGAGCGGGCCATATCGGTCACTTCTTCCGGGCGCTCGTCGATCAGCAGAACGATGAGGTAAACTTCTGGGTGATTCTTGGCAATCGCATGGGCGATATTTTGCAGCATCACGGTTTTACCCGTGCGCGGCGGCGCGACAATCAGCGCGCGCTGGCCTTTGCCGAGCGGGGCGACCAGATCAATTACACGGGTTGTAAGATCCTTGCGGGTCGGGTCTTCGATTTCCAGCTTCAGGCGCTCATCGGGGTAAAGCGGCGTGAGGTTATCGAAATTGATGCGATGACGGACTTTTTCCGGCGCATCGAAGTTGATCGTATTCACCTTTAACAGCGAGAAATAGCGCTCACCCTGCTGGGGCGCCCGAATCTGGCCCTCTGCCGTATCGCCAGTTCGCAGGCCGAACCGGCGCACTTGCGTGGGGCTAACGTAGATGTCGTCCGGCCCTGGCAGATAGTTTGATTCAGGCGAGCGTAAAAAGCCGAAGCCGTCCGGCATCACTTCCAACACACCGCTGCCAAAGATCGCCACATCGTTATCGGCAAGCTGCTTGAGAATGGCGAACATCATATCCTGCTTCCGCAGTGTGCTCGCGTTTTCGATTTGTAATTCTTCGGCGTAGGCCAGCAGTTCAGCGGGCGTCTTGCGCTTTAATTCTTCGAGGTGCATCAGAAATCCATTGTCGGCCTGGGGCGGACGATCAGGCGGCGTAAAGCCGAACCGAAAATCCCTAAAACCCTGTCAGCGCGGAACCATCGAAGGACGCCCAGAGGACCCGGCGTCCGATAAACATGCTATCGCAATAGCATCCGTTTCTTCGATACCCCAAGCCCTACCCGTCTGTCAAACTAGAAGGGGCGAACGACAACCATAATCACAATCAGAATCATCAGAACCGTGGGAATTTCGTTCATCTGACGATAAAAACGCGGGCTGCGGGTATTGCGATCCGCCGCAAAATCCTTGCGCCAGCGCGATAAAAACCCGTGAAACGCCCCCAATAGCAATACGAAGGTCAGCTTTGCGTGTAGCCAGCCTTGCGACCAATCGGCAATTCCTGGTGTGAGCAACAGCAACGCTCCGAACAGAAACGTCGCAATCATCGCCGGATTAATAATATAACGGAGCAGCTTATACTCCATCACCTTAAAGGTTTCAGATTGAATTGAGCCTTTTTCAGCATCGCAGTGGTAAACATAGAGGCGCGGCAAATAAAAAATTCCCGCCATCCAGGAAATAACACTGATGATATGTAGCGATTTGATCCAAGGGTACAAGATTGTTAGAAAATCGAGCATCTATTCTATCTTTCAAACAATCACTAAGCGCTCAATGTCGCCGGGCATTGACCAAAATTAGCGGGGCAAAAACGTCCGCCCCCGGCACAACTTAGCCCGCCACGCCGGTCTTGCGCCGCAATCGCGCGGGCCAAGCCATCAATAAACTTCGGGTGCGTGGAAACGGTCGGCACGCGGTAATAAGCGGGCACCCCTCCCTCTTCGGCCAGATGACGATATTCTATATCGAGTTCCACTAAGGTTTCTGAATGCTCTGACACGAAGGCAATTGGACAGATAATCAGAGGAACCTTATCGGCCCCGGCGCGCTTGATTTCATCATCGGTGGCAGGCCCTATCCATTCCAAAGGGCCAACGCGGCTTTGATAGCTTATGCGCCAATCAAGCTGAGGAATGGCCAACGCTTCCGCGACGGCAGCCGCCGTTTTCTCCACTTGATGCTGATAAGGGTCGCCGGATTTAATCACTTTTTTCGGCAAGCCGTGGGCTGAGAACAGCACTCGCGGCGTACCATGGGCTAGGGCTTGAGCATAGAGTTCAGCCACAAGCTCTACCGTGGCAGCAATCAAGCCCGGCTCTTCCGGCCAGCAGCACAGAGTTGTCGAGGGTGCTTTCAATCCAACCGCAGCGGCAGCTTTATGCCATTCTTTCAAAGAAGAGCCGCTTGTTGTCTTGGAATACTGAGGGTAGAGCGGCACAAGCACAAGACGATCTGGTTGCCAAGCCGCTACTTCCTGCACAACAACATCGGCACGAGGGTGCCAATAGCGCATAGCGATAAAGCAACGGGTTTCTTCTTCAGACTGGCCGAGGGCAGCTTCCAGCGCTTGTCCCTGGGCTTGCGTATTTGGCAATAAAGGCGAACCGCCACCTAAATGCTGATAGATTTCTTGAGCCACAGGCGCGCGACGTTTAGAAATTAGCCGCGCAATCAGATAGCGAATTGGCCCCGGCGCACCAATGATCGCCGGATCGTTGAATAAATTGAACAAAAACGGCTCAACGGCACTAGGCTGGTCGGGACCGCCGAGGTTGAACAAAATTATGGCGCGCTTACTCATGGCAGTGACTATACGGTTTTGCCGCGTAAAATCTAGGGGGTCTTTTGACTAAACCGCCCTCAAAAAATCGCTCAAGGCCCTAACATGCTCCGGTGGTGTCTGCGGCACGATGCCGTGACCGAGGTTGAAGATAAACGGCCCATGTTTGAGATGGGTGCAGATATCGACAGCAGCCTTCAGCATTGCTTGCCCCCCTGCCACCACTGTGAGCGGATCGAGATTGCCCTGCACGCAGGCTAACGGCTGGAGCACTTCTGCCGCCCAGTCTGGCGGAACCTGAGTGTCGATCCCAATACAATCGGGACGCACAATCTCGGTGAATTTTTTGTAGAGCACGCCGCTGCCGCGCGGAAAAGCGATGATTGGCGTTTCTGGATGCCGCGCCCGCAGCGCTGTTATGATTTGCCGGTTCGGCTCGATCACCCAGCGCTCAAACTCTCGGGGTGCTAGTGCGCCTGCCCACGAATCGAACAATTGTACTGCCTCGGCACCCGCATCAATTTGTGCCGAAAGATACTCAACCGTTGCTGTCACGATGCCGTCGATGAGCCAAGTGAATCGCGCAGTGTCCCCGTAGAAGAACGCTTTCGTCTTGGCAAAATCCCGGCTTGACCCGCCTTCGATCATGTAAGTTGCTACCGTCCAGGGACTTCCGGCGAAGCCGAGCAGTGCGGTTTCGGTGGGCAAGTTTGCTCTCACTCGCCGCACCGTTTCGATCACGGGCGCATAGGCTCTTGCTGCCCCTACGAAGTTCAACACCTCTGGTACCTCACCCAGCACTGGCCCCTCACCCTCCGCAAAGCGCAAGCTTTGGCCTAGGGCCATTGGAACGATGAGGATGTCGGAGAAAAGAATAGCGCCGCTCATGCCATAACGCCGGATTGGTTGAAGCGTTACCTCTGCCGCCCGTTCTGGATTGAAACAGAGATCCAGAAAACCGCCGGCGTCTTGGCGTAGCGCTCGATATTCCGGCAGATAGCGCCCGGCTTGGCGCATGAACCAGAAGGGCGGGCGGGGCAGGGTCTGCCCGCGAAGGGCATCGAGCAGAAGTTTGGTCATAGCCTGTCTCTAATATGATTCTCTTGTTATGAAAAGAATTGTGGTTGTTGTTGTGGGGTGGAAACCTGGGGATTAACGCTGCCGCTAATTTTATCCACTGATTTTTTTCAGTTTATGCCCCTTGTGGAAAAAACTGTGGAAACACTGGTAAAATATGAGTCTAGACTGTTGTAACACAAAGAACTTCGATTCGTTAAAGCCCTTGGGATAAATCAGCCTAAAGCCGATTTTTGTCAACTTATACCCTCTGACAAAACCGATATGACTTAGTTTTCCCAAGGGGGACTATTCGGGGAGGGAATGACGGTCTGTGGGGATGGAATTTGGCGTTTATCCAAAAGACCCGATTTATCCCCGCACGGCTCGATTCTACCCCCAGGCAGTGGTCTCGGGATATTTCAATAAATCACGACTCGTAAAATCAATTTATTGTTCCAAAAAGGCTGCATTTTGATGGATTTTGACAGTGTTCAGCAAAATAGAGTGTTGAGCTAAAAGCAAGCCGACGATGACGAGCCTTTCACTGACTGCATGTGTGTTATGCATTTTGGCTGGATTCATCGGGTTCAAGCCATTTTCGCTGCAAAATCTTTATGCATAAAACCTTACCCTTAGCGCGAATCGACTACACTTAAATGACAAGGAGTGGTATGATCTGTTTAGTTTTCGGGCATATGAACAAAAGCCTACCGGAAGAAACCTTCTTCTGGGGCCATATTTTTTGCGCGATTTCAGCCAGCGACTTCAGAGGCGGCGGCGCACTGGCGCTTCTGGTTTCTGATAGTTTTTCTCACGGGAAGGGTCGCCTGTCTGGCGGGGGTCTTTCTCGGCAAGCGGGCTTTCAGCTCGATGGGGTGATGCGACATGGCACAGGACGGGTTCGAGTTTCGCACGGGTGAGTTCGTGGTCTATCCGACTCATGGAGTGGGTCAAGTCTTAACCACCGAGACCCAAACGATTGCCGGACATGAGCTGAAAGTGATCGTCATCTCGTTCGAGAAAGACCGGATGACACTGCGGTTGCCGGTTACGAAAGCCCGCACTTCTGGTTTGCGTCGCCTGTCGTCGGAAGAAGAAATGCAGTCGGCCTTGGCCAAGCTCCAAGGCCGCGCGCGGGTGCGCCGGACGATGTGGAGCCGCCGCGCGCAAGAATATGAAGCCAAGATCAACTCCGGCGATCCGTCGGCTATTGCTGAAGTGCTGCGCGATCTGCACCGCACGACGGGCATCGCCGAACAATCCTACAGCGAACGCCAGATCTATCAGGCCGCGATGGACCGTTTGGTGCGCGAACTCGCTGCCGTTGAGCAGATTGGTGAAACTGAGGCGACTAAAAAGCTCGAACTGCTGCTTCAAGCCGCCTAGCCGCTTTAGCGCGGGCCTCTGCCCGTAGTGTTAGTTTACCCGTGGTTTTAACTTACCTGTGGTTTTGCTGTGATAAAACCCCTGAGATCGGCTGACGATCTCGGGGGTTTCTCGTCTTGGGCTTGACCCTTGCGGGCGAACGGCCCTAGATCAGGGGGTAATGGTCGATTCTGAACGGTTTGCCCGCTTAAAAGGCCCAGGCTCGCTCTGGGTTATCGCCGCGATTCACGGTGATGCTACCCGCTTGGGCCGCCTTCACGCTGGCCTCGCCCCGCGCTTGGGACGGGCTGACCGCGTGGTCTATACCGGCAATTTCCTAGGGCTTGGCGGCGATATTCTCGGGACGATGAACGAGCTTCTCGCCTTTCGCCGCTGGTTCCTTGGGCGTCCCAGCGCGGTTCTCGACGATATCGCCTATCTGCGCGGCGCGCAGGAGGAGATGTGGACCAAGCTGCTACAACTGCATTTTGCTCCCAATCCGCGCGAAGTCTTGGAGTGGCTGATTGCTCAAGGGGCTGGCGCGACGTTGACGGCTTACGGGGGGTCGATTTTGGACGGGATGGCCTCCGCCCGCGCGGGCGCTGTTGCCCTCGGGCGCTGGACTGCGTCGCTCCGGGCCGCGCAGAGCGCGCGCCCCGGCCATGCCCAACTGATGACGGCGGTAAAGCGCGCGGGCCTGACCGATCCGAAAGCTCTTCTCATCGTTCACACAGGCCTTGATCCTGGGAAGGCGCTGGCCGACCAGAAAGACGCTTTCTGGTGGGACGGCAAGGGCTTCACGCGGCTGGCGCAAACCCCTTACGCCTATGAGGGGTTTGCACGGGTTGTGCGCGGGTACGAGCGTTCGGCTCCGGGTCTCATCGAAACCCCCTACACGCTTACCCTCGATGGTGGCTGCGGGCGCGGCGGGCCGCTTTTGGCCGTTGCCTTCTCTCCCGAGGGGCAGATTTTAGATAGTCTTTCGAGCGAGGCGTGAGTTATGGATGTGTTGAGCCTCGCTCAGATTGCGTTGCTTGCTAGTGCTGGGCTTATCGCGGGGGCAGTGAATGCCATTGCCGGCGGCGGTACTCTCTTTACGTTTTCGGCCCTGATCGCCACGGGCCTGCCGCCTATCACCGCCAATGCTACCAGCTCAGTCGCGATTACGCCGGGCAATATCACGGGCGCGCTGGCGTATCATCGGGAAATCCGTCACCATGGGCAGCGGTTTATCGGGCTGATTCTGGTTAGTCTCGCGGGTGGCTTTCTGGGTGCGGC
>JAAFIC010000082.1 GCA_013298565.1 Alphaproteobacteria bacterium | reverse complement strand
GTCGAAAGAAGCGGGCGAGCAGGCGATCCGCGACGCCACCGATAAGCACGTTATTCTGCGAACGGCCTGGGTGTTCGGCGCGCTCGGGCATAATTTCGTGAAAACCATGCTGCGGTTAGCGGCGGCCCGGTCTGATGTGCGCGTGGTCGCCGATCAGCGCGGCTGCCCCACCCCTGCGGCGGCGATTGCCGAGGCGATTGCTCAAGTAACGGCGGCGCTGCTGAACGGCTCCACGGCATACGGAACCTATCATTTCGCCGGACGAAACCCGATTTCCTGGCACGGATTTGCAGAAGCTATTTTCGCCGAAGGTCAGCGCTACGGTTGGCCGATGCCGACGCTCCACGCGATTGCCACCGAAGACTTTCCGACGCCCGCGCGACGCCCGGCCAATTCAGTGCTGGCGTGCGACGCGCTGACCGAGGCGTTCGGCATTATGCCCGCCGATTGGCGCTTGGGATTGATTGATATGTTGGCCGAGTGCCGGGCGGAGGTTGACGCCAATCTCGCCAGCGTGAGTGAGGAAAAGCGATGAAGGGTATCATTCTGGCAGGCGGCTCCGGCACGCGGCTGTATCCCGTAACCCTGGCAGTCTCCAAGCAGCTTCTGCCCGTTTACGACAAGCCGATGATTTATTATCCGCTGTCGATTCTGATGCTGGCTGGCATTCGCGAAATTTTGGTGATTACGACGCCTCACGATGCGGCTCAGTTCCAAACCCTACTCGGCGACGGTAGCCAATGGGGCCTTGCCATCTCCTACGCCCAGCAGCCCAAGCCGGAAGGGTTGGCGCAGGCGTTCCTGATTGGTGAAGAGTTTATTGCGGGCGAACGGTGCGCGCTGGTTTTGGGCGACAATATCTACTTCGGTCACGATCTGGAACCGATGCTGCTGTCGGCGGCAGAACGGCAGAGCGGCGCGACCGTGTTCGGCTACCACGTCCGCGATCCCGAACGCTATGGCGTGGTGGAATTCGACGGGGCAGGCACAGCCATTTCGATAGAGGAAAAGCCAAAGCAGCCGAAGAGCAATTACGCCGTTACCGGGTTGTATTTCTATGATGCCGATGTGGTGGCGCTGGCCAAACAAGTGCGCCCCTCCGCACGCGGCGAGCTTGAAATCACCGATCTCAACCGCTTCTATTTAGAGCGCGGCACTCTTACGGTCGAGCGGATGGGCCGGGGGTACGCCTGGTTCGATACCGGCACGCACGAGAGCTTGCTGCAAGCGGGCGAGTTCGTTCGCACGGTCGAAGAACGTCAGGGCCTGAAAATCTCCTGCCCGGAAGAAATCGCGTGGCGCAAAGGCTTCATTGATTCGGATCAAGTCCGCAAACTCGCAGAGCCGTTGTCGAAAAACGGCTACGGCCAGTATCTGTTGCGGATGATTGATACCGATATAACGCTCTCACCCCTATAGCAACTTCGTCCGCCGCTGAAGCAGGGCCAGCGGACTCCAGGTGAGCACGCGGGCGATGGCCAACGCAGAGGCTTTGCGCTCGCTTTGCAGTTTGCGACGGTCGCCCCAAAACGCTCCGATGCCAACCAGCCCGTCGAAGGTGGCTTTCAGAACCACCCACATCGCGCTCGGTTTTTTCAGCATTAGGCAGCGCGCCAGCAGCAGCGGCAGGTAAGTGAGTAGCGTCACCGCCAGAATCGGCCCTGGCATGTTCTTGGCGATCAGCCAAATCTGATTGCGATAGCCGTGGTAGAGCGAAAAGCGGCTGTGCGCCCCCCCCGAAGCGGCGCTGCCCACGTGCTCCACGCGCGCCCGGTTGGACTGCCACACGCGCCCCCCCGCAAGCCGGAGGCGGAAGCACAGGTCCACGTCCTCGCCATAGCAGAAGAACCGCTCATCGAAGCCGCCGAGGCGCTCGAACCAATCGCGGCGGATCATCATAGCGGCGGCGCAGGCCGCAAAACTCTCGCCCGATGGAACCGGCACGGGCAATGGCTTACGGCAGCCCCCGCGCCAAGCAAAGCCATAGGGGGAGAAACAATCGCCCAAGCCATCGGCGCGGCTTGGATCGGCGCTCATCACCTGCGTGGAGCCGAAGACTGCATAATCGCCGTGCAGGGCGGCTTCATCGAGCAACCGTTCTAACCAGTCGGAGGCAGGAAAAGCGTCCGGGTTCAGCATCACCAGCCAGGGCGCAGCGGCCCCGGCAGCGGCCTGATTGTTCCCGGCGGCGAAGCCCAGATTCTTCCCCATCCGCAGCACGGTCAGGCGCGGATCGACAGCTAAGTTTTCAAGGGAGCCGTCGATAGAGCCGTTATCGACGATCACCGCCTCAAAATTCCGAAAGCTCTGGGCCAGCAGCGCCGTTACGCACCGCGCAAGATCGGTTCCGCCGTTATAGTTTACAATCATTACGCGAAGCTGCGGCAGCCCCGTGGGCGGGTTGATAAGCTCTTCAGTCGGCGGAGCGGCGGCGGAAGCCAGAGTCACAGGAATCCTCATGGACGCAGAAAAGGGGAGTATCTTTCCTTTTCGCGCGCCCCCGCGCAAGATCGTTTACGGCAAAGTAGAGTGGGAAAGTGCAATGAAGCTGGTGCGCTGGGGGTTAAGCGGGTTGGAAAAACCGGGCATTCTCGATCAAGAAGGCCGTATTCGTGACCTTTCTTCGGTTATTCCCGACATCAATCGGCTTATCTTGTCAGAGTCGGGGCTAAATGCGCTGCGTCGCATTCATTTAGCAGGCTTACCGGAAGTGCCGTCGGAAACGCGGCTGGGTGTGCCGTTCACTGGAACGGGGAAGATTATCGCCATCGGTCTCAACTATGCCGATCACGCGGCAGAAGCGGGATTGAAAACGCCCGCTGAGCCGATCGTGTTTCAAAAAGCGACCTCCGCCCTCTGCGGGCCGACCGACGCGCTGGAAATTCCGCGCGGGTCGGAAAAAACCGATTGGGAGATCGAGTTAGGTGTCGTTATCGGCAAACGCGCAAAATATATCGCCGAAGCCGCCGCGCTCGATCACGTCGCGGGCTATTGCACCACCAACGATCTTTCCGAACGCCACTTACAAATCGAACGCGGCGGCCAGTGGACCAAGGGCAAGAGCCACGATACCTTTTGCCCGGTTGGCCCTTGGTTGGTGACGCGCGACGAGGTGCCGGACCCGCAGGCGCTTGACCTTTGGTGCGAGATTGATGGGCACCGTTATCAGAACGGCACCACGCGCCAGATGATTTTCGGCGTCGCCCACATCATCGCCTATCTCAGCCAGATGATGACCCTCGAGCCGGGGGATTTGATCCTTACCGGAACGCCTGCCGGGGTGGGAATGGGCCTTAAGCCCGCGCCCGTCTTCCTGAAGCCCGGCCAGATCGTTGCCTGCGAAGTCGTCGGCCTCGGCGCACAGCGCCACCTAACCATTTCGGCCTGACCGGATGAAGCGCGTTGGCACGTTTCATTATGCAGCTCTTATCAGTGCCCGAGGGCGGCCAGATTTAGGAAGCGCTGCGGGGCTTTGGCAATCGGTACTGAAAGCTCGCGAATGAGCTTTTGCCGGATCGCTTGGGTGAAATCCTCATAATTGGCGGCACGCAGCACGAAGGATTCCGGTCCGCCAATTAGGGCGTTTCGGTAATAGTCTTCCAAATCCGGCTCTTCATTCACAATGGCGAGACCGTTGAGGATGATTCCCGCCGTCAAGGCCGCTGTCCGCACGGGGGCCAGCGCTCGGCCAAGGTTTTGTGCGCCGTCGCCAGAAATGTCGATAATCTTACGGTCTGCCTTAATCGGCGCGGTTTGAATCATCCGAACGGCGACCGACAGAGCATTGCCAAGCGCGGTGCCGCCACCGTCAATCAGCCGAGGAGTCGTGTCAATTTCATCGGCGAGCTTCAGCGCATCCCCAGCATTCCGCAAAATCCGCCAGGGTACGCCAACGCGCTGCCAGTTGGGGTCTGACCATTCCATCAGCGCGACCGCAATCGAATGCTTAGGGCCGCTGGTTAGGGCCGCGTGAACCTCCGCATCCCGAAACGCCGCAGCCAGTCCTTCCATCTGTAAGGCGAATTCGGCCCGGTCCACACTGGAGGAGCTATCAATAGCGAGCACCAGCAGCGCATCCACTTCAGGCGGCGCGGCGCGTGCGGGGAGTGTTAGCAGGCCGCAAGAGAGTGCGAACAACCAAGTCAAACGGGTCAAAATCCAAACTCCTTAAGCCTGATACGCTTTTGCCAGGGCTTCACGGCGAAATTAGGGTGTGGGCGGGGGGCTTCACACTAAAGTCTGCTGACCTTAATACACTTTTCACGGTGCTGAGATTTCAGGATGCCAAATATATGCTGTCCACTCTGGCCGCTGGGGCTGCTGCTGAGGCGGGCGTGTGGCTACACGCGGCGGCGGCTGAGGCTATCGTGAGGGGGGAATGATCGCTGAGGATATACTTGCACGACTTTCTGAGATTCTTCTCAATTTTTACGAAAAAACGCTTTTATAAATTAGGGTTAGCGCTTTTTTTTAAAGCGACAAATTCATAAAATCGTCGTAACGTAATCCTGCCTAAAGGTGAATCCGCGACGGGGCGGACGACGCGGGGGCCGGGAGAGCGGTTATGATTGGACGAGCCTTATTCGGTAGCGCAGCCTCCAGCGAGATCGCCCCTGGCGCTATTTTTAGCCAACGGGAGCTTGTGTCTGTTGCAGGGCAGGCGGAGGTGATTTATGTCGGCACCGATTCGCGCGGCATTCCTCACGTTCACTATCGTTTTACGGTGGAGCCGCGCTCGGGCTGCGGTCCCGCTTCCCGCCATATCGAAAACCGCGTTCTTGCCCTGAGTGCCTTCCGCGAGACATTCGCCCGCAAAGCGTAATCGGCAGAAATAAGCAAACTTATCTCCCATTGACAGGGGCCTGAGTTAGAGGCATGTTCCGCGCCGCTGTGCGGGCGTGGTGGAATTGGTAGACGCGCTGGATTTAGGTTCCAGTTCCGCAAGGAGTGGGGGTTCAAGTCCCTCCGCCCGCACCAGTCTTAATTTTCTTATCAAATTTTTGGCGGCAATGCTTCGGTGTTGCGTGCGGCTCCCTTGACGGAGTGTGGGAAACCGTTTAGCTGGGTCAGCCCTAAACCCGCGATGTCGATACGGCGTGCGTCGGGGCGGATCGCGTCGGGCTGTGATCCGCTCATTGGTCGATGCACCTGTCGAGATGAGCCGATAGGAATAAGTGGAACACCGTTCATGCAGGTAACTGAAACCCTCGCCGAAGGCCTGAAGCGTCAATATAAAATTGCCGTCCCG
This sequence comes from Alphaproteobacteria bacterium, assembly GCA_013298565.1. Lineage (GTDB taxonomy): Bacteria > Pseudomonadota > Alphaproteobacteria > Elsterales > Elsteraceae > Elstera. The sequence continues at coordinate 5,546 of JAAFIC010000082.1, read as the reverse complement.
GCTGACTATCTGGAAACCCAGGTAACTGCAAAGCTGACCGAGCTGGCGAAAAAGGTCAGTGTTCCGGGCTTCCGTCCGGGCAAGGTTCCGATGAAGCTTGTGCGCCAACGCTATCTTGGGTCGGTGATGGGCGAGGTTCTCGAAGCCACCGTTCAGCAGTCGTCGAACAAGGCGATTGAAGAGCGCGGCCTTCGCCCGGCCTTCCAACCAAAGGTGAATGTAGAGAGCTTCGAGCTAGAATCGGGCGTTCAGTTCACGATGGACGTTGAAATTCTGCCGGAAATAACCGTTGCCGATTTCGCCACGCTGGAAATCGAGCGCCCAACGGCGCTGGTGGCCGATGAAGACGTGGATAAGGGCTTGGAAAAGCTCCGCAATGAATCGCGGGCAACCAAAAAAGTTGAAGAGGCGCGCCCGGCGCAGTCCGGCGATACTCTGGTGATTGATTTTGTTGGGAAAGACGCGGGCGAGCCGTTCCAGGGCGGCGCAGGCACCGATTTCCAACTGGTTCTTGGCTCCGGCATGTTCATTCCGGGCTTTGAAGAGCAACTGATTGGCGCATCCGTGGGCGACGAGAAGGTACTGAATGTTACCTTCCCCGCCGAGTATCACGCCGAAAACCTAAAAGGGAAGCCGGTTACTTTCGACGTTACCGTCAAGGAAATCCGCGAACCCGAACAAGCCGAGTTGAACGATGATTTTGCCAAGGCTTTCGGTCTTGACAGTCTTGAGGCGTTGAAGATTGCTATTCGCGGCCAAATCGAGCGTGAGTATGCCGCCGCCGGTCGTCTGAAGGCCAAGCGCATTTTGCTCGATAAGCTGGATACGACGCACGGTTTCGACGTGCCGCCGACGCTGGAAGAAGCCGAGTTCAACGCGATTTGGACTCAGTTCGAGCAGGCAAAAGCCGCTGGTGAAAAAGATCCGATGCTCGACGGTAAGTCCGACGATGACGTGCGCGATGAATATAAGCGCATCGCCAATCGCCGCGTGCGTTTGGGGCTGTTGCTGGCGGAAATTGGTCGTTTGCACAACATCCAGATCGAAGATCAGGAAATCCGTGCGGCGATTTTCAACGTCGCCCGCCAGTACCCTGGCCAAGAACGCCAAGTGCTAGAGTTCTTCTCCAGTAATCAGGATGCCATAACACAAATCCGTGGCCCTATTTTTGAAGATAAGGTTGTGGATCATATCCTCACCTCGGCCAAAGTGACCGATAAAACGGTTACCCCCGAGGAGTTGCTGAAGGCTGACGCCGAGTAAGGCAGGCAAGGGGCGGCGAGCAGCCGCCCTTTTGTTTCTGGAGGGCCAGTGGTGCCTCTTCAAAACGCTTGAAGAGTTTCCTAGATTATAAATATCGCTCACGCACCGCGCGGGCTTGGAGAGCGTTTCTTCTTAACCGAAAAACGCTCTCGTTCGGATTGAGAGGGATATATGCGGGACGCGACCGAATTTACGATGAACACGCTGGTGCCGATGGTGGTCGAGCAGACGGCGCGCGGCGAACGCGCGTTCGATATTTACTCCCGCCTGCTGAAAGAGCGCATCATTTTCCTGGTCGGCCCAGTCAACGATCATGTCGCCAGCTTGATTTGTGCTCAGTTGCTGTTTCTGGAAGCCGAGAATCCCAGCAAGGAAATCAGCTTCTACATCAACTCGCCGGGCGGTTACGTATCGGCGGGCATGTCTATCTACGATACGATGCAATACATCCGCCCGAAGGTCACGACCATGTGCCTCGGCCAAGCGGCCAGCATGGGATCGCTGCTGTTGGCCGCCGGGGAGTCGGGGAAGCGTTATGCCTTGCCGAACGCCCGGATCATGGTTCACCAACCGTCGGGGGGCGCACAGGGGCCGGCAACCGATATCGAAATTCAAGCCCGTGAGATTCTCAAGCTGCGCGCGCGTTTGAACGATATTTACGTCAAACACACTGGCCAGACGCTAGAGATCATTGAAGCCGCGATGGAACGCGATAACTTCATGGATGCGGATGAGGCCAAGGCGTTCGGATTGATCGATCAAGTGGTGGCGGCGCGTCCGAAAACGGATGATGGGCAGGCGTCTTGATTGATCGGCCCTGCGAGAAGGTGATTGCGCCCCGGCGTCGCTTCCTATTGAATGAAGCGGCGATAAGAGGAATACGGCTTTGTCAATGGCAAATCCTCCTCTCGAAATCGAAAGACCGGGGCGCACTCGGGCAGGCCCGGTTGATCGGCAGGAGCGGTGAGGGAGCGAAAGCGAGTTTAGCATGACCAGGGCAAGCAGCGGCGACAGCAAGAATACGCTTTACTGCTCCTTCTGCGGGAAGAGCCAGCATGAGGTACGCAAGCTGATCGCTGGACCGACGGTATTCATCTGCGATGAATGCGTTGAACTCTGCATGGATATTATCCGTGAAGAGCATAAGACCACCTTGGTTAAAAGCCGGGACGGGGTACCAACGCCGAGAGAAATTCGCGGCGTTCTCGGTGATTATGTGATCGGCCAGGAGCACGCTAAACGAGTGCTTTCAGTGGCGGTCCATAATCATTACAAGCGCTTGGCACACGCCCAGAAGAATAACGATGTGGAGTTAGCCAAGTCTAACATTCTGCTTGTGGGGCCGACTGGGAGCGGTAAAACGCTGCTCGCGCAAACCTTGGCCCGTATTCTGGATGTCCCCTTCACTATGGCCGACGCCACCACGCTAACCGAAGCCGGTTATGTGGGGGAGGACGTTGAAAATATCATTCTGAAGCTACTGCAATCGGCGGACTACAACGTCGAGCGGGCACAGCGCGGTATCGTTTACATTGATGAAGTCGATAAGATTTCCCGCAAGTCGGACAATCCGTCGATCACGCGCGATGTCTCGGGCGAAGGCGTGCAGCAGGCGTTGCTGAAGATTATGGAAGGTACGGTCGCGTCCGTTCCGCCGCAAGGTGGGCGTAAGCATCCGCAGCAGGAATTCTTGCAAGTGGATACGACCAACATTCTGTTCATCTGCGGCGGGGCTTTTGCGGGTCTTGAAAAGATCATCGGGCAGCGCTCCAAGGGCACCTCCATCGGCTTCGGGGCGGATGTGCGTGGGCCAGACGAACGCCGTACGGGGCAAGTTTTGCGCGAAGTCGAGCCGGAAGATCTGCTGAAGTTCGGTCTTATCCCTGAGTTCATCGGACGTTTGCCCGTGGTGGCAACGCTGGATGATTTGGACGAGGCCACGCTGGTGGAAATTCTCTCCAAGCCGAAGAATGCGCTGCTGAAGCAGTATCAGCGTTTGTTTGATATGGAAGACGTTCGCCTGGAGTTTAGTGAGGATGCTTTGGCGGCGGTTGCGCGCCGAGCGCTCGACCGTAAAACCGGTGCGCGCGGTTTGCGGTCCATCATGGAAAGCATTCTGCTGGAGCCGATGTTCGATTTGCCGGGCAATGTTGATGTCGATGGCATCGTCATCAACAAAGAAGTTGTAGAAGGACGAGCGACCCCGCTCTACATCTACGCTGAAAAGAAGGCAGAGACGGGGGCTGGCGCCTGATTGGATACGTTCTGATCGCGCCGGTCCTTGAACCCGGCCACGCCGGGTGCCACTTCAATCTTGGTAAAGCCCTGGCGTTTCAGGGCCTGTTTAGGGCGAATGTTCAATGACTCAATCCCATGAGGCCCGATACCCGGTTCTTCCTTTGCGGGATATTGTTGTTTTTCCGCATATGATCGTGCCGCTCTTTGTAGGGCGCGAAAAATCCGTTCGGGCGCTTGAAGATGTGATGCGGGAGGATAAGCAGATCCTTTTGGTGACGCAGAAAAATGCGTCCCAGGATGATCCGGCTGCCGCAGACCTGTACGAAATGGGTACTGTTGCCACGGTTCTGCAACTGCTGAAACTGCCGGATAAAACCGTAAAAGTATTGGTGGAAGGCGTTTCACGCGCCCGCGTCGATAGTTTTACCGAGAATGCCGACTTTTTCCAGGCAGTCGCCCATCATGTCACCGAGACAGAAGAAGAAAGCCCCGAGATCGAAGCGCTCGCGCGCGCGGTTGTGGGGCAGTTCGAGCAGTACCTGAAACTCAACAAGAAAATTCCGCCGGAAGTGCTGGTGTCGGTCAATCAGATCGAAGAGCCGGGCAAGCTGGCGGATACAATCGCCTCGCATCTGGCGCTAAAAATCCCGGAAAAGCAGCAACTGTTAGAGTTGACCTCACTCACTGAGCGGCTGGAGCGAATCTATGGCTTCATGGAAGGCGAGATTGGCGTTCTTCAGGTAGAAAAGCGCATCCGCAACCGCGTCAAGCGGCAGATGGAGAAGACCCAGCGCGAATATTATCTGAACGAGCAGTTGAAGGCGATCCAGAAGGAACTGGGCGAGGGCGAGGATGGCCGCGATGAGGCCGCCGAGTTTGAAGAGCGCATCAAGAAAGTAAAACTCTCGACGGAAGCCCGCGACAAGGCACTGGCGGAGCTTAAAAAGCTACGCTCCATGTCGCCCATGTCTGCCGAGTCTACCGTAGTGCGGAATTACCTCGACTGGATCCTCACGATTCCTTGGAAGCAGCGCTCCCGCGTGAAGCGCGACCTAAAGGAAGCGCAAAAGGTGCTGGATACGGACCATTATGCTCTGGATAAGGTCAAAGAGCGCATTGTCGAATATCTTGCCGTGCAACTGCGGATTGCCAAGATCAAAGGGCCAATTCTCTGCCTCGTCGGCCCACCCGGCGTGGGAAAAACCTCGCTCGGCAAGTCTATAGCTAGGGCGACGGGCCGGAATTTTGTCCGCATGGCCTTGGGCGGCGTGCGCGATGAATCTGAAATTCGCGGACATCGTCGTACCTATATCGGCTCTATGCCCGGCAAGATCGTGCAAGGGATGAAGAAGGCAAAAACCTCTAATCCGCTGTTCTTGCTGGATGAAGTGGATAAGATGGGGGCGGATTGGCGCGGTGATCCTGCCTCGGCCTTGCTCGAAGTGCTGGACCCAGAACAGAATTCCACCTTTAGCGACCATTATTTAGAAGTCGATTACGATCTGTCGGACGTAATGTTCGTGACCACGGCCAATAGTCTGCGGATGCCGCAGCCGCTGCTGGACCGCATGGAAATCATCCGTATCCCTGGGTACACCGAGGATGAGAAGATCGAGATCTGCCGTCGTCACTTGCTTCCAAAAGCTATGAAGGATCATGGCTTGAAGAAGGAGGAATGGTCGGTGTCCGATGAAGCTTTGCGCGATTTAGTGCGCTACTACACGCGAGAAGCTGGCGTGCGGAGTATGGAGCGCGAACTGTTCAGTCTTGCTCGGAAATCCGTGAAGGAAATACTGCTCGGTAAAACCAAAGCGCTGCATATCACACGGCGGAATTTGGAAAAATTTGCTGGGATCAAGCGTTTTCGCTATGGTGAGGCCGAGGGCGAAGATCAGGTTGGCGTTATCACCGGCCTAGCCTGGACCGAAGTGGGGGGCGAATTGCTGACCATCGAGTCAGTCACTTTGCCCGGCAAGGGTAAGGTCATCGCCACGGGTAAGCTCGGGGACGTGATGAAGGAGTCGGTGCAAGCCGCTGAGAGCTTT
>JAAFIC010000081.1 GCA_013298565.1 Alphaproteobacteria bacterium | reverse complement strand
ACAGTCGCGGGCGTCTGCCGCCCCCCACCGCCCCCGCGCTCACGCGGATGCTAACGGCGGGGCATGGCATATGACTGTCGATCCCTGGGAAACACTCCGCAAAACCACGCGCGCCCGCATCGGTTTGGGCCGCGCAGGCGATAGTCTGCCGACAGCGGAATTGCTGAAATTCCAACTGGCCCACGCCCGCGCCCGCGACGCCGTGCATGGCGCGGTGGATTTTACGGCGCTGGCCACCGATCTTGCGCCGCTGGAAACGCTCAAGGTCCGGTCCCAAGCCACAGACCGCTCGATTTACCTGCGCCGCCCCGATCTAGGGCGACGGCTGCACTCAGACAGTGCTGCCCTGCTGGCGAACGTGCCGCCGCAACCGTGGGACATCGTGTTTGTCATTGCCGATGGTCTGTCGGCGGGGGCCGTCCAAACCCATGCGGTGCCGATGATCCGGGCCTGTGTGGCGCGGCTTTCCGGCTGGCGGATCGCGCCGATTGTCCTGGCTGAACAAGCGCGGGTTGCCCTCGGCGATGAAGTTGGCGAGATTTTGGGCGCGCAGCTTTGTTTGCTGCTGGTAGGGGAGCGCCCCGGTCTCTCCGTCCCCGCCAGTCTTGGCCTCTACATGACGTTCAAACCCCGGCTGGGGCGGCGCGATTCGGAGCGTAACTGCCTGTCCAACATTCACGCCGATGGGCAGATGTACGCCGTTGCCGCCGATAAAGCCGCGTGGTTGGCGCGCGAGGCCGTTCGCTTGCGGCTCTCAGGTGTCGATCTCAAGGAAAACGCGCCAACCGAAGCCTTGGCGGCGCATACGATCAAGACAATAAAACTCTAAAAAAAACGGGATGAAACGCCCTCAAACAAACCGAACAGGAGCTATTCATGTCCACAACAAAATCGGTATTAAGTAAAAGCCTGAGCGGGGTCCAACTTTGGGGGATTGCCGTTGGCTTGGTGATTTCCGGCGAGTATTTCGGCTGGAGCTTCGGCTGGGCCTCGGCGGGTACGCTTGGCTTTTTAGTGACGACACTGTTCGTCGCCGCCATGTATGTCACCTTCATTTTCAGCTTTACCGAACTCACCACGGCGATTCCCCACGCGGGCGGGCCGTTCGCCTATAGCTATCGCGCCTTCGGGCCGAAAGGCGGGTTTGTGGCGGGGTTTGCGACCCTGATCGAATTCGTTTTCGCGCCGCCAGCGATTGCGCTGGCAATTGGGGCGTATGTAAACGTGCAGTTCCCAGGGCTGGACCCAAAAATGGTCGCGGTGGGGGCCTATATTCTGTTCATGGGCCTCAATATCGCGGGTGTCGGCATCGCCGCGACCTTCGAGCTGTTCGTCACTATTCTTGCGGTTTCTGAGTTGCTGGTGTTCATGGGTGTGGTCGCTCCAGGCTTCCAATGGAGCAATTTTACCGCTAACGGCTGGGCGGGCGAGCAAACTTTCACGATAGGCACTATCGGTGGGATTTTTGCGGCAATCCCCTTCGCCATCTGGTTTTTCCTGGCTATCGAAGGCGCGGCCATGGCAGCGGAAGAGGTGAAAGAGCCGAAAAAGATTATTCCGCGCGCCTATATTGCCGGGATTCTGACGTTGGTGTTCCTCGCCTTCGGTACAATGATTTTCGCAGGCGGTGTGGGGGACTGGAAAGCCCTGTCTAACATTAACGATCCGCTGCCGCAGGCGATGAAAACCGTTGTTGGCGACTCGTCCGGCTGGTTTCATATGCTCGTGTGGATTGGGGTTCTGGGTCTCGTCGCCTCCTTCCACGGCATCATCATGGGCTATTCGCGCCAGATTTTCGCCCTGTCGCGCGCAGGCTTCCTGCCCGGCGTGCTGTCTAGGGTTCACCCGAAGCGCAAAACGCCCCATTGGGCTATTCTCACCGGCGGCGTTATTGGGATTGCGGCGATTTTCTCCGACAATCTTATCACGATCAACGACACGACCTTGACGGGGAATATTGTTACCATGTCTGTGTTCGGGGCGATTGTGATGTACATTATGAGTATGCTCAGTCTCTTCAAACTACGCCAAAGCGAGCCGAATTTGGAGCGGCCCTATGTGGCACCGCTGTTCCCGATTTTCCCAGCGATTGCCCTGGTGACGGGCATCGTGTGCCTTGTAGCGATGATCTATTACAACCTCATCGTCTTCGGTCTGTTCCTCGGGCTTTTCGCCCTCGGCTTTGCCTATTACGCCGCAACCGGCCACTTGCGCGCTAAGGCAGAAGGCGATCTGCTGCTCGGCACTAAGTAAATATAAGGGGGCAGGCCGCGCTAAGGCCCGCCCCCTTAACCAATGTTTTGTTGTGCTGCGATGCAATCTCTGGCGAGACTATTCAGGCATCCCTAAACCCTACGGTTGGAGGCCGATGGTCCGCACTGTTTCCCCTCCCGCCGCTTGCAACGTGCTCGCTGCCGCCGCCTCCGGCGTGATCGAGTTCATCGAAAACCAAGGCGGCCATGCCGACAGCGTGCTGAACCGCGCCGGGGTGGACGTGTCATGGTTGACCGACCCGACCTTGCCGCTCGATCTTGCCGCCTATGTTCAGATGATGGAAGAATCTGCGGCACAAACCGGCAATAGCAACTTCGGCCTATGCTACGGTCAACAGTTCCTCCCGCAGAATCTGGGCCTGATCGGCGGCATTACCTTGGCAGCACCCACGCTGATCTCGGCGCTGGAAGCCCTGGCCGGGCTGTTTCCCTATCACCAACAGGTCACGCATACCGCGTTCCGGGCGGCGGGCGGCATCGTAGCGCTCGAATATCGCATTCTCGACGGGGCGATTGTGGCGCGGCGGCAAGATGCGGAACTAACACTCGGCATGTTCGTGAACGTGCTGCGCGCAGTTTTCGGCACCACATGGGCACCGGAAGAAGTGCATTTCGAGCACCCGCGCCCCGAACAATCACACGCGCATGAGCACGCATTTCAGGCACCAATCCACTGGGGCCAACGCACCAATGCCTTAGTGTTCAAGCGCCCGCCCGAAGACATTGCAATGCCGGGAGCGGACATCAAACAAATGGACCGACTCCGCCGACACTTGCTCCATGCCGCGCAGGGAAGCACTGGCGATGTGCCGCTCATGCGGCGGGTTCAGGCGGAAATTCGCAGCCGTTTGGTGGACGGCACTCCCTATATCGAAGAGGTTGCCGAAGCCTTGGCGATTCGGCGGTGGACGCTTCAGCGCACCCTTGCCGACGAGGGCGTGAGTTTTTCGGATATGGTCGAACAGGTGCGGCACCAGTTGGCGCGCCTTTATGTGCAGCAAACCCATGTGCCACTTACCGATATTGCGTTTCTGCTGGGATACTCCGAAATAAGCGCCTTCAGCCGCGCCTTCACGCGCTGGTTCGAGCGGTCGCCGCGCCAGTTTCGCCGGGAACAGGGTATCGGCTTTCGATAGAAGTGCCGAAACGATCATGCTAACAACGGAACCTTAGCTTTTAATGGAAGCGGAAAATAACGTGGTTCTGCCCTCCCCCTTACGTGTCGCGGTGTCTCAGCCCCAGGATCACGCGCTGCTAACGCAGATTATGGCACACTATGCGGGGACGGAGACCCTGGTGAACCCCGAGGCTGCGCGCGCGCTCACCTTTGGCGGCGACGCCGACTGCGGGTTTCCGCCGCTGTGGTTCTTCGCTCCGGCAGAAGAAGCCCCGGCCCGGATAACGCAAACCTACCTTTGGACCGGACCCGCCCTGCCCCCCCTGCTGCTGGAGCAGTTGAGCGGGCTTCCCTGCCGGACTGTTCCGCGCGATTTGAGCGACGATTGGCAGGCTTGGGCCGAGGCTTTTTCGGTTGCCGAGTTCGTTATTACCGATCAAGTAAACCTTGCGGCCCTTGCCAACGGGATGCTGAAACCGGCTTTGTTCGTGTCTGATTACACTGCCGAAACCCAGGTTTGCACGCTCCCGTTCAGCCTAGGATGCGCGCCTTCCGGCATTGCGACAGTGCTGGAAGGGTTCGACCGGGACGAGACGATGCCCGACCTGCTCAACTGGAAGCGGATTACGCAGCAGCGCCTGCGCCGCGCGCTGACGGCACCAGAAAACGCCTAACGGGAAACGCCTAACATGAGCCAAAACCTTCTTACCCTCATCGCGCGTTTCGGTAGCGAAACGCCCGGCCCCTCTGCCGTTCACAGCGGCAATATGGGCGATATTATTCATGCGCTTCCGGCCATTCGGGAGTTGGGCATCACGCGGCTCGTGCTGAATATCGTTTCCGATCCGCCGTTGGGCGGGCGAGTGTTGACCGAGACGGGGGCGCGGTTTCTGGTTCCCCTGCTGCTAACGCAAGCACCGCTAACCTGCATCGAGATCGCAGCCGCTCCCATCAACCTCTCGCAAGGCTTCGGGAAGCCTGCTGAAACCTCGATGGTGCGCGGGTTGCCGCTGGAGCATATCGACCCTAGCCTGTTGGGCGTCGATTACATCTTCGACCGTTTCCGCCTGCAACCGCTCGACCGCCGCCATCTGGTGACAAGCCACAGCGATGCCGTTGGTGCAACCGCGCGCGGCAACGACGCCTGGATTATCCTACCGCACGCGCCAAGCGTTGCCAAAAATGGCATTATCCTGTCGCTCACCCCGCGCTACCGGAATAAAGATATTAGCTTTTTCAAGCGCATCTTGGCGGGGTTCGGGCCGATTACAAAGGTTGGCCTGCCGGAGGAATCCTGGGTTTATACCGATATTCCGGGGGATATGCTGACAGCGACCGACGCGCTTGACCTTGCCCAACGCATCAATCAGGCCGCTTTGTTCATCGGTGGCCAATCGCTGCCGCACGCGATTGCCGAAGGGCTGAAAGCGCCGCGCCTCGTGGATAGCCCGAGTCAGATGCTAACCTCGTGGCCCTTGGGTGCGCGCGGTTTTGTGCTGCCGAACGCGATCCCGCAAGCGCGCGCCCTTATTGAAGATTTAATGCGCGATGCCGATGCGCCGTCCTCCCACGCCTGGGCGGCACCCCGTACCGCGCCGAAGATGGGCGCGCCTGTTCGCTTTGGGCTTTATGCCGCCAGCCGAGGTCAAGGCTTCCGGGAAGAAACCAGCCAGTGGCAAGAGGTGCCGCGCGCACCGGGGCTGCTGGTCGCCGAAATTCCGCTGCCGACACATGAAGCCCTGGGCGGGCCGCTCGCGCCCCCACTTGCAAAGCTTCGGTTCGACATTAAAACGCCAGAAGCGGCGCTCTATCTCGGCTCAGTCCATCTGATTGGCGCGCTAGGCGTAACTGTCTGGAGTCTCGATCTCGACGCCGCCGACACGCGCGCGTTCTTTGAAACTGACGCCGCCCCCGGCGGACTGCTGATCCCGCCACTGCCCACGCCCGATGGGCTGCTGTTGCTCAAATCCGATAATCACGCTTGGTTCGATCTGCCTGTGCCAGCCGATGTTCTAGCCTATCATGGCACCGGCGGACGGCTCATGACCGAGGCGCGACTGGTGGATCGGGAGGCGGCGATCGAGAGTATGGCCGCGACTCTCGATGAGGTCAGAGGGCTTGCCCACGCGACCCGTGTGCAGATTGAGCAATTGGAACGCTCCGCCTCCGCACAGATCGAACAGTTGGAGAGGGAGGTTGCGTATGCGAACGGGCTTGTCGCGGCGATGCGTGAGTCTAGTTCCTGGCGCGTGACGGCTCCCCTTCGTGCCCTAAAAAAGCTGGGGATTCCGATAGGGCTGAAAAAGCGGCTGCGCGCGACCCTGTTGGAATTGCCCTACGGACATCGGATTCTAAAACTCCGCGCCCGCCTTGCTCGGCAACCGACCCCGGAGGCCCCGGCACTAGATTTGGCCGACGCAAAAACCCTCTTCCGCGCCGAAAAACAGACAGAGTTCGAGGCGTTCCTGGCATCAGGGCAGCCCTTAGTGCTGCCGCGCGCCGAAAAACCGCTGGTCTCTATCGTGCTGATTCTGTGGAATCAGGCCGAACTCAGCTACGCCTGCCTCAAAGCGCTGGCAGCGGAAACGGCTATTCCGATTGAGGTGGTGATTGCCGACAATGCCTCCTCTGATCGCACCGACGAACTCCTGGCGCGAACCGAAGGCGCAACACTCCAGCGGAACGACAGCAACCTCGGCTTCCTGCTCGCGGTCAATAAGGCCGTGCAAGCGGCGACGGGCGAGCATGTTCTATTGCTCAATAATGATGCCGTTATGCGGCCCGGCGCGCTGCGGGCTGCCCTTGAAACCTTAACGGGGGCCGACGACATCGGTGCTGTCGGCGGGCGGATCATTCTGCTGAATGGGCGTTTGCAGGAAGCGGGCAGCATTATTTGGCAGGATGGGAGTTGCCTCGGGTACGGTCGCAATCTGCTGCCTGAGTCGCCCGAGGTCATGTTCCGCCGTGATGTCGATTACTGCTCCGGCGCATTCCTCTTATTCCGCCGCGCACTCTTTGCCGAGATGGGCGGCTTTGATGAGCGTTACGCCCCGGCCTATTATGAGGAAACCGATTTTTGCTTGCGCCTGTGGCAGCGCGGCCTGCGCGTGGTTTATGAGCCTCGCGCGGTCTTGGATCATTTCGAGTTCGGCAGTTCCGAGAAAAGCAACCAAGCGCTAGAGCTTCAGCAAAAAAATCGCCTGCTGTTCTTGGAAAAACACCAAGCGTTTTTAGCGCGGCAGTGGGCGCCCGATTTGAAAAACGTGCTCGCCGCCCGTACGCGCGCGCCTGAAGGCGGAACCGAACGGGTGCTGGTTCTCGATGATCGGGTGCCGCTGCCGCCCTTGGGTTCAGGCTTTCCGCGCGCGTGCCATATGTTAGAGGTGATCGCGCAAACCGGACGACAGGTAACTTTCTACCCCATCGACCGCCCGCACGAAACCTGGGACGCCATTCACCAGTGGCTGCCGCCGACCGTTGAAGTGGCCCTGGATCAGGGCCGCGCCGGGCTTGCCGCCTTCTTAAAAGCGCGGCGGGGGCTTTATGATACTGTGCTCATCAGCCGCCCGCACAATATGGAGTTGCTGCGCGCGCTGTTGAAAGATGAACCCGATCTGTTGGGTAAAGCCCGCTTGATTTATGATGCAGAGGCCGTGTTTGCCGTCCGCGAAAAGCACCGGGCGCGGCTGTTCGGGTCTGCCGATGCCGTGGCGCGGGCCGAGCGGGAGATTGAGACTGAACTGAAGCTGGCGTCCATCGCGCAACGCATCGTGACCGTCTCCCCCGGCGAGGCATCGCATTTCCGGCAACGGGGTTACAGTGAGGTTCACGTCATTGGCCACGGCATTGCCCCGCACCCAACCCCGCGCGCTTTTGCCGCGCGCCACAATCTGCTGTTCGTCGGGCTGTTGCAAGATGATGGCTCGCCAAACGTCGATTCGTTGCAATGGTTCGCGCGCGACGTGGCCCCGCGCCTGCCGCAGCATCTTTCGGAGGCGGTAGAGCTTCAAGTGGTGGGCAGAACAGGGGCCAAGGCGCTTGATGAACTGCCCACGGGCTGCCTGCGCCTGATGGGGCAAGTGGCGGATATTACGCCGATCTATGATCGCAGCCGCGTGTTCGTCGCGCCGACACGCTTTGCCGGGGGTATTCCCCATAAAATCCACGAAGCCGCCGCTTACGGGGTGCCGGTGGTCGCAACCTCCTTGCTCGCCGAACAATTGGGCTGGACGGATGGGGTAGAGCTGCTGACCGCCGACGATCCCGACGCTTTCGCGCGCCAGATCGCAAGGCTCTATCAGGACGAGGCCCTCTGGACCCGTCTGCGGAACGCCGCCCTCGCCCGTATGGCCGAAGACTGCGACCCGCAGGAGTTTGCGCGCCGCGTGCAGGCGTTGGTGACTTTCTAGCCGCGAATCCTGTTCAGGAGCGCGCGCAACGGTGCCGTCAAGCGCCAGGAGGTCGAGCGCAGGATTGCCTGCTGGGCTTGGAGCGCGTGTGCCAAGGCGGCTTCAAGCGCTTGAAGCCTGTCGTCCTGGGGGGGAAGCGCCGCTGCGGGAGACTCCGCTTCAATCGGGGCTTTGGTTAACAACCGGCGCAGCCAGCCCTCGGCCCCGCGCGTCTCGCGCAGATGGCGGGCTACGTCGAGAGCCGCCGCGTGCTTGGCCCGTGCCGACTGACAGGCATCGGTAAGCGCACTCGCAACGGCCTCTGCCGTCCAGGACGTGAAGGGATAAGCGTTCGCCCCTAGGCTTGCAAGGCTTTCCGCCAGCGCTGTTTCGCCCGGAATAACCATAGCTTTCCCGGCCAGCGCCCCTTCAAAAGCGATACCGGACCCTGCGGTGCGGTAATGCGTGGGATCGTAAGGCATCAGCAAAATATCGGCCCACAGCAGCCGCTTGCAGTAGGCGTCCGTGCCGAGCGGGGTCGTGCTCACGGTAACGCCCGGCACATCGGCCAGCGCCGAGTTCGGCTGGTTGAGACTGACGAAAACTTCAATAGCCCCGCCGACCTGCGGGGTCACGGACCGAAGAATTTCCGGCAAAAGCGCTGCGCCTTTAGATGGCCGCCCCGCATCGCCGAGAAAGGCCACCCGCACCGGGCGATCTTCTGGAGAAGGGGGCGGCAGGGGATAATCAACGATGGGAAACAAAAACGGCGCAAGCTGGGCGGTTTGACCGGCGGGCAGCAGATTGGACAAAGTTTCTTGCAGCGGGGCGGTTTCGGCGCATACCACTAAGCGCACGCCTAACGCTGCCAGCCGCGCAAACGCCAGCCGGTAGGCATCGGCCCGCGCGGGTTCGTGGAAATCCGGGAAAATCGGAAAGACCACCAGCGTTAGATCGCGCGGCAGCGTCTGCCCGCCCAACCAGCGCGCGAGGCCCAAGAGTTGCGGGGCCAGCAGCGAGTGGAAAAAGAGAATATCGCCCGCCCGCAGCGTGTGACGGCTAAACCCCGCCATCTGAAGCTCGAACAAAACCGCTTCATTCTCGAACGGCTGCGACCAGACCGGGCCTTCGATGCGCGTGCCGCGCCCGTGGTGAAAACGGAATAGCGGATCGACCGCCACATGATCCGGGAACCCGCGCCAGTCCGACGCTTCGGCCCCCAACACGACCGGGCGATACCCAAGCCGCCACCCTGCGGCCGCTAGGGTAAGATCGAAATGATAATGGTGGCCCAGCGTGTCCTCGAGTGCAGGATCAAAAATAAAAATCGAATTTTCCCGCACTGCGCGGCCTGCACTCTGAGAAACAGTAACACCCCTCACTTGATCTATAAGCCTGATTTCCTGCGGCTCAACCAGTAAGTCTTGACGCAACCAAATTGTATTTGCGCCAACGCTTTGCACGAGCGAATAACCTTTTTCGAGTAGATATTGTATTTTTCGAATGTGCTTTATCGGATCATGCACATAATCTTCCGTTATTATCACGCGCGGGCTGTATTTTGTAAAGTCGAGGCTGTTCAGAACCTCACAATCCATCCCTTCGGCATCAACGAGCAGCAGCGTAATATCGGTGGGCGTTCCCTGACGATCCAAAACGGCGGTGAGGGTTTCGATGGGTACGCTCACGGTTTCATCGGTGCGATGCGCCTCGAACCACGCATTCTCGTCGCGGCAGAGCGTGGACATCGTGCCATTCGGCCCATCGCTGCCCACATACATCGTGCCGACGCCGGGCTGATCGGCAATGGCGAGATTGAGGCAGGTCACATTGGGCTGATCGACGTACACCGCCGATAACGAGGCAAAGGGGCCGGGCATCGGCTCGATAAGCACTGCCGCATAGCCAAATCTCTCAATCAACAACCGTGAATTACTGAGAGAAACGCCGTCGTGAGCGCCAACCTCCACCAGACACTTCGGCCAGGACGTTCTCAATAGGGAGAGTAGAACCGCCTCTTCCCCATGCTGCGAATAACTGGTGAAAGGCACAAATTCAGCAGAATTCGGCATAATTTTTCTCAATCAACAATCGTTAAATGACGTGCAGAAAAGGTACCGCAGCTAATCACAAACAGATTGGCCTGCCAAGGCTTCCCCCAGGGCAATCGCATTTCAACGGTGCGCGATGAGATTGACGAGAAAGCCGGTATTCCATCCGGCCCTAGGTGTTTGGTCCCGGCGTTTGATGGTGCATTTTCCGCGAGCACACCCTGCTGCCGCTCGACGACTGTCTCTAGGCCCGACAGGCGACGATCCCCCACCTGACACGCTCGTCCCTGCATCGTTGCCTGCAACGGCATGGGATCAGCCGACTACCGGAGGTGACCGGAGACAAGGAGCCGAAGCGCAAGTTCAAGACCTACCCGATTGGCTACTTTCATATCGACATCGCCGAGGTGCAGACTGCCGAGGGCAAGTTACGGCTGTTCGTGGCGATCGACCGAACCAGCAAGTTCGCTTTTGTCGAACTACACCGGACGGCCGGTAAGATGATCGCCGCCCAGTTCCTGCGCAACCTGATCGCTGCCGTGCCTTATGCCATCCACACCGTGCTCACCGATAATGGCATCCAGTTCACCAACATGGCGCACCACCAATACGCCTTCCACCATATCTTCGACCGGGTCTGCGATGAGCACGACATCGAACACCGGCTCACCAAAATCAAGCATCCCTGGACCAACGGTCAGGTCGAGCGCATGAACCGCACGATCAAGGAGGCCACCGTTAAGCGCTATCATTACGACAGCCATGCCCAGCTTACAGCGCACCTTCATACCTTCATTGATGCTTATAATTACGGTCGCCGACTGAAGACCCTGCGCGGCCTAACGCCCTACGAGTACATCTGCAAAATCTGGGAAACCGAACCAGAACGGTTTAAAATCAATCCGCACCATCAAACGCCGGGACCAAACGCCTAGATACGGTCCCGCCTCGCGGGTTTCGATCCACGCTCCCGCAGGGGGAGCGACG
>JAAFIC010000080.1 GCA_013298565.1 Alphaproteobacteria bacterium | reverse complement strand
CTCTTCTCCGATGGTGCGTGCAGCGGTAATCCTGGCCCCGGTGGCTGGGGCGTAATTTTGCGGTTTCGCGGTGCGGAGAAGGAACTTTTTGGCGGGGAGCGCGATACCACCAATAACCGCATGGAAATGATGGCGATCATTCAGGGGCTGGAGGCGTTAAAACGCCCCGTAGCGGTCGATATTTTTACCGACAGCAAATATGTGATCGACGGGATAACCAAATATATGCCGACCTGGAAAAAGAATAGCTGGCGCACTGCCGATAAGAAGCCGGTGAAGAATATTGATCTGTGGGAGCGGATGTTGGCGGCGATGAAGCCGCATCAACTCTCTTGGAACTGGGTAAAGGGCCATAGCGGCCACCCGGAAAACGAGCGCGCCGATGCCCTCGCGCGCAGGGGTGTCGATGTGCAGCGCGCCTCGTGAGCAGTCTTCTCGATCTCGGGTGGACGAAACCGCTCGATGCGGGCTTTCGCGCCCTCGGTGCCTCCGGCCTGATTGCCGCCCGCATCGCGGTCGAGCATCGGCGCGGCTATGAGGCGCTGTGCGAGGGCAAGGGGGAGCTTCGCACGGTGTCGGCGTTTCTGCCGGGCCGGTTGCGGCGGGATTTGGGGGCCGATGGGGAGAGCTTGGCCGTCGGCGATTGGGTAGCGCTCTTGCCTGCCGAAAAAGGTTTGCACCCGATTGCGGCCCTCTTGCCCCGGCGCAGTGCCTTCGTGCGGAAAACCGCTGGCGAGCGGGCTGTGCGGCAGATTGTGGCAGCGAATTTAGATCGCCTGTTTATCGCTATGGCCGTGAGCGAGGATTTCAACCCGCGCCGTCTGGAGCGCTATCTGACCGCCTGTGCTAATGCCGACGTGGCCCCGACGCTGTTGCTGACGAAAGCCGATCTGGCGGCAGATATGGATGCGCGCATCGCGGCAGTCCGCGCGGTGGCCCCCGATGTGCCGTGCTGGCCGATCAGCCTTGTTACCGGAACCGGGCTTGAGGCGTTGCGGGCCTCACTTGAACCGGGGGAAACCTTAGCGCTGGTCGGCTCCTCCGGGGTTGGCAAGTCTTCGCTAGCAAATGTGTTGTTTGGCGCCGACCGCCAGTCGGTTGGCGCGGTCTCCGATCATGGTAAAGGGCGGCACACAACAACGCGGCGGGAACTCATGCTGCTGCCTGGCGGCGGTGTGTTGATCGACACACCAGGGATGCGCGAGTTTCATCTCTGGGACGCCGAAGTAAGTGAAGGCTTCCCCGATATTGAGGAACTTAGCCTCGGTTGCCGTTTTCGCGACTGCCAGCATCATCAGGAACCCAACTGTGCTGTGCAGGCTGCGGTCACAGCAGGGTCGCTTGACGCCGCTCGGCTTGCGGCCTTTCATAAGCTGCAAGATGAACAGGATCAGGCCGCCCGTGCACGCCGGGAGAAAGGTTCACGCGGATGATGCGGACACTCGACCCCTACCTCGATCACCTAAGCGCCTGCAACCGCTGGACCCCGGCGGAGTACGTACCGTTCCGCATCGGCCATCAGCGCTATGGGGCCGTGCGCCGCGATCGGCTGGATCGGTTGAGGGTGGAAGACGATCTGCTGACGGTTACGCCCAACTGGGTAGAACTTATCGCCCCGCCCAACCGGCTGGCGCGCAGTGCGGCTTTGGCCGATTTGGTGCGGCGGCTTGTCGCGAGCCGCGATCTTGCCAAAGAACGCCGGGAGCTTTACCCGGTACTGCGGCGCTGGGGCCAGGAGCCAGTGGCGCTCGTGGACCGGGGGGCGGCGGATTATTTGGGTATTCGCGCCTATGGCGTTCATCTGAATGTCACGAGCGAGGGCGATATGTGGGTTGCCCGGCGCGCTCAGAATAAGGCGGTAGCCCCCGGTAAGCTCGATAATCTCGTCGCGGGTGGGCAGCCCTATGGTCTCACCCCGCTGGAGAATCTGATTAAAGAATGCGGGGAAGAAGCCTCGATGTCGCCCGCGCTTGCGGCCCAGGCGCAACCGACGGGGGCCGTGCTCTACCGCATGGAAAGCCCCAAGGGGTTGCGGGATCATGTGCTCTTCACCTTCGATCTTACCGTGCCCATCGGTTTTCAGCCGGTCAGCGGCGACGGCGAGCATGAGGCATTTTACCGATGGCCGTTTGAGCATATCGACGATCTGCTGCGCGCCGATGACGTGTTCAAATTCAATATCCCGTTGGTTATCATCGACTATTTCCGCCGTACCGGGCGGATTTCCAGCGATGCGGCGGGCTATGAAGACCTTATTCGCGGCCTTGGCGGCGGCTGGCGCGGGAAATTTGACGAATGAGTGAGCGCGGAACTGAGCTAACCACGGGGGCGTTGGCATGGACCTAACCGTTGCCGCTTTTTACGCTTTCTTCCGTTTGGAAGACCCGAGTGCGCTGAAAGCAGAGCTTCTGCCGATTGCCGAGACGAACGGCGTGCGCGGCACCCTACTGCTCGCCCCCGAAGGGCTGAACGGCACGCTTGCCGGGCCGGAAGCTGGGTTGCTAACAGTGCTAGAGGCCATTCGCACAGCGGCGGGGCTGGCCGCGTTGCGCTGGAAGCGTTCCTCTGCCGAAACCATGCCCTTCGGTCGGCTCAAGATCAAAGTGAAGCGCGAAATCGTCACCTTTGGCGTGCCGGAGGCCGATCCCAGCCAGCGCGTCGGCACCTACGTCGCGCCTGAAGCCTGGAACGCACTGATCCAAGACCCCGAGGTGCTGGTGATCGACACGCGCAATGGTTTCGAGGTGGCGGCGGGCAGCTTCGAGCGTGCCGTCGATCCTGGTACGCGGAGCTTTGGCGAGTTTCCGGCCTATGTGCGCGATAAGCTCGACCCCAAGCAGCATAAGAAAGTCGCGATGTTCTGCACCGGCGGCATCCGCTGCGAAAAAGCCACCGCCTTTATGCTGAACGAAGGTTTTGCGGACGTGTATCACCTGGAGGGCGGCATTCTCGCCTACTTAGAAAAAATCCCCCCGGAGCAAAGCCTGTGGCACGGCGGCTGTTTCATTTTCGATGAACGGGTACTGCTGGGGCATGGGTTGCAGGTGTTGGGGCCAGGGCCTGAAAATCCCGGAAAGAATGGGTAGAGCTAGACATTACGCGCCTTCAGTTGACATTATGTTCTTGCAGTGACTCACTGAAAGCCGAGGGAGGGAAGCATGAATGAACTGATTGGCATAGGGCTTTACACGCCTGCCGAGGCGGGTAAGTTGCTCCGTATTTCCCCTCAAAAGATTTCCCGGTGGCTGCGCGGTCATTCGGTTCGGGGTCGTTTTTACGACCCCCTGTGGCAACCCCAGATGACTTTAGACGATGAGCAATTTTATTTAGGCTTCCGGGACTTGATGGAAGTGCGGATTGCCGATAAGTTTATCGCCGCAGGGCTGTCGCCGCAGCGGGTTCGCACGGCAGTTACTCTGGCACGAGACGTTCTGGGGGAAGCGTATCCGCTTTCCACGGATCGGTTTCGCACCGATGGCCGGGATATTTTTCTGCAAGTGATCCAACAGGATGAGACGGGAGAAGAAAAACAACAACTTCTCAACCTCTTTCGCCGTCAATTCGAGTTTCAGCAGATTATTGCACCGTTGTTAAAAACGGTCGATCTCGACGACAGGGGGCATCCGGTTCAGTGGTGGCCTTTGGGCCAAAAGGGCAAAATCATCGTTGATCCGGCGCGGGCCTTCGGTCGGCCTATCGAGGCAGAAAGCAGTGTACCAACCGCTGTTCTCGCCGCTGCGGGGCAGTTGGAAGGGGCGGAACGCGCGGCGCTTGCTTATGACGTGCCCCTTGCCGCCGTTCGCCGGGCGATGGCTTTCGAGAGCGATTTGGAGCAACGGGTGGCGGCGTGAAACTGCTTTTCGATAACTGCACCTCTCCGACCCTCGCGACCACGCTGGATGGTTTTATCCAGCATTACGGGCACCGGGCCTACCACATCAAAGATATTTCGGCCCTTCCAAGAGGGCGACATTCGCTGGATATTGAGTGGATCGGTTTTTTTGAAGGCTCAGGCCGACGATTGGGCTTTCGTGACGGCGGATGATCGACTGCGGAAGAATAAGCCGGAGCGGGCGGCGCTGCGCTCCTCGGGCCTGCACGGTTTTGTTTTTGCTAAAGGTTTTGCGAAGACCCTGATGCACCAACGCGCGTCGCTTCTGCTGTGGCGCTGGCCAGATATGCAGCAGATTATGTTGGACGCTCCGGGTCCTGCGCTTCACGAGTTACCCCTTAACAAGAATAGCAAACTTTCGGCACTGCCGTTTTAACCGCTATGTTTTGCCCAAAAAGCGGCAGGCGTGAGGATGGGATAATTTCCTGCCAGCGCCAGAAGATCCTTGTCGCCCGTTATCAGATACTGCGCGCGCCCAGCTAAAAAAGTTCCCAAGATGGGTTGATCGGCAGGGTCACGCAACACTGCCTCTTGCCCGCCCTCTGGCTCCACAATATCGGCTAAAAATAGGAGGCTATCGGCCAAGTCCCGAATGGCGGACGGGCTGAGGCGATTCTGCGACAGGCGCGGCAATACTCGCACTATTTCCTCTATAATGTAGTGCGACAGCACGGTTTCTATGGCCCCATACCGCCACGCGCCAACAATCTGCCCCGGAATGCTACGGGGGTAGGTGATTCCTGATACAAGAACATTTGTATCCAGGACAACCCGCAACCCCCGCATTACCGCCCGCGTTCTTGGGCGACAAGCGCATCAATCTCGGCAAGCCCTTCTTCCGCAGGAACATCGGCATAGCTTTCGGCAAGCTGGCCGCTGAGGGCGTCGAAACGATCTCGCATGCGGCGGATGCGCGCAAAGAGTTCGGCATCGACGAGGGCCGCGACCGTCTTACCGTCTTTTTTGATAAGGATGCTGTCGTTGCGATACTGAACCTGGTTGAGCATTTCCCCCAGGTTTTGCCGAAATGCAACCGCGCTGACTTCGGTAATCATAGCAACACCTCAACCATATCGATCATTATGATTAGTATGGTCAAAGGTTTTAAGCTACGTCAATGTCAAAACCAAAAACCCCCACCAAATCTGGCAGGGGTTTTTGAGAATTTGGAGCGGGAAAAGGGATTCGAACCCTCGACCCTCACGTTGGCAACGTGATGCTCTACCACTGAGCTATTCCCGCATCGGTCGACCAGCGACGCATCATCAACTGTCGGTGAGCCGGACTATAGCGCGTGACGGAATTCCTGCAAGCGCTTTTTCGCTCGGCTTCCTGAAGAAATTGCGGCGCGTGGGGGAATTGCGGTGTAAGCCGTGCCTCCAAGCCTTGCCTCTCTGGCGCGCCCGTGCCACATGAAGGGTAGTTTTAAGTCTGCGACACGGCGCGCGGACACAGATTCTCTCTGGGAAGGGTTTTTCCCCATGCAAACGCTTTTCGGCGCTTCGGCGGCCCCGGCCAACGCCCCGGCGGTAAAAGATGTTACCACGGCCACCTTTACGGCTGAGGTGATGGAAGCCTCCCGCGAGGCGGTGATCGTCGTCGATTTTTGGGCACCCTGGTGCGGGCCGTGCAAAACCCTGGGGCCGCTGCTGGAAAAAGCCGTCGCCGAGACCAAAGGGTCCGTGCGGATGGTGAAAATCAACGTCGATGAAAACCAGCAGCTTGCGGCGCAAATGCGCGTGCAGTCCATTCCCACGGTCTATGCTTTCTTCGAGGGACGCCCGGTCGATGCGTTTCAAGGCGCGCTGCCTGAAAGCCAAGTGAAGGCGTGGGTGAAGAAACTGGCAGCGCTCGCGGCAGAGAATGATCCCGCCGCGCAAATCGCCGATGCACTTGCCCACGCTAAAGAAGCGCTGGCAGCAGGCGATGCGGTGACGGCGCAGGCGATTTACGGGCAGATCTTACAGGTCGAGCCGGATAACGTCGAAGCCATTGCCGGGATGGGGCGCATGGCGCTGCTGGCGGGGCAAATTGATGTGGCCAAGCAAGTGCTGGCGCAGGTTCCGAAAGAGAAGCTGTTCCACGCCGATGTGCTGGCGCTCAAATCGGGTATCGAGCTTGCCGAACAAACGGCAGACCTGGGCAGCCGCGCCGATCTGGACGCGCGCCTGGGCCGCGATGCCAACGATCATCAGGCCCGTTACGATTTGGCGCTCCTGCTGTACGCGCAAGACGATAAGCAGGGCGCCGTGGATCATCTGCTCGATCTCATCAAGCGGGACCGGGCGTGGAACGAGGATGCTGGGCGTAAGCAGTTGCTGAAACTGTTTGAAGCCTTCGGCCTCGCCGATCCTATCAGCGTGGCGGGGCGTCGGCGCCTGTCCACCTTGCTGTTCAGTTAAGCGCCGCGATGACGGTTGGCTGGAAACCCGAAACCCTGCCGGAGCTTTTACCGGTCTTCCCGCTGAGTGGCGTGCTGCTGTTACCCGGCGGGCGGTTGCCGCTGAATATTTTCGAGCCGCGCTACCGGGCGATGGTGGAAGATTGCCTGGGCACGCCGGAACGGCTCATCGGCATAATCCAGCCGCTCGATGCTGAAGACCGCTCCCGCCACCCCGATCTGTACCGCATCGGCTGCGCGGGGCGGCTGACCGCCTTCGAGGAAACCGCCGATGGTCGCTATCTGATTACGCTGACGGGCGTCTGCCGCTTTGCTGGGGTCGAGGAGTTGCCGCTGCGCCGGGGCTATCGGCCCATGCGGGTGGATTGGAAGCCCTTTGCCCCTGATTTGAACGATCAAGCGCCGCAAGATTTCGACCGCGCTCGCCTACTGCGTGGATTGCGAAACTATCTCCGGCACCACGGCGTTGCGGCAGATTGGGGTTCAGTCGAACAAGCCCCGGATGACGTGCTGATCACGACCCTGGCCATGGTCTGCCCGTTCAGCGCCAGTGAAAAGCAAGCGCTGCTGGAAAGCGCCGATACCGAAGACCGCGCCTCAACCATGATCGCGCTGATCGAAATGGCGTTGATGGATAAAGATGTCTCCAACCCCGATTTAGGCCTGCGACATTAGAAGGACTCTCCCATGACTTCCGTTGCCGATACCCTGGGCGTTGACCCGAAACTGTTGGAAATCCTCGTCTGCCCTGTCACAAAAACCCCGCTGCGGTTGGACCGGGAGCGCGCGGAGTTGATTTCGGACGCGGCCCACCTCGCCTTCCCCATCCGCGACGGCATTCCGATCATGCTGGTCGATGAAGCCCGCCCGCTGGACGATACCCCGTGAGCGAAACCACGCCCTGGCCGACCGATCTGCTGCTCGCGCCCGATCGGCGCAGCCTGACCGTCAGCTATGACGACGGCCAAGTGATTACGCTCGCTGCCGAATATTTGCGCGTCGAAAGCCCCTCAGCGGAAGTGCAGGGCCACGCGCCGAGCCAAAAGCAACTGGTGCCGGGCAAATCGGGCGTTACCCTTCGCAGCATCGAGCCAATCGGCAATTATGCCGTGCGGTTGGTGTTCGATGATGGGCACGATACAGGCATTTATTCCTGGCGCTATTTTCTGGAATTGCACCGAGCGGAGGCGACGCTGTGGCAGGCGTATCTGGCGGCCTTGTCGGCGGCGGGATTGTCGCGGTAAGCTTGAGTCTTAAGGGATGTATGTGGGCGCAGAAACACTACGGACGTGGATAGTCCCCCCGCCGTTGAGTGCAATTCTTGGAGCCAAAATTTAGAGCGTTTACCGTGAGGCGATGAGAGCGAAAACGCGCTCTAATCAGTGTCTATCAACGCTGGCAGAAGATCGTTGTTCTCCTCAATACGCAGCATCCGAATGTCCCGCGTGGAGGGAATAAACCACGGGTATTTACGCCCTAATTTTTGCACAGCGGTCACTGTTTTAACGGCATCTACCGTATCATCCCCAAAATAACCACTGCCTTGAACCCACTCGAAACCACGACTTGTTAAAAAATTCCGAATGTCTGTATAAGCGTTCTGCCAGCTTTTATTTGGGTAAAGCTGTTGCAATTTGTCCGTATCTAAATCAAAAATAATGGCATACACGCTTTTGTTGCCTCCAGAATTATGCCCTATCCGTGCGCGGCCCCGGCCTAGCGCTAGATTAGGAATTTTCTGCTCGAATTGAGTTAGCTTTTCCATAGTTAGAAAAGAATGCCGAATGGCAGCTTTTTTCGCAAGACCAATCCCTTTCTCGCACAGCAGCCGTGCCGAAACCGCCTAAGCGGATCACCCCTCTTGCCTTTTGCCGCTGAACGGGGAAAGTCTGGCCCATGCAGTTCACGCGCTTGCGCCTTGCCGGGTTCAAATCCTTTGTCGAGCCGACCGATCTTCTCATCGAGACCGGACTGACCGGCGTTGTCGGCCCGAATGGGTGCGGTAAGTCGAACCTCGTTGAAGCCTTCCGCTGGGTGATGGGCGAAACCTCTGCCCGGCAGATGCGCGGCGGCGAGATGGATGATGTGATTTTTGGCGGCACGACGACCCGCCCGGCGCGGAATCATGCCGAAGTGCAACTGCTTATCGATAATAGCGACCGCAGAGCGCCGACCGCTTTCAATGACGCCAGCGAATTGGAAGTCAGCCGCCGTATCGACCGGGGGCAAGGCTCGCACTACCGCGTGAATGGCCGCGATTCTCGCGCCCGCGATGTGCAAATGCTGTTTGCCGATGCCGCGACGGGCGCGAACTCCCCCTCCTTGGTCAGCCAGGGCCGGGTTGCCGCGATGATTAACGCGCGCCCGTTTGAGCGCCGCGCGATTCTGGAAGATGCGGCGGGAATCGGCGGGCTTCAGGCGCGGCGTAAGGAAGCCGAACAACGCTTGACGGCTGCCGAAACCAATCTGGCGCGCATCGACGATATTCTCGCCACGCTCACCCGGCAGCGCGACGGGTTGGAAGGCCAGGCCGCCCAAGCCGCAAAATATCGCCAACTTTCTGAAGCCATTCGCGCGGCAGAAACCGTGCTGCTGGCCATTCGCTGGCTCGATGCCAAACTGGGGCGCACGAAAGCTGCGGAAGCGCTCCGTCAGGCCGAACTCAAAGTCGCTGAATCTTTAGAGCGCGTGGCGGAACTCACCACCCTCGACATCGACCTGCGCGAGCGCTTGCCTGATCTGCGCCAGGAGGACGCCGAAGCTGCCGCCGCCCTGCACCGGCTGCACGCGGCGCAAGGGGCGCTGGATGGGGAGGCGCAACGCCTCGTCGATCAAACCCGCGCGGTGCAAGAGCGCTTGGCCCTGCTCGCCCGCGACCGGGAGCGGGAGGAAAGCCTGGCGGGCGATGCCGAAGCCGCGCTCGCGCGCCTTATAGAGGAAGAAGAAAGCCTCGCCGAAACCGCCGCCATTGATACCGAACGCTTAACCGAGACCCTGGAGCTTCTGGCTGAACAAGAGGCGGATTTAGAGCGCGCCGAAGCCGCCGTTCAAGCCGCTACCGAAACCCTGGCGAAGACCGACGCGCGGCGGGCAACGCTGGAGCGGCACTTGAACGCGCTTTCCGCCCGCAGCGCGCGCCGGTCTGCGGAACAAGACACGCTGTGCGGTGATTTGGCCGCCATCAATGCCGATCTCACGGGCCTGCCGGATGCCGAGGAACTTGAAAGCCAGCTCGAAACCGTGCTGTCGGCAGAAGAAGACGCCCGCCTCACGCTCACTAAGGCCGACGAAGCCCAGCGCAAAGCCCAGGATGCTGAAGCGGAAGCGGAGCGGATGGTGCAGGCGGTGGCCGCACGCCGGGCACGCCTCACCGCCGAACGGTCGGGCATTGCCGCCGCCCTCGCAGCCGATCTGCCGCCAGGAGTGAAAGACCCGGTGATCGACGCGCTGACGGTGGAGCCGGGCTACGAAGCCGCGTTGGCGGTGGCCTTGGGCGAGGATTTACAAGCGCCGGTGCGCTTGGCCGATAATCCGCGCGGCGCACAGATTTTCTGGCAGCAGACCGACGGCAAGCGCCTACTGCGCCCGGATTCGCTGCCCGACGGCACGCGGCCCCTCAGCGCCTATGTTGGCGGGCCGGAGGCGCTGGCGCGGCGCTTGATGGCCGTGGGCGTGGTGGCTGATCTCGACACGGCCCTCGCCCTGTGGCCGCAGCTTGGCATTGGCCAGCGGCTCGTGACCCCAGCGGGCGATCTTGTGCGCTGGGACGGGTATCGGGCAGCCGCTGGGACTCCCAGCCGCGCGGCGCTCAGGCTTGAGCGCCGTAATCACCTCACCCGCCTCGACGATGATATTGCAGGGTTGGAAGAAGAAGAAATGTTCGCCGAAGAGCGCCAAGCGCGCACGGCGGACGCCTTAGCGCTGGCGCGGGAAGCCGAAACGGGGGCGCGGGCGCGGCTGAAAGCGGCTTCCGATCACGCGAGCGCGATGCAAGAGAGCTATCGGCGGCAGTCGGCGCTGCTCTCGGCAGCGGACGCCAAACGTGCGGCCCTAACCAATACGCTCGACCGGCTGACGGCGGAAGCGGGCGCGCTTGAAGACGATCAACGGGAGTCTGAAGCCGAACGCAGCGGGTTAAGCGCGCCTGAGCCTTTGCTTGCGGCGCTGGCGGACGCGCGGGCGGAGGCAACGGGCCAGCGCGCGCAAGCGCAAGCCCTGCGGAGTGAAAGTGATCGGCTGAAGCGCGACGCACACACACGGGCCGGGCGGCAAGGGCAGGTGGCGCGGGAGCGGGCCGATTGGGCGCGGCGTTCGAGCAATTCTGCCGCCGTGCTCGCCGATCTTAACGCGCGCCAAGCCCAGGCCGATGCCGATGCCGCCATGCTCGCGCACGCGCCAGACGATCTGGCCGACCGCCGAGATGCACTGCTCGCCGAAATCGAAACCGCCGAAGCCAAACGCCGCGCTGTGGCGGATCGTCTTGCGGACGCCGAGCGGAGCACGTCCGATGCCACGCGCCGCTTGAAGGACGCGGAAGGCGCGGCGGCGACCGCCCGCGAAGGCCGCGTTCGGGCAGAAGCCGCGCAAGAAGCCGCCATCCGCGACGCGCACGCCGTGGCCGAACGCATCCGCGAACGGCTCGATTGCCGCC
>JAAFIC010000008.1 GCA_013298565.1 Alphaproteobacteria bacterium | reverse complement strand
CCGCCCTACCGATGGGCGCTATGGCGAAAACCCCAACCGTTTGCAGCATTATTATCAGTTTCAAGTGATCTTGAAGCCGTCGCCGCTGGACCCGCAAGCGCTGTATTTGGACAGCCTGAAGGCGCTGGGGATCGACCCCGCCGATCACGACATTCGCTTCGTTGAGGACGATTGGGAAAGCCCGACACTGGGGGCCTGGGGCCTTGGTTGGGAAGTGTGGTGCGATGGCATGGAAGTCACTCAATTCACCTATTTCCAGCAGGTCGGCGGCATTGAGGCTAATCCCGTCTGTGCGGAACTCACCTACGGGCTGGAACGCCTCGCCATGTATGTGCAGGGCGTCGAGAACGTCTATGATCTCGATTGGAACGGCGTTGAAGGCCCCGGTCGCAAAACCTATGGCGACGTGTTCTTAGAGAACGAAAAACAGTTCAGCGCTTATAATTTCGAGCACGCCAATACCGATGTGCTGTTCCGGCATTTTTCGGAAGCCGAAGCCGAATGCCAGAAGCTGCTTGGCCTTAATTTGCCGCTGCCCGCTTACGATCAGGCGATCAAGGCCAGCCACACTTTCAACTTGCTCGATGCACGCGGCGTGATCTCGGTGACGGAACGCGCCGCCTATATTGGCCGAGTGCGCGCCCTGTCCAAAGGCTGTTGCGAAGGCTGGCTTGCCGGGCGCGGCGCGTAACTCTCGTCAGGATCAGATTATGGCCGATTTGCTGCTCGAACTCTTTTCCGAAGAAATCCCAGCGCGGATGCAGGCGCGGGCGGCAGAAGAGCTGCGCGAGCGTTTAGCGGCATCGCTGACCGAAGCGGGGCTGACCCCGGAAAGCCTGTCGGTGTGGGTCACGCCGCGCCGCGTTGCCTTCAGCGTCACCGGCGTGCCGACGGCCCAGCCGGATCGCGCGGAAGAGCGCAAAGGCCCGCGTGCCGATGCGCCAGCGGGCGCTATCCAGGGTTTCCTTAAGTCCACCGGCCTTAGCCGCGAGCAGCTTGAGACCCGCGCGACCGATAAGGGCGCAGTGCTGTTCGCTGTTTCGCATATCCAGGGCCGCCCAACACGCGATGTGCTGCCGGACCTGATTTGCGCGCTCATCCTTGGCTATACATGGCCCAAATCAATGCGCTGGCGCGATACGCGCCTAACCTGGGTGCGCCCGCTGCGCTCGATTCTGGCGTTGTTTGACGGGCAAGCGCTGCCCGGCGGTCTGCATCTTGGCTGCAATATCGAAGGCGGCGCGCAGCCCGGCTATCGCGCTGCGGGCGAGGCGGGCGATTTGAACTATCTGCCGTTCGGAAACACGACCTACGGGCACCGTTTCCTGGCTCCTGCCGCGATTGCCGTCACGGATGCTGCCGACTATCAGGCCAAGCTGCGCGCGGCTTTCGTGATGCTGGACCGGGAGGAGCGCAAGCGCCTTATTCTCGCAGAAGCCGAAAGCCTCGCCGCCTCGGTGAACTGCCGCGTGAAGCCCGACGCCGGTTTGCTGGAAGAAGTGGCCGGGTTGGTCGAATGGCCCGTGCCGCTGTTGGGGCGTATTGATGATGCCTTTATGGCCGTTCCCGCCGAAGTGCTGACCACCTCGATGCGCGAGCACCAGAAATACTTCGCCCTGGTCCCGCAAGAGGCGGCTGAGGGCGACGCGAAGATTGCGCCGTACTTTATCACCGTCGCCAATATGGCGGCGCGCGATGGCGGCACTGCGATTATCGCGGGCAATCAGCGCGTGCTGCGGGCGCGCTTGTCGGACGCACGCTTCTTTTGGGATCAGGACCGCAAGCAAAAGCTGGAAGTTTGGGCGGAAAAGCTCACCGCCCGCGTTTTCCACGCCAAGCTCGGCACCGTCGCGGCGCGGGTGGAGCGGTTGGCGGTACTGGCGGTAACGCTGGCCGGGCAGACCGGGGCGGATACGGCGTTGGCGGATCGTGCGGCGCGCTTGGCCAAAGCCGATCTGTCCACCGGCATGGTTGGCGAGTTTCCCGAACTGCAAGGCGTGATAGGGCGCTATTACGCCCGCCATCAGCAGGAAGACGAAGCGGTGGCGCAAGCCATTGCCGAGCATTACGCGCCGCTTGGCCCGTCTGACCGAGTGCCGACCGCGCCGCTCTCTCGCATCGTAGCGCTCGCCGATAAGCTCGATCTGCTGGCAGGTTTTTTTGCCATTGACGAAAAGCCGACCGGATCGAAAGACCCGTTCGCCCTGCGCCGCGCGGGGTTGGGCGTGCTGCGGATTATCACCGAGAATGGCCTGCGTCTGCCGCTGCGCCCGGTGCTGGAAGCGGCGGTATCGCTTTACGGAGCGCAAGTGGCAAAGCTAGATACCGCTGCGACGGTCGATGCGTTGTTGGCGTTCCTCGCTGACAGGCTGAAAGTTGCGTTGCGCGACCAAGGCCAGCGCCATGATCTTATCCAGGCCGTGTTTGCCCTCGGCACCGAAGATGATGTGGTGCGCCTGCTCGCCCGCGTGACGGCACTCAGCGATTTCATCGCGACGCCCGTGGGGGCCGATATGCTGGCGGCCTTCCGCCGGGCCGCGAATATTCTGAAAATCGAAGAAAAGAAAGACGGTCGCCCCGCCCAGGAAACCGTCTCGACCCCTCTGCTTGCCCAAGCAGAGGAAAAAGCCTTGGCCGACGCGCTGGAAGCGGCATTGCCCGCCGTGGAAACACTGCTGGCCGAGGAACAGTTCGTGGAGGCGATGAAACGCCTCGGCGCGCTGCGCGATCCCGTTGATGCGTTCTTTACGCATGTAACAGTGAACGCGGAAGACGGGGGCCTGCGCGCTAATCGGTTGGCGCTGTTGGCCCGGTATCGGAAGACCTGCGCGGCTATTGCCGATTTCGGGATGATTGAAGGCTAAAGCGACCGCGCGCGTCGGGGTCCGCTTTTTATTGGGGTAAGGGGAACGAGATGGTTGAGGCGACGGTAACGCATCGTTGGGTTTATGGCTTTGGCGACGGGCGCTCGGAAGGTAATTCTGGGATGCGGAATCTGCTCGGCGGCAAGGGCGCGAACCTGGCCGAAATGAGCAATCTCGGTTTGCCAGTGCCGCCGGGCTTCACGATCACGACCGAGCTGTGTACCCATTATTACGCCAATGGCCGCCACTATCCGCCCGAGTTGACAACGCAAGCCGCCGAAGCCTTGGCGACGGTGGAAAAAATCGTCGGCAAGAGTTTTGGCGACCCCAAGAACCCGCTGCTCGTCTCAGTGCGCTCCGGCGCCCGCGCCTCGATGCCGGGGATGATGGATACCGTTCTTAACCTCGGGCTGAACGATGCCACGGTCGAGGGCCTCGCCAAGCTTTCTGGTGACGGGCGTTTCGCCTACGACAGCTACCGCCGCTTCATTCAGATGTATTCCAACGTCGTGCTCGACATTGATCATCACCATTTCGAGGAAATTCTGGATCGGCATAAGGACGAAAAGGGCCATTCGCTCGACACCGACCTTACGGCAGACGATTGGCAAGAAGTCGTTGCCGATTATAAGGCCGAAGTGCAGCGCACCCTTGGCCGCGATTTTCCGCAAGACCCGCACGAACAGCTTTGGGGCGCGATTGGCGCAGTGTTCGCAAGCTGGATGAACCAGCGCGCGATTGTCTATCGCCGCCTGCACGAAATCCCCGAAAGCTGGGGCACCGCTGTGAATATTCAGGCGATGGTTTTCGGCAATATGGGCCAGGATTGCGCCACCGGCGTTGCTTTCACGCGCGACCCGTCCACGGGCGAGAATATTTTTTACGGCGAATATCTTATCAACGCTCAGGGCGAAGATGTTGTGGCGGGTATTCGCACGCCGCAGCAGATTACCGTTCAGGGCAAGCTCGCCAATCATTCCACGTTTCCGGCAATGGAAGAAT
This sequence comes from Alphaproteobacteria bacterium, assembly GCA_013298565.1. Taxonomy (GTDB): domain Bacteria; phylum Pseudomonadota; class Alphaproteobacteria; order Elsterales; family Elsteraceae; genus Elstera. The sequence continues at coordinate 58,835 of JAAFIC010000008.1, read as the reverse complement.
CCATGCCGCAGGTGTTCGCCGAGCTTGCAGCAGTGCGCGATAAACTGGAGCGGCATTTCCGCGATGTGCAGGATATCGAGTTCACTGTGCAGTCGGGCAAGCTCTACATGCTGCAAACCCGCAGCGGCAAGCGCACGGCGGAAGCCGCCCTCAAAATCGCCGTCGATATGGCAAACGAGGGGCTGATTACGCAAGAAGAGGCTATTCAGCGCGTCGAGCCGCGCAGCTTGGATCAGCTTCTGCATCCGCGTTTGGACCCCAACGCGCCGCGCAATTTGTTCACACGCGGCCTACCTGCCTCGCCGGGGGCGGCCTGTGGGCGCGTGGTGTTTTCGGCAGATGCTGCGGAAGATTTGGCGAGCAAGGGCGAAGCCGTCATTCTGGTTCGCATTGAAACCAGCCCTGAAGATATTCACGGGATGCACGCCGCGAAAGGCATTCTCACAACGCGCGGCGGTATGACCAGCCACGCGGCAGTGGTGGCACGCGGTATGGGCCGCCCTTGCGTTGCCGGGGCCGGGGAAGTGCGCGTTGATTATGTCGCCGGAACGCTCTCGCTCCGGGGAACTGTCGTTAAACTCGGCGATTACATCACGCTTGATGGCAGCACGGGCGAAGTGTTTGTGGGGCAAGTGCCAACCCTGCAACCGCAGCTTTCCGGCAGCTTTGCGACCTTGATGGGGTGGGCCGATGCGAAACGCACGATGAAGGTTCGCACCAACGCCGAAACCCCGCTGGATGCCCGCACGGCGCGGGAATTTGGCGCGGAGGGCATTGGGTTGTGCCGCACCGAGCATATGTTCTTCGATGCCGACCGGATCATTGCCGTGCGCGAAATGATTATGGCCGATGATGAAGCCGGGCGCAGAGCCGCGCTCGCCAAGATTTTGCCGATGCAGCGCAGCGATTTCGTCGAGCTTTTTACCATTATGGCGGGCCTGCCCGTTACCATCCGCCTGCTCGATCCGCCCCTGCACGAGTTCTTGCCGCATACAGACGCGGAGATGCAGGAAGTGGCGACGGCGGCGGGGAAGGATCTCGCTTTTGTTAAAGCGCGGGGTGCCGCCTTGCACGAATCGAACCCGATGTTGGGGCATCGCGGGTGCCGCTTGGGCGTGACCTACCCCGAAATCTACGAAATGCAGGCGCGGGCGGTTTTCGAGGCCGTGATCGAGGTGGAAAAGGCCAGCGGCGCGACGGTTGAGCCGGAAATCATGATTCCCCTGGTCGCGACCCGTAAGGAACTCGATTTGCTGAAACAGGTGATCGACCGCGTGGCGGGCGAAGTTTCCGCCGCGTCGGGCGTGAAGCTCGCCTATCTCGTCGGCACGATGATCGAATTGCCGCGCGCCGCCTTGCAAGCCGGGAAGATTGCCGAGTCGGCGGAATTCTTCAGCTTCGGTACCAACGATCTCACGCAAACCACCTTCGGCTTATCGCGCGACGATGCGGGCAGCTTTCTGCAATCCTACCTGCGCCAGGGGATTTTGGAGGAAGACCCGTTCGTGTCGCTCGATCAAGAGGGGGTGGGCGAGTTGGTGCAGATCGCCGCCGAACGCGGGCGCAAAACCCGTCCCGATTTGAAGCTTGGCATCTGCGGCGAACATGGCGGCGATCCGGCCTCTATCGCCTTCTGCCAAAAGGTAGGGCTGAATTATGTCTCCTGCTCACCCTACCGCGTTCCGATTGCACGGTTGGCGGCAGCACAAGCGGCCCTCGCGGTGAGTTTTAATAAGGATAACTTATAGGGTTAGGGTCTGAAACGGGGGCTAAAACAGCTCCCGTTTTCACAAAATTGTGGCCCAACGTGGTGTTTTGAGTAAACTTATTGGATGCATTTGTGAAAAATTAAAAACTTATCAAAAAGATAAAAGCTACCGTTAAGGGTTTGTTTATGTTCGTACGTTTACGCTTGTGGTTACGTTTGTAATCAGATGGCTTAGACGATGGGAGGTGGATGCGACATGAACACCGGTACTGCCCATCGCATCTTCCTGATGCGGGCTGGAACCGTGCTCGGCACTCTCCTGTTTATTGCCGCCGTTTTTTTACAAGCCTCGGTGAATATTCGTACTAACGAGGAAACGGCCCAACTGGCCACCTCGCGCGCCACGAACATTACCACGCTGTCCTTACGCTCCTTAATCGACCAAACCTTTGGGCAGGTCGATCAGGCCATTCAGATTATCGCCTCCTATATTGATCTGCCGCTTGATCCGGGCCAATCATCGTCCGAGCTTGATCGGCACATCGTCCCGCTCATTCGCGCACTGGATGTGGCGACCGGTGCCGTGGTAATGGCGGCAGACGGTCAGATTCTGGGACGTTGGGGCGAGGATATTATCCATCCTCTCAACTCGGCCCTTTATCAGCGTCCCAACGCGCACACTGCCTTCACTGTGGAACCCGTCAATCAGGCCGCGCGGCCAGGCCGGGTCACGCTCGGGCGCTGGGTTAAATCTGAAGCGACCGGCGCGCAGGCGGTGGTTCTGGTAACGCTCGATTTAAAGCGACTGCTGCCTCCTGAACTGCCAGAGCTATTGGGCCACGCCGGGCGTGTGGGCCTGCTGGATGCCGACGGGCGGGCGACGGTGATCCTCAAACCGGGCAGACCTGTACTGGATGCTGGGGCACTGGTTATGGTGGCGGGCGCGGTTGACGAGCCGTTACCCGCAGCCCCCCTGTCGGGTGTCGCGTTGAGGGAAGAAATTCTGTGGCGCGTACCGTTGCGGATCGCGCCCCTCGATTTGCTGGTCAGCTATCGCCCAGCAGAAGTACTGGCTGCGGTTCGGCAGAGTGCGGGCAATGCTTGGATCATTGCCTATGCTGCTTCGGCGGTTGTGCTGATCTTGGGGCTGGCGCTGCTAGGGCAGTTAACGCGGGTGGAGCGCAATCGGCGGCGGCTGGATTTCCAAGAAACGGCCTTGCGCGCCAGTAATGACAAACTGGAAGCGGCGCTGGCGCACATGAATCAGGGCCTCGTAATGTTCGATGCCGAAGGCCGGATTCTGCTCTACAATCGGCGTTATCTCGACATTTTTGACTATGACCGGGATCGGTCTTACCTCAATCTCACGTTGCCTGATCTTTATGCAATGGCGGCGCAAATGGGCCGCTTGGGGCCAATGGTCGATGCGGAGCATATCCAGGCGCGTCTGGAGAGTTTGGAGAAGGGACAGCGGCTTCAGTTCATTCGTCAACTCAGCAATGGCACTCATGTGGAATGCCGCCACGAGCCGCTAACAAGCGGCTGGTCTCTCTCAACTTACACGGACGTTAGCGACCTGATCCGCACTGCCAACGCCTTCGCCCAGGCTAAGGATGATGCCGAGCAGGCAAACCGGGCTAAATCGGCCTTTCTCGCTAATATGAGCCACGAGCTTCGGACACCGCTGAACGCGATCATTGGTTTTTCCGATGCGCTGATTGGGGGTTACTTCGGGGCCGTTGCGCCGAAGCATCTGGAGTATCTGCGCGCAATTCAATCGTCCGGGCGCTACCTGCTCGATTTGATTGCCGATATTCTCGATATCGCCAAGATCGAAGCCGGGCGCTACGATTTGCAGCCAACCTGGGTGCCGGTGGAAGCCCCCGTGCAAGAAGCGGTCACGCTGCTGGCGCCGCGCGCCGAAAAAGCCCGCGTCGATCTCGTCGTCAAAATTCCCCCAGGGTTGGTGATTTACGCAGATGAGCGGGCGTTGCGGCAAATTCTGCTTAATTTGCTCACGAACGCCGTTAAATTCACGCGCCCCCCGGAAGGCGGGCGCGGCACTATTTTGATTCGCGCCACCCTTGCACCCGATGGCAGCGGCGTTACCCTTACGGTGCGCGATAACGGCATCGGCATTCCGCTTGAACTGCAAGACGCCATTCTGCAACCTTTTGTGCAGGTGGAGGCCGCTCAAACCACGACAGACGGCGGTACGGGCCTAGGGTTGTCGATCGTGCGCGGCTTGCTCGATGGTCATAACGGCAGCCTGACGCTTGAAAGCGAAGTTGGTTCCGGTACAGTGGTGCGCGCTTGGTTTCCCAATCCAGCGACCGTGGAAGAGGCAAATCATCCCAAGCCCTCCTAGAGCATAATTTGTTCGTCCGCGCTAACGGCTGTATCGCAATGCCAAAAATGCTAGGCCCTGGAGAGTTTCTGATGTCCGACGTGCCGATAAACCTGCCCCGCTTGGGGGAGGCCGCGCCCGATTTCGAGGCGGACAGCACGCACGGGCGTTTAGCCTTAAGCGATTTTCGCGGATCGTGGCTTGTGCTCTTCTCGCATCCGGCGGATTTCACGCCGGTTTGCACGACTGAATTTATCGCCCTCGCCGGGGCTGCCGAGCGCCTGAGCGCGCTGAACTGCCAGTTGCTCGGCCTTTCCATTGATAGCGTCTATAGCCATATCGCATGGCTGCGGACCATTGAAGCGCACTTCGGCACCGCTATTGCCTTTCCCGTGCTCGCCGATCACGACCGCGCGGTTGCCGCGCGCTATGGCATGTTGATGCCCGGCGAAAGTAGCACGGAAGCCAGCCGCTGCCTGTTCGTGCTCGACCCGGACGGTATCGTCCGGGCTATGATCTATTACCCGATGATCGTGGGCCGCAATATCGAGGAAGTGGTGCGCCTCGTTACTGCCCTCACCACAACCGCCGCCGCGCAAGCCGCCGCCCCCGCCAACTGGCAGCCGGGCGAGCCACTGCTGGAACCGGCCCCGCGCACGCTTGAAGGTGCGGCGATACGCAGTCCTGGTGCGGATTGGTTCCTTCAGGTTCGCCTAACCCCCTAATGCCGTGCCTCAATCCCGATGGCACCTTGGCCCAAACCGCCCACGCACTGCTTACGGCGCTAGAGACGGCAGCGGGCACGGCCCCCGCCCTCGCGGCACAAACAGGGATGCCCTTGTGGCAAGTCCGGTCAAGCCTGCGCGAATTGCGCGGGCATGATCTGGTCGAAGTCGCTATGCCTGGGGCCGAGAGTAATGATGCGCTGCATCGGCTGACCGCGACGGGCCGCGAGGTTCTGGACCTAAGCCGAAGATTAGACGGATAGAGGAAAACGGAATGACCGACCGGAAGACTCCCAGCGGCTTTGCCGCCATGCCTGCCGGGTTGCGCCTGTTCATTGTCGCCGCCGCGCTGGTGGTGGTGGCAGGGATTGGCGTGATTGCGGCCTTGCTCACCTCGGATCGCTCCATCGGCACCGCCCAGGAAGGCCGCAGTACTGGCGCGCCGTTAGTGGGCGGGGCCTTCACCTTAGTCGATCACGATGGCAAAACCCGCACCAATGCTGAGTTTGCCGGAAAGCTGCTGCTGGTGTATTTCGGGTATACCTTCTGCCCGGATGTTTGCCCGACCGGCCTCCAGCGCCTCGCCGAAGGGTTGGACGTGCTCACCGAAGCGGAGCGGGCAGAGATTGCGCCGCTGTTCATCACGATTGATCCGGCTCGCGACACCAGCGCGGTCTTAAAAGAATATGTGGCGCAGTTTCACGCTCAGATAATTGGCCTGACAGGTTCTCCTGAGCAAATCGCGACCGCCGCGAAAGCCTACCGCGTTTATTATCGCAAGTCGGACCAGACCAAAGACCAAGCCGAATATTTGATGGATCACTCGTCGATCATTTTCATCATGGGACGCGATGGTCACTATAAAGCCCATTACACGCACGACAGTAAGCCCGAAGATATTGCGGCAGGTATCCGCAAAGCCCTCAAAGGGTGATCCCGCCTGCTCGGGATTTGCTCTAGAGTCCGACAACAAGCCCGTCGATCATGTGGAGAAGCTGGAACACGATCACGCCGACCATGCCGCAGGCAGCACCCAAAACAACCAGCAGCATCATCTTCGCAACCGCAGGCCCCATCGGTGCGCCGCGCAGGTTGGCGATGCGATTGCCCAAGGCGGGGGATGCACGGAGGCGAGACGATACAGCGGGCGGCTGATATTGTACTGAATAAAGACGGCGCTTGCCGTTCTCGGCCTCGCTGACAATACGGACGTTTTTCGCCCCCATTGTCGGAACGAGCTTCCGTACTTGCAGGAGCGCCGTTTCCAAGCTGCGGGCTTCCTGTTGCGCGACCCACTCCCCATCAATCCGGGCTTCAATCGTATAGTCTGGGTGATCGCTGTGGGTATTCGCGCCAGAGGAGAAGGAAAATTCGGTCATAAGTCTCTCCATCACAACGACAGAGCATATGTTAACAAGTTACTACGACATAAGATAGGGGAGTGCTGTGACTTGGTGGTGACAGAATCAATAGGGCAGTTTTTAGGGCGATTAAGATTAAATTATCAATGATAACTTAGATAAATCTATAGGTATGTGAGGCAATACAGTCACGAGCGCACTCAAGGGGCTGCTGACGGCTCTGAGGGGCCCTTTTATTAGAGCATTTTTCGCTCACAATAAAGGCTCTAATCTGTTGTTTTGTTTAGAAAATACGTCGTCGCGGGTGATTCCACCCGCTCGGGATTGGCCCTAAAGAGTGCCTGGGCCTCTCACACACTCAAATCAAGCGAGTGCCGCTGCTGCTGGCCCAAATCCACCTCGCGCTCGCCCTCGCGGTCGCGCTTGTCGCGGGTGCGGGTTTGCTCGCCCTTGGGAGCGGGCTTCATCGCGCGTTGGGTTTGCGCGGCGGTGGGCGGCGTTGCCGGTTGCGGTTTGGCCTGTGCGGCACCTGCCAAGGCGACGGCAACCGGATTGATCGGTGGGACAATCATTCTGTGTCTCCTGTCAATCTACTAAACATACTTCTTCGGACTCCAGGATATAGGATGTCGCAGCCGAATTACGACTCTTTTTTGACTCAAGATAGGTCAGCATAACCGTCTTTTTAGAAGATAGAGCGGGTTAGGGCGCGACGAACTGAAGCCCAAACCAGCGCCAGCGCCCGTCGCCGGCAGGCAGCGTGCAATTCACGCGCGACCGACCGGAGGGGAGCGCTTCCCGCAAGCGCACTTCCACGCGGCGCTCCCCCAACTCCTGCACATCGGCGCGGCCAATACCGGAGACGAAACAGGCGAGGTTTTGCACGGCATTTCCGCCCATCATCGGATCGAGCGTAAAGCCGATGGCGGGCGTTGTGCTATCGAGCGCCATATCGGTCGGGGTAATGTCCGATACCAGCAAGGGCAGCGCTTGCATAGCGAGGCGCAGGCGCTCGACTGAAGCGAAGGGATCGTTCATCGCGAAACGCGGCAGCGCGTAGGGGTCTAGCCGGGCGTGGGCAACGCCGGACTGCTGGGCAAACGCCGCCTCATAGCCTTCTGCTGCCACGAGCGCGCGGGTAGGGGCGTCGTGCTCGCCGAAAGGATAAGCAAACAGCCGGGGCTTTCGGCCCGTCTCCCCGCGAATCCGGTCGGCCGCGCGGGCGATTTGCCCCAGGAAATAGGCACGCTCGATGCTTAACAGATGCGGGTAGGATGCGGTTTGATTGCCAAGCTCCAGCCCTTCGCCCGCCATATCGCGAATTTCGGACCAGGACAGCGTGTCTGGCCCTGCCCTGTCAACGGTATCGGTAGCAACGAACAGGGTTGCGGGCAAGCGGGCGGCGCGCAGGCGCGGCCATGCCTGCGTGTAGATTGAGCTATGGGGTTCATCGAACAGAATACCGACAGTGCGATCGGGCAGCGGGCGGTTGGCGCGCAAGGCCGCAATAATCTCGGGGACTGGCAGCACCGTGAACTCGCCGCTGCGGAGTTCCGCCAGATGCGCTTCAAAATTTTCCACCGAGATGTTGGAGCCGGTCGCGCCTGAATCGTCGCCGATGCGGCTGTAGCTGAGAATAACCGCGCGCGGCAATGTTGCATCAATTCCGGTTTGGGCTTGCACGGCCCCAGGTAGGATCGGCGCAAAACTAAAGGCCGCCCACAGTACTGCACGACGCCAGAAGCGCTTCCGAAGCCAGAAGCTTCGCCGCGCAATCGCTCTATTCGTAGAACCCATTATCTCCCCCAAGGACAAACTTGGAGGCCCTCCCCCGGTTTGTCCAGTCCCGCGCCTTAAGTCAGCCTGGCAGCATCATCCGATCTGGTAGGGCGCTATCGCTAATGAGTGGATAGCTGCGAGGGTTAAAGAGTTGATAATGCCACCATTCTTTTGAATAAAAATCCCACCCCGCCGCCGACATAAGCCCGAGCAGCAGCAACCGATTGCGCTGAGCATCAAGGCTGATATCCGTGCGGGCATGGTGGGAACGCTCGGTAAAATCATCGAACGGCGTCCCCATATCGAGTGCTCTGCCCTCTGCATCAATCAACGTCAGATCAATGGCCACGCCGCGCGAATGAGGCGAGCCTTTGCGCGGATCGGCAACAAAATCGGAATTTGGGGCGTGGTTCCACAGAACCCATTGCGCTTCCGGCGGGCGGAAGGCATCAAAGAGACGAAACCTTAGCCCATGCGGCGCTGCTAGGGCGCAGGCGCGTGCCAGGGCCGCAGCGGCATCCTTGTGCAAATAGCAGGGGGCGGCAGCATAAATTGGCCGCCCGGTAACATTCTCGGCGGTCGCATAGGCGAGGGCAATGTCTACGGGGTAGAGATCAGGCGTTATGCGGACCAAGGACATTCCAATGTTTCCCTTTATCTCGTTCTTCCTGGTGATAGCACCGCGCCGCGCGCCCCGCCATACTGCCGCGTGGGAGGGCAGAGCATGATGGGGGCAGTGTTGGTACTCGACTGTAGCGCGGCTGCGGTTTCGGTCGGAATCGTCGCGCTTGAAACAGGGGTGCTGCTCAATGCCGATAGCCGCCTCATGCCGCGCGGACAGGTGGAAGCCCTGCTGCCAATCATCGCCGCAGTTCAGCGCGCGGCAGGCGTGGCCTATCCCGATCTCCTGGCGATTGCGGCCACTGTCGGCCCCGGCTCGTTTACTGGCATTAGATTGGGGTTGGCGGCCGCGCGCGGGATTGGGCTTGCAACAGGGCGGCCCGTGTTCGGCATCGGCAGTTTTGCGGCTACTTTTGCAACCCTTGCCGCCGAACTCGCTCTCAATGGTGCGCCTCTGCCCGAGACAGTGCTGATTTTGTTAGAGACTAAGCGCCAAGACGTGTTCGTTCAGGCCGTCGATGCGGCAGGGGGGGCGCTGATGGAGCCGCAGGTACTTGCCCCAGACGCCGTGCGCGCCTTAGCCGAACGCTTGCTGATAGAACGGCCCGGCCTGCTGCACGTAACCGGCGATGCTGCCGGGCTTCCCGCTCTGGACGGTTTGGCGTTGGAGCGCGTGCCAAGCGGTCCGCCTGCGATTGCGGCCCTCGCGCGTTACGCCTGTACTGTTTGGGCAGTGGCCCAGGCGGCGGGTGGCGGTCTGCCCCCGGCATCGCCCCTATATCTGCGCCCGCCCGACGCTGCTATTCCGAAGGGCGGCGGTATTCTCGCTCACCTCCGGCCCTCTTCATGCCAGCCCGCTTTGTGACCGCAGGCAGTACACCGCCGCTGCCGCCGCGTTTGGTCGATCTTGGGGTGGCGCATGTTCCCCTCCTCTCGGCCTTGCACGGCGCGTGTTTCGAGGCAGGATGGCGACCGCAAACCTTTCTCGATCTTATGCAGGCGGGCGGCGTTTTCGGCTTTCTCGCGCTGGATTGGCGGGAGCGCCCGTTGGGCTTCGCCCTCTGCCGCATTACGGTGGGTGAAGGCGAGATTCTAACCTTGGGTGTTTTGCGGGAAGCGCGCCAGCGCGGCGTAGGAAAGCTCTTACTATCAGGTGTTTGCGCGCGCCTCGCGGTCTTAGGTGGCCATGTGTTGTTTTTAGAAGTTGCCGAAAGCAATAAACCCGCTACCTCATTATATGCATCATTCGGATTTCAGCAGGTCGGCAAGCGTAAGGATTATTATGCCCACTTGGATGGATCGCGGGAGGCGGCGTTGGTGATGCGCCGTGATTTGCTCGGCTGATTAACAGTTGTTATCTTAAAGAAATTTGTTTTAAGGCGTTGCATTGAATTTTTTAAGCGGTGGACTTGTAAAAAGATTGCAACCCCGATCAAGGCGCTCTATACAGTACGCAGTATTAAGCGACATGGAATAGATAGCAATGTCGGACGACAGCACTTCACGAGACCTTACCACGCTGACCACGAACGTGGTTGCGGCCTACTTATCCAATAACTCCGTGCCTGTTGGGGATTTGCCGGGTCTTATCCGTCAAGTCTATGGCGCACTAACCAATCTGGGGACACCTATTGAAGTGGTTCCAGAGAAGCCGATTCCGGCAGTGCCCATAAAGAAATCGGTCACGCCCGATTACATTATCTGTCTTGAAGACGGCAAAAAACTGAAGATGCTCAAGCGTCATCTGAAAACGGCTTTCAACATGACGCCGGACCAATATCGGGAACGCTGGGATCTCGCTAGCGATTATCCGATGGTGGCACCGAATTATGCAACGCAGCGTAGCTCGTTGGCCAAGCAAATTGGTCTCGGCACGCGCTCGCGGCGCGGTTTGGCCAAGTAGGCTTAGCTATTTTCTAGCGATCAAGTAGAATGACAAGGGCGGCAGGAGAAATCCTTCCGCCCTTGTTGTTATAAGATTATAGGCTCTGGGGTACGCTTAACCCTGCCTGATGAGAAAAAAATCCCGAGGGGATGTCGTTTTTCAGGCCGATGGGCTGCTATTTAATCGGTTGCCATAAGGTAGCTGTGTGCGCCCGATCTTTTCGGGTATAAGAAGGCGAGTGAGGAGGGCTTTTCCGTGCCACAGGAGACACTCTCGCGCCTTGAGCGCTTGTGCATTGATAAAGGGCTGAAGATGACCGAACAGCGGCGCATCATCGCCCGAGTTCTGTCTGACGCATCGGATCATCCCGATGTGGAGATGCTGTACCGGCGCGCTACCAGCCTCGATCCACGCATTTCTATTGCCACGGTCTATCGAACGGTGCGCTTGCTTGAAGAAGCGAACATTTTGGAACGCCATGATTTCGGCGATGGCCGGGCGCGCTATGAAGAGCTGCCCGAGGAGCATCACGATCATTTGATTGATGTCGATTCTGGTGCTGTGATCGAATTTCAGAACAGCGACATTGAAGATTTACAGCGGAAGATAGCTGAAACTTTGGGCTATCGGCTGGTCGATCATCGTCTGGAACTCTATGGGGTTCGGCTCGATAAGCCGGAACCGGGGAAAGGTACTTGATCGAGATGGGCCACGAGCTTGAACTGGTCACACATCGCTTGGCGGGCGGGTTAACCCCGCATCGCTTGGCGGGCGACTTAAAGACCGGGACTCTGGAGGTTCGTCTGGCCGAATCGGCGGCGGAGTTAGATGCCGCGCAAGCACTCCGGTATCGCATTTTTTACGATGAAATGCAGGCCAAGCCCGATAGCGCCACTCTGGCCGCTCAACGCGATGTCGATGCGTATGACGCCACTTGCGATCACCTGCTGGTGCTCGATCATGCGTTGGGCGTTGGGGCCGATGCCGTTGTCGGCACCTATCGGCTGATTCGCAAATCGGCAGCCGATGCCTGCGGTGGTTTCTACACGCGCTACGAGTTTGATATTAGCCCGCTGCTGAGTTTAAGCGGCAACCTGCTGGAGTTGGGCCGAAGCTGTGTCGATACGCGCTATCGCACGCGCCCAACGATGCAGTTGCTGTGGCGCGGCATCGCGTCTTACGTTTTCCATCACGATATTACGCTGATGTTCGGCTGCGCCAGCCTGCCGGGGGTCGATCCCGACGCGCACGCGCTACCGCTCTCCTATCTGCATCACTACCATCTTGCCCCAGAAGCGTTGCGCGCGCGCGCGGTGCACGGTCGTTATGTCGGCTTGGACAGGATGCCAAAAGAGGCGGTGGATATGAAACGCGCCCTGGCCGATCTGCCGCCGCTCATCAAAGGCTATCTGCGCTTGGGCGGTTTCATCGGCGATGGCGCGGTGATTGATGCTCAATTCAATACGGTTGATGTGTGTATTCTGGTAAAAACCGATCTCATCACCGAAAAATATCTGAATCATTATAGCCGCACGACCGGCGGTGCGATCTCCGGCGCGGGCGACAGCGCGGGCGACGAGATCGCCGGGGTGGCATAAGCACGATGGGGCAGCCATGAACGACATGATGGCGGGCATCGGCTCCCTTCCCCTCGCGGTGGCGCGACTGCTGGTCTATGTCGGTTTTACGCTGCTGTGCCTACCCGTGCAGAGTATCGCCGTCGCTTTAGGCGCGTCGGCGCAAACGCGCTTCCCGCTCTGGTATCACCGCCGCTGTTTGCGGATACTGGGGGTCCAGGTCGAGGTGCGGGGAGAGCGTTGCTTGCAGAACCCAACACTGTTTGTTGCCAATCACGGCGGGTACATTGATATAAGCCTGCTGGGCGCGCTGATTCCCGGCAGTTTCGTTGCGAAAACCGAGGTTGGTACTTGGCCTCTGTTTGGCCTATTGGCGAAACTTCAGCGCACTGTATTTGTGGACCGCAAACGCGGCTCCACAGAGACCCAGCGCAACGACATCGCCGTGCGCCTGCACGCGGGCGACAATCTCATTTTGTTTCCCGAAGGCACCAGCAGCGACGGCAACCGTGTGCTCCCCTTCAAAAGCGCGCTATTCAGCGTGGCGGCGATTGACAGCGGGCAGGGGCCGTTGCGGGTGCAGCCAGTCTCCATCGCCTACACAATGATTAACGGCATTCCCATGGGCCGGGCTTTGCGCCCGTTCCTGGCCTGGTACGGCGATATGGATATGGGGCCGCACCTGCTGCGACTGGCGGGCCTGGGCAAGATTACTGCCGCGATCACCTTTCATCCGCCCGTAACCCTGGCCGAGCTTCGCAGCCGGAAAGCCCTGGCCGCGCACTGCGAACATGCAATTTCCGATAGCCTAGCCGCCGCTCTCTCGGGCCGCACGCCCTTTGTGCCCGCCCCTCCCTCATCATCCTCAACTGTCGCGGTTCCCCAATGAGCGTTAGCCTCTTTGATCTGTTCAAGATCGGCCTTGGTCCGTCCAGTTCTCACACCGTTGGGCCGATGAAAGCCGCGTATCGCTTCGGCGAGGCGTTAGCGCAAGCGGGGCTGCTGCCGCGTGTTGCGCGCGTGCAAACCGAGCTTTTCGGCTCGCTCGCTCTTACCGGGCGCGGCCATGCCACCGATACTGCCGTGATTTTGGGGTTGTCCGGGCATCTGCCAGATCGGATTGAGCCGGATCGTGTGCAGCCTTTGGTGCAGCAGATCGCTACTGAACAGCGTTTGGCGCTGGCGGGAGCCTTCGAGATCGGCTTCGTCCAAGCGACCGATTTGCTGTTTCAGATGCTGGATACGCTGCCCCGCCACACTAACGGGATGCGCTTCACTGCTTTCGATGCGGCAGGGGGGGCCTTGCTAACGCGGATTTCCTATTCGGTTGGCGGCGGGTTTATTCTGGATGAGGAAGAGTTTGAGCGCGCCGGGCAAACGCCAGGGCCGATTTTGCCGTTTCCGTTCAAGTCGGGGTCGGAACTCTTAGGCATGGGCATGACGTTTGGCCTCACCATCGCGCAAATGGTCATGGCGAACGAGGTCGCGCAACGTCCGCGCGCCGATGTGGAGGAGCACTTGCGCGCCGTGTGGGAGGCTATGCGCGCCTGCACACAGCGCGGCCTTGCCACCGAAGGCCAGTTGCCGGGCGGCTTGCGCGTTAAACGCCGCGCCCCTGGCCTCTACCGGGCGATGCAGCGCAGCCTTGCCGCCAATCAGCCGTCGCCCACGCTGTCGTTCGAGCGCGCCAGCTTGTATGCGATTGCCGTGAACGAGGAGAACGCCTGCGGGGGCCGCGTCGTTACCGCGCCGACGAATGGGGCGGCGGGGTTGGTTCCTGCGGTGCTGCATTATTTCGTCGATTGTTGGCCTGAAGGCTCCGACGAACAGAAAATCTTCGAGTTTCTGCTGACGGCTACCGCCATTGGCAGCCTGTTCAAAACCCGCGCCTCGATTTCAGGGGCAGAGGTTGGGTGCCAGGGGGAAGTGGGCGTTGCCTGTTCGATGGCCGCCGCCGGGCTTGCCGCCGCCCTCGGGGGGAGCAATGCCCAGATCGAAAATGCGGCTGAAATCGGGATGGAGCATAATCTGGGGCTAACCTGCGATCCTATCGGCGGCCTCGTGCAAATTCCTTGTATCGAGCGCAACGCGATGGGGGCGGTCAAAGCGATCAACGCCGCCGCTCTGGCCCTGCAAGGCGACGGCACTCACCGCGTTTCGCTCGATCAGGTCATCGAAACCATGCGCCAAACCGGGCATGATATGATGACGAAATATAAGGAAACCGCTCAAGGCGGTCTCGCGGTGAATGTGGTGGCGTGTTAGAGCATCGTGCGTCAACTATGACGCACGATGCTCTAGCTTTATTTTAGCCCTCGCCGCCAGGTGCGTTTGACGCGCCAAGCGCTTGGCCGGGCGCATCCGCGCCCTTGGCCGCCGCCTCAATGGCGGCTTCTAGAGCCGCGCCAGAGTTAAGGCGCGCGGCCCTAGATCACACTCTCTTCCACCGCTAAATCTGCCGCCTTGCGGTTCGCGCCTAATAGTCGCCCTAGAATATCGAACCCCCGCACGACATCCGCCCGGCTGCGCGGCGTGCCAAGGGCGACGCGGACGCCGTCGCTCACTGTGCGCCCGACGCAGAAGGCCGACGTGGGGGAGAGGATCACGCCCTCGCGGCGGGCGGCGGGCAGCAACACATCGTCACGCCAGCCTTCCGGCAGATCGAGCCACATATGATAGGCATTCGGATGACAGGCGCGCGGGATTAGGCCGTAAGCACCAAGCGCCTGGCGGGCCAGGGCTTGACGGGCGGTACCTTCGATCCGCTTTTCTTCGATCAGTCGCTGCGCTGTCCCATCTTCTACCCAACGGCGAACGATTTCGGCCATCAGTGGCGGTGCCATCCACACTGTTGTGCGAACACCGCTGGCAATCCGTGCCGCCGCATCGCCGGGGGCAACCAGCGCGCCAATCCGCAGGCCCGCCGCGAGGCTTTTCGACGTTGAACTGAGATAATAGACCTGATCGGGGGCATAGGCGTGCAGGGGCAAGGGGGCTTCGGGCACGAGAAACCCATAGACATCATCTTCCAAAATTGCCACGCGGTAGCGCTGGGCGAGGGCGGCAATTTCCGCCCGGCGTGTCGCGCTCCAGATAATCGCCGTTGGGTTTTGTATGGTCGGCATACAGTAAAGCGCCTTTACCAACCCTTCGCGGCAGGCGGCCTCGAAGGCTTCCGGCACAATCCCGGCTTCGTCCGAGGGGAGGCCCTTGGTGCGAAGGTGCATGAGCCGCGCTGCCGATTTCAGCCCGCCATACGTGAGCGTATCACAGGCAATAGTATCGCCCGGTGCCGCCACCGCCGATAGCGCCATCAGCAGCGCGTGCTGCGCGCCGGAGGTGAGGAACACGGTTTCAGGCTCCGGCGTAAACCCAGGCCGGGCGATAAACTGCGCCATCGCCGCCCGATGCGCGGGCATCCCAAGGTGCGGCTGATAAGATAAAAACGGCTGAACTGCCCCGCTCAGGCTAATATCTGTCAGCGTTCGGCTTAGGGACTCGGCCTCGCTCCCCACGTTATTGGCAGACACATTTATGGCTAGGTCGATCAAATCGTCTGCCGGGTTCAGGGCTTGCGCGGTAACTGGCTCCAACCGGGGCCGCACAAAGGTTCCGCGCCCAACTTCCCCCCCAATCAAACCGCGCTTTTCCGCCTCGGAATAGGCCCGCGTGACCGTGCCGACCGTCACCTTCAGCCGGTACGCAAGATCGCGGTGCGTTGGTAGCCGCGTGCCGGAGGGGAGGCGGTTTTGCTCGATGTCCGCTGCCAGCGCATCGGCAATCGCCTTATAGCGCGGCCCGTTAAAGCGGCTTAGGTCCGGTATCCAGCTATCCCCCGAACGGGCGGGGGCCAATGGGCCAGCGTTGCGGGCGGGAGCATCGAGCAAAGCGGTCATAGCATCTCCTTATAACCGCAGTTTAGCGCGGGGAGCGCGACCTGTCGAGCGTCATTGTCCCCCTTTAAGAAAGACAATTTTTCTTATTGTTGTTAAATTCTATCAAACAATTTTGTCATCAGAACAATTTTAATCTCGACATAGCCCTGAAAACAGACCGAGATAGAGACACTTACCGCTAATTGTACCCGTAAGGAGACAGACAATGGCCCATAAAATGGTTTATATCTCCCTCGCCGACGCCGTTTGCTGCGCCAAAGACATGCCCGCTTCGTCGCCCGCAACCGTTTTCGCCAAAGTCCTCCGTCTGCTCGCCATGCCGTTTCTGGCCCTGGGGACTGCCAATCGGGCCGCGCGTCTGCGCCGCCAGGCCCGCGAGATTCCCGATTATCTGCGCCACGATATTGGCTTGAAGGACTTAAAGGGGCAAAGCCGCTTGCGGGAGGGGGAGAATGTGCGCTTTCCTAATTGGGCCTGATCCGGCGCGCCATCGCCCCGCGCTGTGGCCCGTATGGTCGCAGCGCTGGCTAACGTCGCGCCGCCCCTCTCTTCTGCCGCAGGAGCGTGCATCCATGACCGAGACAATCGCCCCACCCACCGAGGATCTGTTCCGCGCTGACGCCTATCAAACCGAAGCGGGCGCGGTGGTTCTCGCCGTCACTGAAACGGAAAAAGGCATCGAAATTCTGCTGGATCGCACGCTGTTTTACCCCACGGGGGGCGGCCAGCCGGGCGATACGGGGGTGATTGTCTCCCCCAGTGGGGCAGAAACGCGGATTATGGACACGCGCAAAGGCTCGCATCCGAACGCGATTGTTCACCATACCGACGTGGCCCCGGCGTTTTCCGTCGGCGATGCCGTCACGCTGCGTCTCGATTGGCCGCGCCGTCATCGGTTGATGCGGATGCACACCTGTTTGCATCTGCTGTCCTCGGTCATCCCCGCAGGCGTGACGGGCGGGCAAGTGAATGAGGATAAAGGCCGCTTGGATTTCGACATCGGCGAACTGGTGCTCGATAAAGACGCGATTGAAAGCCAACTGAACACCCTCATCGCTGCCGATCACCGGGTGGGCCAGCGCTGGATTACCGATGCGGAGTTGGAGGAAAACCCCGGCCTCGTCAAAACCATGTCGGTGCAACCACCGCGCGGGGCAGGCCGCGTGCGGCTGATAGATATTCCCGGCGTCGATCTGCAACCCTGCGGCGGCACTCATGTGGCGCGCACGAGCGAGATTGGCCCGGTGCGGGTCGATAAAATCGAAAACAAGGGCAAACGGAACCGCCGCGTGGTTCTCGCCTTCGTCGAGGCATGAGAAGGGCATGAGCTTGAATCTTTCCCCCGTAACCCTCACCGGGCAGCGTGTGACTCTGGTGCCCTTGACCGTCGCCCACGGCCCCGGCCTGCAAACCGCTATCGGCACTGCGCCCGTGTTTCGCTATTTCAGCGGGCTTCCGGCGCAGGATGCCGCAGCGGTGCCGGAGTTTCTGAAGATCGCAGAAAATATGGCGGCGGCGAAAACCGCTGTTCCCTTCTGCACGCTCGACCGCGACACCGGTCTGCCCATCGGCTCCACTCGTTTCGGCAATATCGATGCCGCCCATAAGCGTGTGGAAATCGGCTGGACGTTCCTGGTGCCGAGCCACCAGCGCAGCGGGGCCAACCGCGAGGCGAAATATCTCATGCTGCGCTATGCCTTCGAGACGCTTGGGTGCATTCGGGTAGAGCTTAAAACCCACCACCTCAATCAGCAGTCTCGCACAGCGATTGCGGCCCTGGGCGGCATCGAAGAGGGGATTTTGCGGAACCACATGATTATGAGCGACGGCAGCTTTCGCCACTCGGTCGTGTTTTCGATTCTACCCGAAGAGTGGCCCGCCGTGAAAGCCCGGCTTGAAGCGCAAGTATACCCTGATGGAAAGATCCCCGCATGAGCCTGTTGCTGCCGTTCTATCAACTCGATGCTTTCACGACTGAGCGGTTTCGCGGTAACCCCGCCGCCGTCATGCCGCTGACGGAGCCGCTGCCAGCGGCACTGATGCAGGCGATTGCCGCCGAAAACAACCTGTCGGAAACTGCCTTCATCCAGCGCCGCCCCGGCCCTGTGGTGGAGTATGATATTCGCTGGTTTACTCCCGCGCTTGAAGTGCAGCTTTGCGGGCACGCCACCCTCGCCAGTGCTGCGGTGGTGCTGGAGCGGTTGGAGCCGAGCGCCAACCGCGTCACCTTTCACAGCCTCAGCGGCCCGCTGTATGTGGATAAAATCGCTCTTCCCGATGGAACCCCCGGCTATCGGCTGGATTTCCCCCGCGATGTGCCGGATGTCATCGACGATATGGCGCTGTTGGCGCAAGTGGCGGATGCACTCGGCGTAGAAGTGCTCGCTTTGCTGTGCAGTCCAACCGCCGCATACCGGCTGGTCGCCCTCGTGCGGGATGCTGCAACGGTCGAACACGCCCAACCGGATCTGACGAAAGTCGCCGCTATCAATCACCGCTCAGTGTCGCTCACGGCGGCAGGCACGGCGGCAGGCTGGACCGAGACGAATGAAGTTTCGATGACGGCCATCGCCCGTGGCGATCATGGCGATGTGGATTTTGTCAGCCGCATGTTCGCGCCGAAAGCAGGCATCACCGAAGACCCTGTAACCGGGTCGCTCCACTGTATCCTTACGCCCTATTGGGCGGCGCGCTTGGGCAAGAGTAAACTCCGTGCCCGCCAACTGAGCGCCCGGCGCGGCGAGCTTTTCGTGGAAGATACCGGCACCCGCACGCTTCTGGGCGGGGCTGTTGTGTTTGTGCTAGAAGGGATGATGCAGGTTTAGAGCTGCGCGCCTTAACTCTGGCGCGGCTCTATAAGCCGCCATTGAGGCGGCGGCCAAGGGCGCGGATGCGCCCGCCCGGCGAGGGCTAAAAGAAAACTAGAGCGTCTTGCGTCATCGTTGACGCACGATGCTCTAGGCTGACTTTATCTCAGCCGCAAAATCACGGATTGCCTGAGTAACGGCCCCCGGCGCTTCCAGCATCATCAGATGCGCCGCGTCTTGGATACATAAGAACCGCGCGCCCGGAATCTTCCCCGCCATGCGCTCCACCCCCTGCGGCGGCGCTTGGCGGTCGCGCTCGCCTGCAAGGCAGAGCACGGGCATGGGAAGCACCGCCAAAGCCGCGCGCCGGTCGAAGGTGACGAGGCACGCGAGCGCGGCGCGGTAAGCGGCTTCATCCATCATCGCCATTGCCTCCACACACTCCGACATCACGTCTGGCGGGGTCGTTGGCAGGCAGAGGTCTGCCACCAGCGCTGGAGCAAGACCGGCTAGGCGCTGCCCTGCATCGAGCGGCCCTAAGCGTTCCGCCAGAAAAGCGCGCTGAAAGCTGCCATCGGCACTGCCGAAGAGGGCGGCACTGCCGATTAAGGTGAGCGAGCGGCAGCGCTGCGGCGCGGTCGCCGCCACCTCCAGCGCCAGCATGCCGCCCATCGAATGCCCGACCAGATGCGCTGTGTCTATTTTATGTGTATCCAGAAAATCGAGAAGACCCGTGGCCAAACCGGCAAAACTCAGTGGCTGCCCGTCCCAAGGCGCGCTGGCATGACCCGGCATCGTCCAAGCGTGGCACGCGATACCTTGGGCGCGTAAGGCTTCGATCTGCGGCGTCCAGCAGCGCCCATCCAAACCAAGGCCGTGCAAAAACACCACGGGGGAAAACACCACGGGGACTGTCATGGTCATGGCACTCTCCTGGAAAACGCTTTAATCCGTCGGGGGGCAGTGGTTTTCGGTCAGCACCCGTCCGGCCAGATAGAGCGAGCCGCAAATCAGCACCCGCGCGCCCATTGCTTGATCGGCCACATCGCGCAAGCCTTCAAAGACTGAATCGACCGAGGCGGCGTTGGCAAAACCAACATCCTGGGCAATCGCCGCCAGCCGATCCGCCGGGATCGAGTTAGCTTCTTCGGGGATGATGA
Organism: Alphaproteobacteria bacterium; assembly: GCA_013298565.1. Taxonomy (GTDB): domain Bacteria; phylum Pseudomonadota; class Alphaproteobacteria; order Elsterales; family Elsteraceae; genus Elstera. The sequence goes on along the minus strand of JAAFIC010000008.1, from coordinate 38,969 downwards.
CCGTGCGAATGGCTTTCGCGAACGGCTGCAACGGTGCCAAAAAGCCGCGCGGGTCTTTGGAATCAAGCATTCCAACCACAAGGAATAGGGGCCTGTCGCGCCATTCGCGCAATACCGCCGCTATGGCTTCGCCCGCACCAGGATTATGGCCACCGTCGAGCCAAAGCTCGCAGGTGTCCGGCAGTACATCGACCAGCGGGCCAGTAATCAGGCGTTGCATCCGGGCGGGATGCGTCACCCTGCGCAGGCCCTCGGCGAGCGAGACGGCAGTTATCTTTTGGAAGCGCTTGCGGAGTTGCAGCGCGCAGGCCACCGCCGTCCCAGCGTTGTCGATCTGATGCGCGCCGAATAGGCCGGGTTTAGGCAAAATCAGCGTGCCAATATCGTCCTGATAGCGCAACCCTTCCGGGCAAGCCGTCGCCGTCCACGTGCGCCCGTTCGCCAGGACGGATGCCCCGACCGAGGCCGCGCGCAAATCAATCACTGATAGGGCTTCTGGGCTTTGCGGCCCGCTCACGACTGTAACGCCTTCTTTAATAATCCCAGCTTTTTCCCCGGCAATCGCTTCCAGCGTATCTCCCAGATAGTATTGATGATCGAGCGAGATGGGCGTTATTGCAGCCAATAGGGGCGGGGGAATGACATTGGTGGCATCCAGCCGCCCGCCAAGCCCAACTTCGAGCAGCAGCACATCGGCGGGATATTGCGAGAAGGCAACAAAGGCCACTGCCGTCGTAATCTCGAAAAACGTAATTGGCGCGCCATCATTGGCGGCTTCCACCCGTTCCAGCACGGCGTTTAGCGCATCGTCGGAGATCGTGTTCCCCGCCAGGTTAATACGCTCGTTAAAGCGCACCAGATGCGGCGAAATATAAGCGTGCGGCTTGTAACCCGAGGCTTGGAAAATAGATTTTAGATAAGCGACCAACGAGCCTTTGCCATTCGTGCCTGCCACATGCACGACGGGCGGCAGGCTTTGTTCGGGGTTGCCGAGTTTATCCAGCAGGGTTTGCATCCGCCCCAACGAGAGATCAATCACTTTGGGATGGAGCGTTTGCAACCGCTTTAGCACGTCGAGGCAGCGTTCCGCAGGTTCCGTCATCGCCGGGGTCTCCCGCTTAGGCCGCAGAGAGGGGAGGAGACAGGGGGGGAGACAGGGGAGCGGAGGATTCGAGCGCAGGCAGCGGCGCGGCCCGCATCAGTAGGCGCAAAATCTTTGCGAGCGTGCCGCGCAACTCGGCGCGCGTTACCACTGTATCCAGCATTCCGTGCTCCAGCAGATATTCGGCGCGCTGGAAGCCTTCCGGCAGTTTTTCACGCACGGTGCTCTCGATCACACGCGCGCCCGCAAAGGCGATATAGGCCCCCGGTTCGGCCAGATGCACGTCGCCCAGCATAGCAAACGAGGCGGAAACGCCGCCCGTAGTAGGATCGGTTAGCAACACGATATAGGGCAGCCCGGCTTCCTTCACCATCTGCACCGCAATCGTCGTGCGTGGCAGTTGCATGAGCGACAGAATGCCCTCCTGCATCCGCGCGCCGCCGGAAGCGGTGACAGCGATAAAGGCGGCTTTGCGGGCGACGGCTTCGCGCGCGGCAGCAACGAACCCATCCCCGACGCCAATCCCCATCGAGCCGCCCATGAAGCCGAAATCCAATACCGACACGACCGCCGGAACCCCACCAATGGTCCCCGCTGCGGAGGAAATTGCATCCGGCTCGGTGGTTTTGGCGTGGGAGCGCTTGAGGCGATCCGTATAACGCTCCTTATCACGGAACTTTAGCGGATCGACGATGGGTTTCGGCATTTCCAGTTTGATGAAGCCTTCGTCCAGCATCAACGACAGGCGTTTGGCCGTGTCGATCCGCATGTGATTGCCGCATTGGCTGCACACATGCAGCGAGGCTTCAAGCTCCCGGTGGAAAATCATCGTGCCGCACTTGTCGCACTTGACCCATAGATTATCGGGAAGCTCGGCACCCCGACTGACCAGCGCGCGAATTTTCGGACGGACGAAATTGGTTAGCCAATTCATATCCCTAAAGCTCCTCTCTGTCGGCACATCGTGCCGATACCATTTCCCGTTAGGCGCATTACGCCGATGCCATCATGTCTTCGCGCACCCGGCGGGCAGCGTCTGCCGGGTCGCGCGCGGCGGTAATCGGGCGTCCAACCACCAACAAGTTGCCACCCAAACGCACAGCTTCCCCCGGTGTCACGATTCGTTTTTGGTCGCCCGCGTCAGCCCAGGTCGGGCGAATACCGGGGACGACCAACAGCGGCTTCGGCCCCAAGCGGGCGCGGAGCAACGCCGCTTCCTTCGCCGACGAAACCACCCCGGCCAAACCACTTGCAACCGCAAGCTGCGCCAAGCGCACGACCTGATCGGGCAGGGGACCGAGTTGGCCAGTTTGCTGCAAATCCTCATCCGCCAAGCTGGTTAGCACGGTAACACCGACGATACTGGGCACGGGAACCCCTGCTTTCGCCGCTGTTTCCCGAGCGCTCTCAACGGCCGCCCGCAGCATGGCACTGCCGCCGCTGGCGTGGACCGTCATCACTGCAACCCCCAACCCGGCTACAGCACGCACAGCGCTTGCAACTGTATTCGGAATATCGTGCAGTTTCAAATCGAGGAAAATCGGCAGGCCAACGCCTTGAATAGCGCGCACACCGGCAGGGCCGTGGGCCAGAAAAAACTCTAATCCCAGCTTCACGCCATCCACATGTCCCGCCACCTGCCCGGCCCACAAACGGGCTTGGGCGAGGTCAATGGTATCCAGAGCACAATAGAGTTGTGCGGCCTGAGTGCTTGCGCCGTACACCGGCGCGGGTTTTAGGGTGGTCATAGGACCATTCATTTAGCAGAACGCCGCCAGCTTGTCGCGAGCCGCGTCAACATCGAGGCTAATCTGGCGAGTGAGCGCCGTCAGCCCATCGAATTTCTGTTCTGGCCGCAGGAAATGGCGCAAGGCCACCGTGAGCTTGCGGCCATAAAGATCGCCCGCAAAATCAAATAGATGCACTTCTAACCACTCGGCCTGCCCCGCCACAGTGGGCCGCCGCCCGAGGTTGGCGACGCCGCGATAGCCCTGCCCATCGGCTTCCACCGTAACCGCATAAACGCCGAAGGCCGGGCGCAGATACTCGCCTAAGTCGATGTTTGCCGTGGGGAACCCAAGGGTTCGCCCGCGCTTATCGCCATGACGCACTCGGCCCGTGATCGTAAACGGTCGCCCGAGCAGCGCCGCCGCCTCTTCCACTCGGCCCGCCCGCAAATGGTCGCGGATCAGGGTCGAGGCAAACGCCTCCCCCGCCCCATCTTCCTTGGCCCGGCGTTGCGGGGGCAGCGCAGAAACCGTGAACGAACCTGCCGCGCTTAAGGTAACAGCGTTCCCGGCCCGTCCGCGCCCAAAACAAAAATCATGCCCAATGGCGACATGGCGCACGCCCAGCCCATCAATAAGCACGCGCTGAATGAACTCATCTGGCGTTTGTTGGGCGAACTCCGGCGTGAAGCGTAAGGAGAGAACCGCCGCTACCCCTAACTCCGCCAGCGCTTTGATCTTCGTCATGCCCGGCGTTAGGCGAAAGGGGGCGGGCGCGCTTTGGCCGTTGAGATGGGCGAATAGGCTGCGTGGGTGCGGCTCGAAGGTGAGCGCCAGCAGCGGTAGCCCCTGCGCCTCGGCAACAGCCTGCGCCGCCGCGATCACTGCACGGTGGCCCACATGGACCCCATCAAAATTACCAACCGCCACCGCCCCGCCCCGCAGGCGTTCCGGCAGAGAGGTTAAATCGCGCAACAAACAAGTGCCCTGTGCCGGGGTCCGGGTCATCCGAAATCCTTTTGCGTCTTCAAGAGCATGATCGCCCTAATGCCCTAGGACATCACCTAAGGCGGGCAGCGGCTGTTATAGGCAGGCAAAACCGTTCCGGCAACGGCCCCGCGCGCCTCCAAGGCTGAAACGAACTTCGTCAGCAGCATCACAGCCGCGCATTTTTGCAAGCATTTTAGGTTGACTTTTATGGGCATTATAGTACGCCCAAGCTGCTGAATGCTGCTTCACTTGACGGAGGATACCCGTGTTCGAGCGCCTGAGCGTGCTGATTATCGAAGACAGCCCTTTTTTCCGAGGGATGCTGGCAGAGATTTTGCGCGCGCTCAAAGTGGGCCGGATTGTGGCGATGGACGAAGGCGGGGCGGCGATTACGCACCTGCGCTCTATCGGCAAGAATGTCGCCGCCGCGCAAGCATTGGTGCCCGATCTCATTATCTGCGATTACATCATGTCGCCGATTAATGGCCCGATGGTGCTGCGCTGGGTGCGCCAGAGCGAAGATTCGCCAGATCGTTTCATCCCCTTCGTCATGATTTCTGGGGCCGCTGACGGCGATAAAGTACGCGAAGTGCGCGATTTGGGCGTGACGGAGTTTCTAGCCAAACCGTTTTCGGTCAAAGCCGTCGCTAATCATATGATTTCTGCCATTGATGCGCCGCGCCCTTTTATCTATACGCGCGACTATTTCGGCCCCGACCGACGCCGCCAAGTGCGGCCCTATAATGATGTTGACCGCCGGATTGCCACCGAGAAAGACCTGGAAATCCTCTACAGTGGCTCGCGCTTACGCTCGGTCAACCCGAATGCTAAAGCCTTCGTATTCAAGTTGCCGAACCGCTTACGCGAGAAAATCGCGGGCATCGGGCGGGGGCCGCTCGTGATCGACCCCAGCTTGCTGCACCAGGCCGAACAGCAGTTGGACCGAATGGAAGAAGATTATTCGGATTGGGTGCGCGGCTCGATCCAGCAACTTTACGAGGCCCACCGTTCGGGCCGCGCGCTGGACCCGCGCAAACGGATTATTCCGATCCAAAGCATCAACAAGATCGCCCATGATCTGCGTGGCCAAGGCTCAACCTTCGGCTACCCGCTAATTACGGTCTTCGGGCGGTCTTTATATGAATGCACGCTGGATATTTCTGAAGCCAGCGACCAGTTGTTTGAACTTATCCGCACTCATATCGACGGCATCAATGCCGTGATCCGCGAGAAGATTAAAGGCGAAGGCGGGCAGATGGGCAAAGACCTCATCACCAGCCTAGAGCGCGCGCGCGACCGATTGATGGTAACGCACTAAGATATATTACTTATTTATAGTAGCAAAAATAAACCGAATAGTTTATAAAAACAGTGAAGGAGCGCCTCAAAAGACGCTCCTTCTGTGCGTCAGGTGTGCGCTACGGAAAACCAAGCTGCCCACATATCCCCAACGTTGCATCTTCAACATGATGGATTTATCGACGAATGTCAATACGTCTGCAAGAAAATGAGATTGCCCAAGTCATTGAACTGCTTTCTCTGGAGAGATTATCAGTTTTCAGAAACGCACAAAGAGATGATATTAAATTAATAACAATACATGCACAAACAATGACAATTTCTGCCGGAATTATGCCAATAATTAGTTTAATAGAGATTTTTTTAAGAAACGCAATATCAAACAAAATTGAAAACACGTTTAATTCAAAAGATTGGCTCATAAAACCAATATCGGGATTGCATTGGAAAAAATCAGAAGAGGAAAAAATAAAGTATGCGAAAAAGGCAGCTCAAAAAGCACTATATAGCAAAATGAAATCTCGTCAGAAAATAGCGCTGGATATCAATGTATTGCACAATATCTTATCAAGCAATCCTAACCACATAAAGAAAGTAAAGCTCAGGCAAGAGGGAATTATAATTACAAACGACCAAGTGATTGCTCAAATGACAATTTTCTTTTGGAAAAGGCTTTTATCAGACGATTACGAAGCAACCTTATGGAAGAGGTGCTTAAGGAAGATTTTTCCTAACAAATCGATTGACAGATCAATTGTCGGCGCTCACCTTGAAATAATCTATCAATCCAGAAATAGAGTCGCGCATCATGAACCTATATATGGCAATAGATTAACAAAATTAATCGAATCTATGGAGTTTATATGCTCTAATTTTCTGAATGAAAATCCGGAAACATACGATGGAATATTAAAAATATTACTATCTAAAAACATTGCTTCATTAAAAAATGACGCGGACATACTGAGCGACATGCTTCAATAGGGCGCTATAAGTTCAAAGAAGTGAGTGCCGCCCGCAATGCCCCCGCCAGCCGTTCCCGCTCGGCAGGGGGCAGAAAACTGCCCACCTGCGTTCCGCGCCCGTGGCTCCACAGCGTGAGCGGGGTAGAGGGGGCTACGGGTTCTTCCAACTCTACCCGCAGCCAATGGGGGCGCAAGGTTTCGGTTTGCCCTCGGCCTTTCGGATCAATGCGCTGGATCGTTAGCCAATCGGCGGTAAGGCGCAGCTTCTCGCAGCGCCGCGCCGCGCGGTAGGATGCGCGAAACGCGGCATAGATCAGCAGCACATCCACACCCATAAAGCCGATCACCGGCCAGGCCCCCGCCACGAACACGGCCCCGCCCGCAATCAGGTTCACGCAGATCACCGCCGCCATCAGCACGCGGAACCCTTTTACCGAAAGCGAGCGGTGCGGGCGCAATTCGGCATCGAACAGCACGGGTCCGGCGTCGGGTATGGTTTCGGGGCCATCGGGGGCGAAGAGCGGGGCTTGCGTCACGATAAACTTGATCTTGCGCCGCAGACCGGCAAAGTCAACGCTTGCCGCTGCCGCCCGAGGATACGATGGCCGACCTCCAACATCCCGCCTCCCAAAAAATCCAGTCCCCAAAAATGCCGAAAGCCGCCATCGAAGGGTTTTTCGCGACCCTCGCGGCTGGCAACCCGGAACCGAAAACCGAGCTTGAGTTCACAAGCGCTTTCACGCTGCTGGTTGCCGTCGTGCTGTCGGCTCAAGCAACCGACGTGTCGGTGAATAAAGCCACGCGCGGTCTGTTCGCGGCAGCGGCCACACCGGAGGCAATGGTAGCTTTGGGGGAAGCAGGTATTCGCGATCACATCAAAACCATCGGTTTGTTCAACGCCAAGGCCAAGAATGTGCTGGCGCTCAGTCAGCAGTTGATCGCCAACCACGCCAGCGCGGTTCCCGGCACGCGGGAAGCCCTAGAAGCGCTACCCGGCGTGGGCCGCAAAACGGCCAATGTGGTGCTGAACGTCTTCTTCGGGCAACCAACTATGGCGGTCGATACGCACATCTTTCGCCTCGGCAACCGCACGGGCCTTGCCCCCGGCGCAACCCCGCTGGCCGTGGAAGAAGGGCTGCTGAAGCGCATCCCAAAACGCTGGCTACTCCACGCCCATCATTGGCTCATTCTGCACGGGCGCTATATCTGCAAAGCCCGCAAACCAGAGTGTTTTCGGTGCCCGGTGGTTGAATTTTGTCGGTATGGGGGGAAGGGCGCAGAGTGATTGAACATCGCTCTTATTGCACGTACATTGTATATGCAACAGCGTAGGAGCCGGCCATGCCCCACCTCAATCATCTCCCCAAGGGGGAAACATTCAATTTTCGGATTGATTCCGCTTTGAAGGCAGCCTTCACACAAGCCACCGAGGCGGAGCATAAGCCAGCGGCACAGGTTTTGCGGGAGTTTATGCGCGGATATGTGGCGCGACAGAAGCGACGCGCCTTCGAGGCCGAAGCGCGGCGGCAATCGCTTGCTGTGGCCGAACGTGCGCGCGATCCCCTGAGTGACGAGGCCCGATCGCTCCAGGAGTTAGAAGCCTTGTTCGATGCGGATTTATTTTCTAACGAGACCCAGGCATGAAGCGTGGTGATTTGATAACGATTTCCGTCAGCGGCGACTACGGTAAGCCGCGCCCGGCGCTGGTCATTCAAGACAATGCCTTTGCCGAGCTTCCTTCCGTCACGGTCTTGCAACTCACCAGCGACGTTCATGAGGCGAACCTGATCCGTATTATCGTTCAGCCTGATACCGAGAATGGCTTGCGGAAGCCCTCACAGGTCATGATTGATCGGGCAATGACGGTTCCACGCGCAAAAGTTGGTAGCGTCTTTGGAAAGTTGACCCCAGACACGATGGCGATCATTAACGCAAGCATTCAGCGGTTCTTTGGTTTGGGGAAGGATGTCGCCTGAGGTTAAACCAACCGCACCTCTAGCCGTTTTCCTAAAGCGCGGGCATAACGGTTGAGGGTTGCCAACGACGGGGAGGGACTGCCTGAAACCAAGGTTTGATCCAACCGCAATCCTGCCTCGTGCCGGGCGGTGAGAAGCGCGTCGAGCCTTGGCATTTCCTCCGGCTCTAGCTGCTCATACTCCGCCTTTATCTCCGGGTCGGCGAGTAGGGAAGCGGTGAAAGCCACATGGGATAGAGGGGCCATTTTGTGCTCAAGCTTCACGGCATATCTTCTGAAGTCACCTTAAAAATAACAAATATGCTATTTTATGCAAGCTCCCTACCGGCACTGATGTCGCTACTCTTGATGAACCGCGCGCCAAGTGCCATGTAGAATGGGCTAATCAATGCCTCCCAATGCCGTTTGACGGGTTGGAGGGCTAACACCCGCTCGCTTTATCTGAAGGAGAAGGGATTCCATGACGCGCGTTTCGGTGCTTCACTCGCCGTTTCTCTTGGGATTTGAACACGTCGAGCGCACGCTCGACCGGATCGCCAAGGGGGCCAATGAGGGCTATCCGCCCTATAATATCGAGCAAACGGGCGAAGATCGGTTGCGGATTACCTTGGCGGTTGCCGGTTTCCGCCGCGAGGATTTGTCGATCCAGATCGAGAATAACCAACTCGTCATCCGGGGCCGTCAGCAAGACGATTCCAACCGCGTTTTTCTGCACCGGGGCATTGCCGCGCGACAGTTTCAACGCACGTTTGTGCTGGTGGAAGGCATTGAAGTGATTGGGGCCGAGATAGATAATGGCCTCTTGAACGTCGATCTACATCGGCCCCTCCCAGAAGTGACCGTGCGGACCGTGGAAATTAAGACCCCGCCGAAAGCCGCACCGAAAGCGCCCACTCTGGATGTCGCTCCCGAATAGCCGCGCTGGCGCGGCGTTTGTTACGCAGGCCGTAAGCTCTCTTTAAGGATTTCCCCGTCACAGTGATCTGGCGTGGGGGACAAAGCCCCCCGCGTCAGGTGATATTGGGCCGATAATACTTTCGGGCGAGTTGGGCCAAGGGCAGGCTCGCCCGAAAGGCCAGAGAAGAAAGGACGACACTATGGTGTTCATGCAGCGCCCCACTAATTTCACTCCCAGCGATTTTGCCGCACTTGGTTCCGGCGGTGTCGCCTATGTGAAGCCGGTTATTCATGACGGCCAACCCGCCTACGGCATCTTCGGGGCCGACGGTACGGCGATGGCCATTGCCACCAGCCGCGATCTTGCCCTGGCTGCGATCAAGCAGAATGATTTGGAGCCAGTGGACGCACATTGATAACGCCGTGTTAGGCGCAATTTCGTTCAAGACCCCACGTCTGCCAACCCCCTAGCCTAGCTGTCTGTGCCGGTCCTGTTGATCGGCGCGAGCGTATGAGGGGGTTTCTGTGTCTTCGCCAATTTTAGGGTTTCGGGCAGGCTTTATGGCCTGCTTACCGCTCGCGTTGAGCGTGGTGGTGTTTGGGCTGGTCTATGGGCTGCTGGCCGCAGGCAAGGGCCTGAGCGTGGCCGAAACCGTGCTGATGAGCCTGATCGTTTTTGCAGGCTCTAGCCAATTGCTCGCGTTGGAGCTTTGGACTCAGCCGCCCGCCGTGGCCGTTCTGGCGCTGTCGGTGATGATTCTCAACCTGCGCTATCTGCTGCAAACTGCCGCTCTAAAAGACCTGCTGTTACCGCTGGGGTTGCCGCGCGCGCTTGCCGCGTCCGCCTTCAATGCCGACGAAAACTGGGCGGTGACGATCCAGGCCCTGCGCGGGCCACACGCGGCCTTCGTGCGCGCCAGTTATTACGTAGGGGCTGCTGCCTGCCTGTATTGCTTCTGGTCCGTGAGTGGCGGCATTGGGTGGTTTGCAGGCGGCCTTGTGCCTGATCCGCAAGCCTTGGGCCTCGGGATCGTCGGCACTGCCGTCTTCGTGTCCTTACTGCACGGGCTTTACCGCAGCCGCGCCGATTTTCTGCCCTGGGGTGCCGCCGCTGCCAGCGCCGGGATCGCCAGCCTCACGCTGCCGGGCGCTTGGTATATTCTTATCGGTGGGCTGGTTGGGGCGCTCGCGGGGGCGGGGCGCGATAGTCTTAAAGCACACAAAGGAGCCGTAGCATGAATTTCCCCACGCTGGCGGACATGCTCCGCGTTGATACCGCAACGCTCATCGCCTTCCTGGCGATGGGGGCTGCCACGTTCGCCGTGCGCGCAGGCGGGATTCTCATGGTGCGCTTCTTGCGCCCAACGCCGTTTCTCGATGCTTTCTTGCATCACCTGCCGGGGGCGATGTTCGTGGCCCTGGTGGTTCCGGCTTTGTTGAAGGGTGGCCCCCCGGAATGGGCAGGGGCCGCCGCCGCTTATCTTGGTATGCGCTTAACAGGGCAATTGGCGGTCGCGTTAATCCTTGCCGTCGCGGCGACGGTCAGTCTTAAGCTATTGGGTTTTTAGCCTGAGGATGACCGCTATGTACACGCCCCCTGCCTTCGCCGAAACCGATCTAGCGGCGCTACACGCTTTCATCGACGCGCACCCGTTTGCGCTGATTGTCACAGCGGATGCGGCGGGCGGTGCCCCTTTGGCGACGCCGCTGCCACTGATCGTGGTGCCGAATGAGGGCGATAAGGGCACGCTCTACGGCCATTTCGCCAAACCCAACCCACACGGAAACGCGGTGTTCACAGGGCCATCGCGGGCCGTATTCCAGGGGCCAGACGCCTATATTTCCCCCGGCTGGTATCCCAGCAAGCGCGACCACGGCAAGGCGGTGCCGACGTGGAATTATAGCGCCGTCGATTGCGTCGGCCAGGCCGAGCCGATGACCGAGCCTGAGGCGGCGCGCGCGCTCCTCGCCCGCCTCACCGCCAAATTCGAGACGGGCCGTGCCGAGCCGTGGTCGATGGGCGATGCGCCGGAAAGCTATATTGCCGCTCTGCTGAAGGGCATCACCGCCTTCAAGCTGCCGATCACGGCGATCATCGGCAAACAGAAACTCTCTCAAAACCGTTCGGCGACCGACATCGCGGGCGTGATCACCGGCCTACGCGCCGAAGCCGACCCGAAAGCCCATGCTATTGCTGAAGCGATGGCCCAAACCCCCTAGATCACTTGATCTATAGGCCCCGCTTTGGCCGAGGGTTTCGACGAGCAGACTGCGGGCGAGGCTGGGTTTCAGCGCGAGGCCCACGGTTTCCACGGGCAAGGCGAACGGGCGGGCTGCGGGCCATAGGCTCTCGATCCGAGTGCCGCCCGTTGGCCCAACCCGCACGCGCAAGCCGATGCCGAGGCTATCGGCAATCCGCCGCACCAACCCCAACCCGAGACCGAGGCCATCAATTTGGCGTTCCAGCAGCGGCGGTTCGGCCCCCTGCCCGCCGAGCAATCGTTGCCTACCGAGCAATCTTTGCACGAACCCCTGCTGCAACCCCGCGCCGCTATCGGCCACGGTCAACACGATCGTCTCGCCCTGCCGACGCATTCCGATGACCACCCGGCGCGACCGATCCGCCAGCGCTGCCGAGCGCAGCGCGTTCAGCCCCAGGTTCACCCGCAGCCGATAGGCCAGGGTTGGATCGCCCAAAAACACCGCGCGGGAGGGGACCAGCGCAAGGCGCACCCCTTCTTGCGCCGCAAACGGCAGCAGCAGCTGCCCCACCTGCCGCAACAGCGCGGCGGCTTCGATGCGCGTGATGCTGCCGTGGGCAACGTCGCGGTCTAAGCGCGCGCCATCCAACAGATGATCGAGCAGATGGCGGCTGGTCTGCACCGCTTCCAAAATCAGCCCCGCCGTGGCGCGCACGGGCGGCGATTCTTGCGCGAGCGGTTGCGCCAACAGCCGAATCGCCTCTACCGGATGCCGCAGATCATGGGCGAGGGCCGCGACGAAGCGCGTGGTTTCCGCCTGCAAATGGTCGATGTGGCGGCGGTCGCGGTCGGCCCGGCGCTGCTGCGCCGTTAGCAGGGTTAGCGCCGCGCGGCGTTGATCGGTCATCGCGCCGGCCATGAGGAGGCCAATCCCGCTGAGAAAAATCAGGAAGAACTGCAACTCCCACAGCCGGTCGAAAGGGAGCGCACGCAGCCACAGCAGCACGATAGCGGTGGCAATCACCGGCACTGCTACAACGGCCCCGAGCATTCCGCCGCGCACTGCCAGCATCGGCACGGCCCCCAGCACCCAGGGAACGATCACGCTGTCCGGCACGGTTTTCGCCAGCAGGTACAAGAGACCGACGCCCGCCAGCACGATCCCGGCATCCGCCGCCGCGCGCACATTCAGGCGCGGCCACGCCAGCGGCAGCAAGAGCAGCGGCACGAGCACCAGAATGCCGATCATGTCGCCGATCCAGCGAAACAGCACGATGGTCCAGAACGACCCCGCAAACGGGCGGCCCAACGCTAGATAAATCGACAGAATCGTGAGAGTGAGCAGAAACGCCCCCCAGTGATAATCGCCAGAAACGCGACGACCGACCGCAGCCCCCAGTCCAAACTCGCGGCCCCGGCAAACCGCCGGATCAGTGCCGCCATGCCCGGGTTTACCAGTACGGCGATGGGCCACAGATAAGCGCGCGGCGTGGCGAAGGCGGCATAGCTCACCCCCGGCGGCTTGAACTCGATAAACGCCAGCACCAACCCCAGCGCCATCCACGGCCAATAGCGCGGCCCGAAGCGCACGAGCAGCGCTAAATTCAGCCCCGCCGGGAGAAACCAAATGCTGGCGAGCGGCGACAGGTTAAACGTGGGCGCGGTCTTCAACACTCCCCAATACAGCGCCAAATAAAGTGCGCCCCAGCCAAGATAGGCCGGAAGGTTAAACCGCGCGTGCGCGGGCGGTGTCGAGAATGCCGTTTTCATCCCACCACCGTACCGCAAGCGCCGCGCCAAGGGGATTAGATCAAGCGATCTAAGACTAAACCTTTCGGCGGGAGGGTTTAGATCGGGAGGCTGAATTGTGGGAAGGGGGCGGTTTGGGGGAGTTTGGGGTCGTCTTGTTGAAGACACTTCTCCCCTCGCGCACACGGCTTCCTCTTTTGGCGCGAGGGGTTTTTTCGGAGAGAGACGATGCGAGCCTTATTTCTCCTGGCCGGTCTGGCACTCGCTGCCCCGCAGGCCGGTGCCCAAGCCGTGAAACTGCCCTATTCGCTGGAACTCGACGGCTTGCACCGTTTGGGCGCGCAGTGCGACGCGCAAACGCCCGCAGCGCCCGGTTGCGCGCAAGTCTATGCCGATCTCGCCCGCTTCTACGGCAGCCAGGAAGCCTATACCGCCGCCCTACGCCCGATGAGCGAGCCAGACATCCACGCCGCCCACGGCAAAGCCGCCGCCTGCGACGCCAATCCCCCCGACCCCACCCCCTGCGCCACCCCCTACGCCCGCCTCGTGCGCCGTTACGGCAGCTATCTAGCGTATATCGAAGCGGGGCAGGCGTGGAAGGGGAAACGGGGGTAGATGCGGGACGGTATCAAAATTACTTAGGAATAATTTTAGCTATTTATCTTCATGAACAACGAAAGGCGTATAAATGGATTGGGAACTATAAATGGAAAGAGCCATTCAGATTTGGCCAACCATCGTGAATTGCGCCCGTAACAATACTAAAACTACATATGGTGACCTTGCGGCGATAGTAGGCACAAATCCACTTTCGGCCAGGTTGTTTTTATATATTATACAAGTTTACTGTGGCATCAATAACCTTCCTTCACTTCAGATATGCGCCGTGAATGCACAAACGGGGGAACCAGGACCAGGGTGCCTGTCACACAGAATGCCAGATAATCTTAAAGATGCGATGCGGATAGATGTAACGAGCTATGATTGGCCCGATATTGCACCTTTCTGCAGTAGCGATATAGCAATTTTGTCTGCTGCTCATATGGCCCAAGCCCATCATCCATTTTGGGATGCCTATCCCGGAAGGCTCCGGCAATTATCTTAAAATTGCAAACCCCGCCCCGAGGCTCATTCCCCAGGGCGGGGTTTTTCGTTTTACGCCGTCCCCACCGTTTCTTCCTGTTTGGCTTGCGCGGCGGCAGAAGAGGCCGAGGAAGTCGATGGGTTGGACCCTGTTTCCGCCAAGCTCTTGGTGTGCTGTTCGCTATCGCTCTTGCTAAGGCCGCATAGAGTCTCTCTGCCCTTCAGTCGCGCGGCAGGATTGTTCCGCGCTGGGCCTGTTGACGTTGGAGGATGGCGCGCCGCACGGTCTCGAACAGGTCGCGGGGCAGCATCCCATAGTCATACTGACCCTCCGTGCCGGGTAACGGGCGCAGGTCAAAGCCTGGCCATGCAAACCCATTCAGCTCATCGAAGCGTAGCCAGTGCCGACCGCCCTCAAGCCCGAGTGTTCGGCATAAGGGGGCGGGCAGTTCGATGGAGGCTGCCGGATCGTCCGGCGGCTTATGGGTGATGGGCGCAACGATGGTGCGTAGATCGCCCTCCGGGGTCTTGCGGACCGCGACGATAACGGCACAGGGACGATCTTTTGCGGCTTCCGTCTGTCCCCGCGCCGCTTCATGGCTCCATAAAAAACCGTAGCGGATGACGAGGCCCGGCCTGGGAACGGGCAGGGTCATCCGGCGGCGGCACCGTATTCTGCCGCCGTGATATCCGCGACAACATCATCAGAGAGCGTCCCGACGACCATCACCCCACGCTCCCGCCGCTTCAGCCGCTCATAGCGGTCCAGTTCAGCCGGGGAGAGGAAGCCGCCGACAATCCGGCCATGACTGGAGACGCGGACGACGCCGGTCATGGCTTGATCCTGATAGCGACCGAAATTGCGCGAGAACTCCGACGCTGGAACGGGGCTGGTCATGGGGTTTTCCTTTTACGTATATAGCGTAAATTACGTAAAAATGATCACCCCGTCAACCTTTACGCCGTCCCCACCGTTTCGTCCTGTTCGGCTTGCGCTGCGGCCATGCGGCGGCGGAAGAGGTCGAGGAAGTCGATGGGTTGCACCATGAGCGGCGGGAAGCCGCCGTCGCGCACGGCATTCGCCACGATGCTACGGGCGAAGGGGAACAGCAGGCGCGGCACTTCGATCAGCAGCACGGGCTGCAAATGCTCGTCCGGCACATTCAGCGTTACGACGCCCGCGTAGGCGCATTCCACCAAGAAGGCCACATCGTCGTCATGCTTGGCGCTGGCGTTGATGCTGAGCAGCACTTCAAACAGGTTCGGCCCCAACTGGCGCGCGCCAACATCGACGCGCAGTTCCACGTCCGGCGCGCTTTGCTGCACTAGGCTTGCAGGGGCGTTGGGGTTCTCGAAGGATAGATCCTTCACATATTGAACATTAATGGTAATCGGCGCGGCCTCAGTCTGATCGCTGCCTTGACCGTTGGTTTGGTTTTCGTCGCTCATCTCTTGTGTATCCTATGGAATAAGGTCGCCCCAGCCGAGGCGTAAGGCTCCCGTAGCACGGCTCAGGTTGCGTGTACAACCGTGGCGGCGCTGGGATTGGCGGGAACTTTCACGACCGAACAATTGCCCACGGGCAAGCCGGTTACAGCCTGAATGAAGCCCCAATGCGAGACGATCAACAAACCGTCGCGCGCCGTATGCGCGGCGGTTTCGGCCACGAAGCGCTCGGCCCGGAGGTGTAGGGCGCTCACTGGCTCCTCGTGATCCGGCCACCATTGCGGAGCGAGGTGATCGAAGCGGAGGTGCGGAAAACTCTCGTGCAACACCTGCGGAGCGCTGCCATAGTCGCAGAAATACGCCGCGCGCTCCCCCACCAGCGGGGTTACCGTGTGGATTTGCCCGCGCAGATGCTCGGCGATAATCTCAGCAGTCTGCAACGCGCGCCGATAAGGACTCGACCAGATTTCGCGAACGCTGCCATGATCGGCGATGATTTTTGCGGCGATCCGGGCTTGCGCCCGCCCTTCGTCGGTCAAATCGGGATCGCGGATGCCCGGATCACGGCGCGTTAGGTTAAAATGCGCGTTGAACTCCGACTGTCCGTGACGGACCATCAGCATGATGAAATCGGCTCCCCTTTAAGTCTCATAGGGTTAGAATAGAGGGCCGAAGGCGCAAGGGCTAGTCGCAGCAGCGCTCAAGGCGCAAGATTTTGCGCTCCGCCCAAACGGGCCGCTTGCCCTTTGAGAGGGGCGGGCCTATGTAGGAACGAGGAATTTTCTACCCAACTGTTGGAATCGAGGGTGCCTCGTGCTGGAATCCATCGTTCTGTTTGCGGTGATCGCCGCGTTTTTGTTGTACCGCTTGCTGTCCGTGCTCGGCCAGCGCACGGGGGACGAACGCCCACGGGCCAACCCGCTAGAACGCACTGCCGACGCCGACCAGGCCGACATTATGAGCGGCCCTGGCAAAATTCTGCCTTTCCCCACGCCCGC
Source organism: Alphaproteobacteria bacterium (assembly GCA_013298565.1). GTDB lineage: Bacteria > Pseudomonadota > Alphaproteobacteria > Elsterales > Elsteraceae > Elstera. The sequence continues at coordinate 22,537 of JAAFIC010000008.1, read as the reverse complement.
CCCGCGCGCGCAACGCCCCGTGGATGAGCCGCGTTCCTTGGCGGAGGGGATTGAAGAACTCAGCCAGTTCGATGGAAATTTCGAGGAAGTCTCCTTCCTCGGCGGCGCGCGCGGCGCGTATGAGATGATCGTGCAAGCCTATGCCGATGGCAGTACCGAGGCGCTGCGCCCGCTGCTGAGCGAGAGCGTTTTCCGCGATTTCCAAGCGGCTATCCAGCAGCGCGGCGCGCCGGAGCCGGTTCCACTGGTTCGCATCATCGCCGCCGATCTTACCGATGTGCGGATGGATGGGCCGATTGCCTTGGTTACAGTGCGCTTTATCTCGGAACAGGTTGGCGGCGGCGAAATTAGCGATATCTGGACCTTCCGCCGCGATGTGCAAAGCCAAGACCCGAACTGGCAGTTGAGCCAAACCCGCGCGGGCGTCGTCTAACCCCCCCCCTCTTTCTCTTGGCCCCTTCTCTCTTCGCACGCAGGCGGGGTGCTAGGTTTTCTCCCTCGTGCCCGCCGGTTGATCCTCTGATGGTTTTCTTTTCGGCCTCTCTCCTGCCTCGCGTCTTGGCCCCCCTGGCGGTCAGCGCACTCCTGCTGCTATCGGCCTGCGGCGACATTGGGACGCGCGGCCCTGCGACGGGCACCACCGAGCCGTCGCTCCCCGATCAAGTGGTTTTGAAGCCCGCGAAATTCAGCGATCTTGCCGACTGGTCGCAGGATGATTTGTTGGCGGCAAAGCCTGCACTGACGCGCAGTTGTGATCGGCTGACAGGGCAAGACGATACCCGCCCCGTTGGCCCTAATGGGCAGGGCGGCAAAGTTGCGGACTGGCGCGTGGGTTGCACTGCCATTGCTCAGGCCAGCACGACACCCGCCCTCAAACAAGCGCTGGAAAGCCATTTCCAACCTTTCGAGGTGAGCGGGCGGGACGGGCGGCAGGGGCTGTTTACGGGCTATTACGAGGCCGAGTTGCGCGGCGCGCGCCGGGCTGGCGGCGTTTTTCAAACTCCGCTCTACCGCCGCCCCGAAGACCTGATTTCCGTAGACCTGGTTGATTGGCGGGCCGATTGGCGTGGCCAGCGGATTGCAGGCCGGGTCGTTGAAGGCCGCTTGCGCCCCTATGCCGACCGCAAGGCGATTGAAGCAGGCAGTTTGCGCGGGCGCGGGTTGGAACTCGTGTGGGTCGATGATCCCATTGATGCGTTCTTTCTGCAAATCCAAGGCTCGGGCCGCGTGATTCTGCCCGATGGGCAAGTGATGCGCGTCGGTTTCGCCTCCCAGAACGGGCAAGCCTATGTGCCGATTGGCCGCGTGCTGGCCGACAGGGGCGCGATCCCGCGTGATGAAGTCTCGATGCAGAGCATTCGGGCATGGCTGAGTGCCAACCCGAAAGAGGCGGCAGAGGTGATGAACACCAATCCCTCCTTCGTGTTTTTCCGGGAGCTTTCGGGCGACGGGCCACTGGGGGCGCAGGGCGTGGCGCTTACGCCGGGCCGCTCGCTTGCCATTGATCCCAGCTTTATGCCCTTGGGCGCGCCCGTGTGGCTGGAGTTGGAGGATGTTCCCGGCGAGGGTAGCAAGACCGGGCCGGTGCGCCGCCTCGTCGTGGCGCAAGATACCGGCGGCGCTATTCGCGGCCCCGTGCGCGGCGATTTGTTTTGGGGTTATGGCGATGTTGCCGCTGATCGTGCCGGGCGGATGAAGGCCAAAGGCCGCTACTTTCTGCTGCTGCCACGCGGCGCCGCCCCTGTTGGCTGACTTCTTGAGATTAACACGGCCTCTTCACTTGCATTTCAAGCGTATCTGACCAACCATCGCCCCAGTTTTAAGGATTTTCGGAAGCCGGGAGAAAAACATGGCCGATGGTAAGTATCGACTGATTACGCGCAGCGATTTCGATGGGTTGGTGTGCGGCGCGCTGCTGAGGGAACTCGATCTGATCGACGATGTTTTGTTCGTCCACCCCAAGGATATGCAAGACGGTAAAGTCCCCGTAACCGGCCGGGATATTATTTGTAACCTGCCCCATGTGCCGGGGGCTGCCCTGACGTTCGATCATCACTCGTCCGAACTGGAGCGCAAGGGCGAGCAAGACGGCGTGGTGATTGATGCTGATGCGCCCTCTGCCGCCCGCGTTGTCTGGCGGCACTATGGCGGGGCCGATCATTTCCCCGAGAGCCTCGATGAGATGATGTTCGCCGTGGACCGCGCCGATAGCGCCGATTGGACCCTCGATGAAGTGCTGGATGCCGAAGGCTGGACTCTGCTGTCCTTCATGATGGATAGCCGTACGGGCCTGGGGCGCTTTCGCGATTTCCGCATTTCCAATTACGATCTGATGATGAAGCTGATGGAAATGCTGCGGACGGGCGCGCTTGCCCCGGTCATTGCCGACCCCGACGTGCAAGAGCGCGTGGCGATGTACCAAGAGCAGCAAACGCGGTTTAAGTTGCAGTTGGAGCGCATTGGCCGGATCGAAGGCAATGTGGTCGTGCTTGACCTGCGCGAGGAAGAGCAGGTTTTTGCAGGCAACCGCTTTTTCATTTACGCCATGTACCCGTCTTCGTTGATTTCGATGCACGTGATGTGGGGCCGGGAAAAGCAGAACGTGGTGCTGGCGTGCGGCAAATCCATCTTCGATCGTACCTCCACGGTCAATATCGGCTCGCTGATGCTGCGCTATGGCGGCGGCGGGCATTCAGCGGCAGGCACCTGCCAAGTGCCGCCTGAGCGGGTTGAGGCCATCATTGCCGAACTGCTGCCCGACATGCAGGCGAGCGAAAACGACGAAGGCTAAAACCCCGAGTCCAATCAACGCTTTTCGCTTGACGCTTAACCCGGCGCTGCCTATACACGCCGTCTCTCAGGCCGTTCCGAGGGCCTTCGGGTTTTCGGGACAGTTGTTCAGGATTAACCGTTACATATAGGGGATACGGTCATGGCGAGACGGTGCGCCGTCACCGGCAAAGGTGTGCTCACTGGCAACAATGTCAGCCACGCCAACAATAAGTCGCGTCGGCGGTATTTGCCGAACCTTCAGGTTGCCTCGCTGACCAGCGACACCCTGGGGCGTGTGGTGCGTATGCGCCTCTCGACGAATGCCATCCGCTCCATCGAGCACGCAGGCGGCCTCGATGCCTACCTCGGTAAGGCCCGCTCGTCGGAACTCACCGGCGATGTGTTGCGTTTGAAGAAGCAGATCGAGAAGGCGACCGCCGCTAAGGTTGCCGCCTAAGCGCCACGGTTAGCTTCGACGAAAAAAACCCCGCAGGGATCGCCCAGCGGGGTTTTTTACTGCGCGCCAACTGGCGTCCCTCGATAGGGGCCGCTAAGATGCCGCCGCTATCGTTTATGAGAGGGGGAAGGCGTGGCCCACGCTTCAGCAGAGTCCGACACCGATCCGCGCGAACTGGAGTTTCCAAACCTGCGCGTGCTGAAGCACCCGCTGATCCAGCATAAACTCTCGCATATGCGCGATGCGGCCACCTCGACCGTGCGGTTTCGGCAGTTGCTGCACGAAATCTCGTTGTTGATGGGCTATGAGATCACCCGCGACCTGCCGCTGACCTTAGAGCGCATCACCACGCCGATTGAAGACATGGACGCGCCGGTGATTGCGGGGAAGAAGGTGGCCGTGGTTTCCATCCTGCGCGCGGGCCTCGGTATGGTCGAAGGGCTGCTGGATTTGGTCCCCTCCGCGCGCCAGGGCCATATCGGCTTGTACCGCGATCCGCAAACCAAGAAGCCGGTGGAATATCTTATTCGCCTGCCCACCCCCGGCGGGCGCATGTTTATTCTGGCCGATCCGATGCTGGCCACCGGTAACTCCGCCGTTCACGCCGTCGATGTGCTGCTGAAGAATAATGTGCCGCGCGAGAATATCCGCTTTATGGCGCTGGTGGCCGTGCCGGAGGGAATGCGCGTGTTCAATGCCAACTACCCCGACGTGCCGGTCTATGCCGCCGCGCTCGACAGCCATTTGAATGAGCACGCTTATATCGTCCCCGGCCTTGGCGATGCGGGCGATAGATTGTTCGGCACCAAGGATCACTGAGCTATAGCGTCGTGCGTTAAATTAGACGCACGACGCTATAGGTTATTTTTTAGCCCTCGCCGGGCGGGCGCATCCGTGCCCTTGGCCGCCGCCGCAATGGCGGCTTATAGAGCCGCGCCAGAGTTAAGGCGCGCGGCTCTAAAAGGGCCACTCGGTGGAACGGGCGGCCCTTCCTATGGCTAAATTGGCTGCGGAAGCGCCCGCCCGGTGCCCTGTGTCAACGCCCGGAAGCGCCAGACCATGAGGAACGAGACCGTGGCAAGGCCCAAAGCAAGGCCGATCCACACACCGACGCCTTTCCAATCCAGCACGAAGCCTAGCAGATAGCTGGTGGTCAGCCCCACGCCCCAATAACCGAACACGGCAAACAGCATCGGCACGCGGGTGTCTGATAGGCCGCGCAGGCTGGCCGTGCCGATCACCTGCATTCCGTCGAACAGTTGAAACAGGGCGGCGATGGTAAGATAGGTTACGGCCAACTCCAGCACGGCCACATTCGCCGCTGCTTCGGCATCCAGAAACTGCCGCGCCAGCGGATAGGGTATCAGCCAGAGAATCACCGCCGCTGATCCCATGACGGCAAGCCCCATGCCCTGCGCCACCCAGCCCGCCCGTGCCGCAGCCTCCGGCTCGCCGCGCCCAACCGCCGCCGCAATCCGCACTGTCGCGGCTTGGGAAATACCCCAAGGCACCATAAAGGTAAGGGAAGCCAGAAGAATGGCGATCTGGTGGGCGGCCAGTGCGTCGGTCCCCAGCCAACCCATCATTATCCCGGCGATGGCAAAAAGCCCCACTTCCATCACCATCGTAATCGAAATCGGCAGACCGAGCGTCAGCATCCGCCGCCACAACGCTGCCTCGGGCCGCCACGCGCCGCCCGCTTTCCACAGCGCCGCAAAGGGTGCTTGCGTGGTGATATAGATCAGCATGGCCGCCACCATCAGCCAGCACCCCGTGGCCGTGGCAATCCCTGCACCGATCAGACCGAAGGCCGGAATCCACGGCAGGCCAATGCTCTGCCCGCCGAAAACCAGCAGTAAATCCAGCACCGCGTTCACCCCAAACGCCCCCGCCGCAAAGACTAGCGACAGGTTGGCCTTGTGGTACGTGACAAGCAGATTACGAACCACCGTCATCAGCAACAGCGGCGGGATCGACCAGCGCAAGGCATCGAGGTAATGGGCGGCTTCCTTGGCCAGCGCGGGCGCTTGCCCCAGCCAGAGCAGGAGCGTTTCCGAGAACCCCAGGAAGAGGGCAATCCCCAAGCCAATGACAGTATTCAGCCCCAAGCCCTGCCGCAGAATCCGCGCTTGCCCCGCCGTATCGCCCTCGCCCTGGGCCTGCGCCAGCATGGGCGCGGTAACAGTGGCAAGGCCCATGCCGAAGAACCAGAAGAACACCCACAGCCCTTGCGCGAGCGCCGCTGCCGCCAGCGGCTCCTTCCCCAAATGGCCGATGACCAGCATGTCGGTCAGGTTCATGCCCATTTGCAGCAGTTGCCCAAGCGCCACCGGCCCGGCCAGAACCAGCATGGCCCAGCCTTCTGTACGCCACGCCGCCGCCGAAGCGCCTTTTGTCATGTGAGTCTCATTTCTAGTCCCAAACGCCCAGCCAAATCTTGGATATAATGCCAGGCAGTGCGGCCCGAGCGTGCGCCGCGCGTGATCGCCCATTCCAGCGCCTCCGCCCGCAAAGCCTCCGGCGGGTAGGGCAAGCCGAAGTGGGCGGCATAGCCCGTGACCATCGCCAGATAGGTTTCCTGATCGCAGGCGTGGAACCCTAGCCACAGACCGAACCGATCCGACAGCGAAACCTTTTCTTCCACAGCTTCGCCTGCGTGAATTGCCGTCGAGCGCTCGTTTTCGATCATCTCGCGGGATAGGATGTGACGGCGGTTGGAGGTGGCATAGAGCAGCACGTTTTCAGGCCGACCCTCGATGCCACCATCCAGAATCGCCTTCAGCGATTTATAGGTCGTGTCCCCCGCATCGAACGACAGATCGTCGCAAAACAGCAGGCAGCGCCGGGTTTGCCCGCGCAACACCGAGAGCAGCGCGGGCAGCGACGGAATATCCTCGCGGTGAATTTCGATCAACGCCAAACGCTGGGCCGGATTGGCGGGGGCCGCAGCGTTGATCGCCGCGTGAACGGCTTTCACCAGGCTACTCTTGCCCATGCCGCGCGCGCCCCACAGCAGGGCATTATTGGCAGGCAGGCCGCGCGCAAACCGTTCTGTATTCGCAACCAGCGCGTCTTTAGAATGCCCGATGCCCTGCAACAGCGCAATTTCCACCCGCGCCACCGACGGCACTGGCTCTAGCCAGCCCCGGTCGGCGTGCCACACGAACGCATCGGCTGCTGCAAGATCGAACTCCGGCGTCGGCGCGGGCGCTAACCGCTCCAGCGCCTCGGCAATGCGGGTTAGGTGCGTGAGCAGGGCCGGATTTTCGGTCATTGCGCGGCTTTCTCCAGAAAAAATACAGTCAAACGCCCCTCTCGGCGATTGTCCAGCGGCAATATCCGATGTCGGATATGTTTCAGACGATCAGGGCAAAAGAGTTTGCCGCACCAGCGCCTCGGCAATCGCGGGTGCGTCCGCTGAGTCCATCGCCATACCGTGCAGGCAAGACGCTAGATAGGGTTGATCTTGGAGCCGCATCACGCTGGCGCTAAAGGCCGTGAGCAGATGGTTGCCATAGGCGGCGCGCGCTAAATCCCAAGCCTGCGACGGGATTGGCCCCCACTCCCTAATCATCATCGCAAGATCAATCGCGTCACGGCTGAGAGTGCTGGTATCCAGCCCGCGATCGGCATTTGCCAGGAGTTTAGACGCATACAGGCTAACGGGATCAAGCGTCGGCACACCTAAAAGCGCGTGGCGTGTGCCGGATAACGGAATCCGCGCCTCCCGAATAATCTCGAACTTGATCGTGCTTTCACAGACGGCCACGCGGGTGCGAATGCCGTATTGGTCGCGCCGAACATGGCCGATTTGCTGAATGGATTGCGTAAAAATTGGCGCGATTTGCTCAACGATACGGTTTCGCAACAACCGGTATCCGTCTTGCGAGGCGCAGAGAAAATCAATATCGACGGACTCACGATACTCGCCCAACAACAAAGTAATCGCCGTACCGCCGCCAAAAAAACACGCCGCCTCTTCCAGAAAATCAGCATCCAGCGCCCGAAGAACCGTCGCAATTGCTTGGTGATGCGGGCGCTTAAACATTCAACACCCCGCCGCCGTAGCGCGTGGCGAGCGCTTGGATCAACCCGCGCTCCTCCGCCCCCAAGGCCTCAGGATCGACATGCCGCCAGTTACGCTCGTAGAGCGCAAGCGCGTCCGCCCCGTCCAAAACCGCCTCGGGCGGGCGGTTCCAACAGAGTTTTCGGAGTTCGGGATAGTTGGCAATTCGGACCTGCATGGGCCGAAGTATAGCGCTTGTACCGGGAAAAGAGCTACCCCAGCGCCCGCCAGCCAATATCACGCCGACAGAAACCATCGTCCCAGCGGATGAGATCGACGGCGCGGTAGGCCCGCTCCCGTGCCGCCGCTAAATCCTCGCCCGTTGCGGTAACGGCGAGCACGCGGCCCCCGTTGGCAAGAAGCCCTGCCGCGCCGTGTTGAGTGCCCGCGTGAAACACGGTCACGCCCGGCACGGTTGCCGCTGCCGCAAGCCCCTCGATCACCCCGCCCTTTTTCGGCTCGCCCGGATAGCCCTGGCCCGCCAGAATAACGGTAATCGCCGGGGCCGCGCTCCAGAGCAAGGTGACATCATCAAGGCGACCGTTGCGCGCTGCCAACAGCGTCGGCAGCAGGTCGGAGCTTAAGCGCGGCATAAGGGTTTCGCACTCGGGGTCGCCGAAGCGGATGTTATATTCGATCAGGCGCGGCCCTTGCGCCGTTAGCATCAGCCCTGCGAACAATATGCCTTTGAACGGGCAACCGCGCGCGGCCATCGCGTCCAACGTCGGTTGGATCATCGTTGTCATCACCTCGGCTTGCAGGGCCGGGGTGAAGATCGGCGCGGGGGAATAGGCCCCCATACCGCCCGTATTCGGGCCGGTATCGCCATCGAAAGCGCGCTTATGATCTTGAGCCGCCGCCAAGGGCAGGCCACGCACGCCGTCGCAGAGCACGAAAAAGCTAACCTCTTCGCCTTCCATAAACTCTTCGATCACCAGTTCTGCGCCCGCCGCACCGAACTTGCCGCCGTCCATCGCCTCGCTAATCGCGGTTTCGGCTTCAGCGAGGGTCATCGCGACGGTAACGCCCTTGCCCGCTGCCAGCCCATCGGTTTTAACGACGATGGGCACACCCTGCTGCCGAACGTAAGCGCGCGCCGCCTCGGCTTCGGTGAAGCGGGCGTAGGCGGCAGTGGGAACCCCGGCAGCCGCGACGACATCCTTCATAAAGCCCTTCGAGCCTTCAAGCTGGGCAGCAGCTTGCGATGGGCCGAAGGCGGCGATGCCCGCAGCTTCCAGCGCATCGACAAGGCCGAGGGTCAGCGGCTCTTCCGGGCCGACGATAACGAAGTCGATTTCAGTTTGGCGTGCAAACGCAACAATACCCGCACGATCGGTTGCCGCCAGCGGTACGCAGTCCGCCACCAGGGCAATGCCGGGATTGCCGGGGGCGCAGAACAGTTTGGTGAGGTGCGGAGACGTTGCCAATTTCCAACACAGGGCGTGCTCCCGCCCACCGCCACCGACGACCAAAATCTTCACGGGCTTATCTTCTTCACAGGCGTCTCTTTCTGTCTAAATCTGTTCAGCGATGAAGCGCGTGCGCGCGTCAATGAGGAACGGCAGCGCATCGGTTAAGGCTAAATCCAGCAGCGCGCGCTCTTCGGTCAAGGCCAGCAGCGGCACCATTGTTGCCGTCGAGCGCTCCAACGCCTTCAGCGGGTTCAGCGTCCGCAGGAAATAACCCAAGTAGAGGGCGGTAAAAATATCGCCCGCGCCATCAAAACGCCGGGCAAGCCGGGGCTGGCGGATGCGGAATGTGCCCTCGTCGCACACCAGCAGCGTATCAATGCTATCGTCCGGCACGTCCGCCCCATCGTAGGAGGTGACGCAAACGATGCGCGGCCCGCTGGCCGACATCCGCTGCCGCAACCCCGCCACTGCCGCACGGGTGGCGGTAAGATCGCTCAAGGATTGCCCGGTCAGAATACCCAGCTCGAAGCGGTTCGGTGTGAGAATATCGGCCTGCGGCACTAACAGGTCGCGGAACACGTCCGGCAGTTCCGGGCGCACATACAGGCCCTCGCCGTGGGCAAGATCGGCATCGCCCATCACGGGGTCGCACACATAGAGACTGCTGCTATGGTGCCGCCGCACAGCGGCAATGGCTTCGGCAACGACCGCACCCATGCCGGGATCGCCGAGATAACCCGACAAAACCGCCTCGCACCGCCCAAACAAATCGCGCGCCTCAAGCCCGGCCACCAGTGCCGAAATATCGTCAGGCGGAATGTTACGTCCGCGAAAGGCCCCGCGCCCCGGATGATTGGACAGCACCACCGTATTAAGCGCCCACACTTCCTGCCCAAGCGCCTGCAACGGCAAAACGGCCGCGCTATTGCCGACATGGCCTTGGATAACAGAGGATTGGATCGACAAAACGGGCATGGCGCGCCACCGGCAAAGGATAAAAATAAACGATATTGCAAGCGTTTATAGGGCAGGTCCGGGCTGACGCCAAGAAAAAGCCGCAATTTCTGATCCCTAAAAACCGCATAGCACCAAGGTTTCTGCGGCGTTCTTGCTACATTCTGACGCACCGAAAGGCCGGCAAGAACGCACGCAGGAGTCCCGCCGCTGCGTTGACTTGGCAGGGTGCTCGGTCTAGGTAATGATCGCATTACAATTGTTCGCTAAACGCGCTGAGTATCAAGAAAGCGTGAGCGGAGTAGAGTCGGGATAATGGTCTCATGTGAGACTTTTAAGATACGGCTCTTGGGAAGGGGATCAGAGGATATGGATGCGCGTAAACGGCCCCTGTCGCCGCACCTGCAAATCTACCGCTGGCAAATCACGAATTCGCTTTCGATTCTCCATCGGATGACGGGCGTCGCCCTATCCGTCGGCACGTTGCTGCTGCTGTACTGGCTGGCGGCAGCGGCAACCGGGCCTGCGGCGTTTGCGACGGCGCAGGCCGTAATTGGATCGTGGATCGGGCGACTGCTGCTGTTTGGCTGGTCGATTGCGCTATTTTACCACCTGTGCAATGGCCTACGGCATCTCGCCTGGGATGCTGGCTACGGGTTCAGCTTGCCAAGCGTTACCAAGTCCGGCATGGCCGTGCTCGGGGCAACGGCAGTTCTCACGCTCGCGGCTTGGATCGCGGGCCTCGTGATTTAAGGAAGCGACGGCAATGACGGCACCGAACGGAATGCGGACGATGCTGGGCCGCGTGCGCGGCCTGGGATCGGCGAAAAGCGGGTTCGCCCATTGGTGGGCACAGCGGATGACGGCCTTGGCCCTCGTCCCGCTCGTGCTTTGGTTTGTCATCAGCATCATCAGCCTTGTCGGGGCGGATCACGCGGCGGTATCGGCCTGGGCCGGGCAACCGGTCTGTGGTGCGCTGCTCATCGCTTTGGTGATCGCGGTCTTCCACCACGCCCAACTGGGGCTTTCCGTGGTGATCGAAGATTATGTGCATGAGGAAGCACCGAAAATCGTCGCCTTAGTGCTCGTGCGGGGCCTTGCGGGTCTCCTGGGCCTCATCGGTGTGGTTTCGGTGCTGAAGCTGATGGTGGGGAGTTAAGCATGGTGCAGAGCTATAAGATCGTCGATCATACCTACGATGTCGTCGTTGTCGGGGCGGGCGGTGCAGGATTGCGCGCGACGCTAGGCATGACCGCAGCCGGCCTAAAAACTGCCTGCGTGACCAAAGTCTTCCCAACCCGCTCCCACACGGTTGCCGCTCAAGGCGGTATCGGGGCGGCGCTGGCGAATATGGGCGACGATAACTGGCGCTACCACATGTACGATACCGTCAAGGGTTCCGACTGGCTCGGCGACCAAGACGCGATTGAGTACCTGTGCCGCAATGCCATTCCCGCTGTGTATGAGCTTGAGCATTTTGGCGTGCCGTTCAGCCGAACCGAAGATGGCAAGATTTATCAGCGCCCCTTCGGCGGCCATACTCAGCGCTACGGCGAAGCAATGGCGAAACGCGCCTGTGCCGCTGCCGACCGCACGGGCCACGCTATTCTGCACACGCTCTATCAGCAGTGCCTGAAGCATAAGGCGGAGTTTTTCGTCGAGTATTTCGCGCTTGATCTGATTATGGATGCCGACGGCACCTGCCGGGGCGTGATGGCGCTGAATTTGGAAGATGGCGTTATTCACCGCTTCCGCGCGCACATGGTCGTGTTGGCGACGGGCGGTTATGGCCGCGCCTATTTCTCCTGCACCTCCGCCCATACCTGCACCGGCGACGGTAGCGCGATGGTGTTGCGTGCCGGGCTGCCGCTTCAGGATATGGAGTTCGTGCAGTTCCATCCAACGGGAATTTACGGCTCCGGCTGCTTGATTACCGAAGGCGCACGCGGTGAAGGTGGCTATCTCACCAACTCTGCGGGCGAGCGCTTTATGGAGCGCTACGCTCCCTCCGCCAAAGACCTTGCCAGCCGCGACGTTGTGAGCCGCGCGATGACGGTTGAAATCAACGAAGGGCGCGGCGTTGGTCCTGCGGGCGACCATATTATGCTGCATCTGGAGCATCTTGATCCCGCCACCTTGCACGAGCGTTTGCCGGGTATTTCCGAAACCGCGAAGATTTTTGCGGGTGTTGAAGTAACGAAGGAGCCGATCCCGGTTCTGCCGACGGTTCACTACAACATGGGCGGTATTCCGACCAATTATATGGCGGAAGTTATCCGCCCGTCCGAGGCTAACCCGGACGCCGTGGTTCCGGGGCTGATGGCGATTGGGGAAGCGGCCTGCGTGTCGGTCCACGGCGCGAACCGCCTTGGCACCAACTCGCTGATTGATCTTGTCGTTTTCGGTCGGGCTGCCGCGCATAGAGCCGCCGAAGTGGTGAAGCCCGGCGCGCCGCACAAGCCATTGCCTGCCAATGCCGGGGATAATGCGCTGGCACGTCTCGACCGTATTCGCAACGCCAAGGGCGGTAGCACGACTGCGTCCTTACGCGATAAGCTGCAACGGACCATGCAGGCCCATGCGGCGGTGTTCCGTAACACAAAGCTGCTCTCGGAAGGTGTCGAGAAGGTCAATGCCCTCGCTAAGGGCCTAGACGATCTCGGCATTACCGACCGTTCGTTGATCTGGAACAGCGACCTGATCGAAGCCTTGGAGCTTGATAATCTCATCGGGCAGGCCCAGGCGACGATGGTCTCGGGCGACGCGCGCCAGGAAAGCCGGGGGGCACATGCCCACGACGATTTCCCGGATCGCGACGATGTTACCTGGATGAAGCATTCGGTGGCCTGGGTGGACGAGAAGAGCAACGTGTCGCTCACCTATCGCCCAGTTCATATGTATACTTTGACCGAAGAGGCCGAAGTTTTCCCGCCCAAAGCGCGCGTTTACTAGAGGGGGATGGCTAGAATGAACATTAACCCCGCTCTCCGTCTTTATTTGGTCGCATTTTGCCGTCGGGTGCAGACGCCCGTCGGCAAAATGCTCTAAAAGGATCGTAAAAATGGCTCAGTTCAAACTTCCAGCCAATTCGACGATCAGCGAAGGCAAAACCTTCCGCGCCGAAGGGGCCAAGCGCATCAAGCGGTTCCGCCTGTATCGGTGGGATCCTGAAAGCGGCCAGAACCCCCGCCTCGACACCTACGAGATCGACCTCGATAAGTGCGGGCCGATGGTGCTGGACGCGCTGATCAAAATTAAAAACGAAGTCGATTCGACCGTCACGTTCCGCCGTTCCTGCCGGGAAGGTATTTGCGGGTCGTGCGCGATGAATATCGACGGCACTAACACGCTGGCATGCTTGAAGCCTATCGACGATGTCTCGGGCGACGTAAAGGTTTATCCGCTCCCGCATATGCCAGTGGTGAAAGACCTCGTGCCGGATCTGTCGGTGCCTTACGCGCAATATGCCTCCATCGAACCGTGGCTGAAGTCCGAAACCGTGCCGCCGCCCGATAAGGAGCGCACGCAATCGGTGGAAGAGCGCGCTAAGATAGATGGGCTGTGGGAATGCATTCTGTGCTTCTGCTGTTCCACCTCGTGCCCAAGCTACTGGTGGAACGGCGATCGCTACTTAGGCCCAGCCGTTCTGCTGCAAGCCTACCGCTGGCTGGCTGATAGCCGTGATGAGCATAAGGGCGAGCGACTCGATAACCTCGAAGATCCGTTCCGCCTTTACCGCTGCCACACGATCATGAACTGCACCAAGACCTGCCCCAAGGGCTTGAACCCGGCAAAGGCGATTGGTGAGATTAAAAAGATGATCGTGGCCCGCGCCTAAGCCTTCGTCTCAATCGGATAATGTTTTTGAAAAGCCCCGGTCTGCTCTGGCCGGGGCTTTTTGATGGATAGTCGGCTTTTACGGGGCATTTCGGAAATACATCTGTAATACAAAAAACATGTAAATCGACATGGCTGTTAAGGGAATTGTAAGAAAGCATAGGCTAATCTTTCGGAATGATCTGCTCTATCGAAATATTTTTTCGGGGCGCCTGGAAAATCCGACAAGTAAGTCAGGGTTTATTCGCAATCCTTATGCTTATCTTTGGATTAAATAGTTCAGCACAAGCTACCGATCCTCAGAAATTCCTGCTTGTCGAAAGCTATCCGTGGGCTTTTTACGAGAATGATCAGGTGAAGGGCGCATCGGTAGAGTGGTTGGAAGACCTATCCGCCGCCCACAAACTCGCGCTCACGCCGGTGGTCACTTCCTTCCAACGCGGGCTTGAGTTGATTAAGCGCGGCGAGATTGATTTCATCATTGCACCGAATGCTGCGCGCTTTCAGGCGTTGGGGGCAGCCGTTTTCCCGGTGCTCGCCGTGCCAATGGTCCTGGTGGCACGCCCTGGCGTATCAATCCCCACTTCCGATAAGCTGTTGGGGCTGCACACCCTTGGGATAATCTCCGGGCTGCGTATTGATGAAATCGACATGCCCCCGGTGCAACTGCCGCCGATGGAAGAAATTCAGATCGATAGCGCTTTGCGGCGCATGGCTGCGGGCAGGCTCGATGCGATGATTGTCAGCACGTTTGCGCTGATAGCCGAGGCCAATCGCCAAGATTTGCCGGTTCAGCGTTGGCCGCAACGTCCGTTTGGGACCGTACATCTGGCCCTCTTCATCGGGGCGAAAACCCCTGAGCATCCGCAAACCGAGGCAGTTTTGCGGGCGGTGCGCCAAGGGCGCGATGCCCATTCCTTTCTGCCCTATCTCGCTCGCTATCTCGATCCCTAACCGCAGCGCAGCAGTGCGGCGCACGGTGGCGGACTTCCCTCTGCGTCGCTGGCGCGCTACAAGCAAGCCTTGCCTAGTTTTTATGTGATTAGACTGACCTGCCATGCCCTTCACCACCCCGATTGACGATGATCCCGATAGTCTTAACACGGCCTCGCCGTTGGCCCGGTATCGGGCTGCGGTAAAAGCCGGGCGCGTGCAGGAAGACCCGCTGCAAATCGGTATTCTCACCCGCCTGGAAGTCTTGCAGGCCGAGCTTGTGGGCTATGTGCCAGTGGGGGCCGAGCCGCCGCGCTGGCTGGGTTGGCTGAAACGGGATCGCCGCCCCGCCCGCCCGCAGGGGGTGTATCTTCACGGTTCGGTCGGGCGCGGTAAATCAATGGTGATGGATCTTTTCTTCACCTCAGCCCCCGTGCAAAAGAAGCGGCGCGTGCATTTCCATGCCTTTATGGCCGAGATTCACAATCGGCTCCATAATCTGCGCCAGGAGCATAAAAACGGGCTGGCCGACCCGTTGGTCGTCGTTGCGGGCGAAGTGGCGGCACAAACGTGGTTGCTGTGCTTTGATGAGTTCGTGGTAAACGATATTGCCGACGCCATGATTTTGGGGCGACTGTTCCAGGCTCTGTTTGATCGGGGGTTGGTGATGGTTGCCACCTCCAACTTCCCACCGTCGCTGCTGTATAAGGATGGGCTGCACCGAGACCGGTTTGAACCCTTCATCGCCCTCCTAGGGCAAACGGTGGACGTGCTGTCGCTGGACGGGCCGCGCGATTATCGCCGCCTGCGCCGCGCGGGGGAGCCGGTCTATTTCGCCCCCCTTGGCCCCGAGACGAGCGCGGCGCTCGACGCCGCCTTCCTCGACCTGACCGACGAAAAATACGGCCAGCCGGAGCGTGTTGCCGTGAACGGGCGTTACGTTTCAGTCCCGCAAGCCGCGCGCGGCGTTGCCCGTTTCAGTTTCAACGATCTCTGTGCCAAAGCCTTGGGCGCGTCCGATTATCTCGCCATCGCCCAATGCTATCACACAGTTTTGCTCGATCAGGTGCCGTTGCTCTCGCCTGAAAACCATAACGAAGCCCGACGCTTCATCACGCTCATCGACGCGCTGTATGAGGCCAAGACCAAGCTGTTGATGGGGGCTGCCGCCTTCCCCGATCAGCTTTACCCGGAGGGGCGCGGCGCCTTTGAGTTTCAGCGCACCGCCAGCCGCTTGATCGAAATGCAGAGCGAAGAATATCGCCTGCTCCCTGCCGCGACGACGGCTGATGTCGCCTGTAGCAGCGTGCGTCTAACCTAACGCAGGCTGCTACAGTTAGATCAGGGGCTTTGCCGCTGCTTCAAACCCGCTGCGCCAGCCAAATTGCGAGGCGGGAGCCGGTTTTGAGGGTGGCTTCCAGAACGGGATAGGCCACGGCCTCGCGCCCGCCTTCGGCGATAGCCACGTCGCGATGCTCTAGCTCTTCTGTGCGGAACTGATCTATTTTAGCTTTCAAGGGTGCGTCGCGCGCGCCCAAGCGGCTGGATTGTTCGGCGTAATGCGCGTCGATCACCTCTTCCACGGCTATTGTGCAGGCCATCGCGGCCTTATCGCCCATGAGCGCGGTTGCGGCCCCCAGCGCGAACCCGGCAACGTGCCACAGCGGAAATAGCACCGTGGGGCGCACGCGGCGCTGGACCAGTTCGGCCTCGAAGGTTTCCAGATGCACGCGCTCTTGCGCTGCCATATGCGCGATCTTGGCGCGCAGCGGACTGCCCTGGCGCAGGAAGGCCAACTGCCCTTCGTAAATCCGCTTCGCCCCATATTCACCCGCATGATTAACGCGGATCATACGGTGAATTTCTTCTTCGGGCGTGAGGTCACCGGGAAGCGGTAGCGAGGACGCAGACGTACTCATCGGGTTTAAAGCTCCTTACGCTTTGCTGCGGGCCGTGCGGATCAACACGATGATCCCCAGCAGCCCAGAGAGGATAAAATTATACCCGGCCATCGAAATCCCCAAGAAAGACCAAGCCACCGCGTCGCAGCGCACCACGGGGGTTGCCAGTAGCGCTGCACGGAGAGCCTCTACCGAGACACCTGCCCCGAGCGTCGCGCCGCAACTGGACGTTCCCTCCCACCAGCGCCACTCGACACCCATGTGGAAGGCAGCAATCCCCGCCGTCGCCAGCAAGGCGAGGCCCGCAAGATAGGTGAGGGACCGCGCCGGGCGCGTGTGGCCGCTGCGAACCAGCAAGACGGCGATAATCCCCAACCCCAAGGCCACGGCGTGCGGCCAGCGCTGATAGAGGCAGAGAGCGCAAGGCTGCAACGCGCCCCAAAATTGCGACGCCAGCGCAACCGCAAGCGCGGCCCCGCTGTAGAGCGGAGCCAGCACCACAAGGGGCATCAGGCGGGAGCGCGAACGATAGGAGGCCATGCAGCAGATATACGCCTGTGGGCGTGCCATGCAAGCCTCCCTTGATCCGTAAAAAAGGGAATTGCGCGAAACGACACGCGGCGCTAGGGTGCTTTTGCTTTTGGTTCCGACCTTGGAACGGGCCAGAAGCATTGGCGGGCGTGGTGAAACTGGTAGACGCGCTGGACTCAAAATCCAGTTCCGAGAGGAGTGTCGGTTCGATTCCGACCGCCCGCACCAAATTCCTGTATTAGTAGTGTTACGAGTGTCCAGGGGTGACACTGGAATGGCGGAAACATTAGGGTTTCCTGTCCACCAGTGTCCACGGGCGATGCCACACAGCCGATGGATTTGGGGGTAGCTTTGGGGGTATCCTTTCTGGAACACCCCCACCACGCCTCTGAGATACCCCCAAATGGCCAAAAAACCCTTGACCGACGCCCAGGTGCGGAACGCCAAGCCGAGCGACAAGCAACAGAAACTCTTTGACGGCCACGGCCTGTTTTTGCTGATCACTCCGGCAGGGGGCAAGCTGTGGCGGCTGAAATATCGGATGCACGGCAAAGAGCGGCTGCTCAGCATCGGTGCCTATCCTGCCATCAGTCTGTCAGACGCGCGCAAGCGGCGGGATGAAGCCCATGCGGCCCGTGCTAACGGTCAGGACCCGAGCCAGCTCAAAGCCGAGCGCGCGCGTGCAGCGGCGGCCCCCTATACGTTCAATGACGCTGCGGACGAATACCTTGCCAACCTCGAAAGCGAAGGGCGCGCTCCCGCCACCTTGACCAAAGCACGCTGGTTGCTGGAAGCGCCTCGTCGGGCGCTCGGCAAAAGAGCTTGCGCCACGATTGAGATCTCCGACATTGCCGACGTTCTGATTGCCCTACAAGCCCGAGGCGTTTTGGAAACGGCCCGGCGGACGCGGGAGGTGATCGGGGCGGTATTTCGGCGCGGGAGGACCGTGGGTAAAATCAAAGATGACCCAACACCGAGCTTGAAGGGTGTGACCGTTAGCCCCTCCGTGCAGCATCGGGCGGCGATTGTCGAGAAAGAAGAGCTTGGCGGGTTATTGCGGGCGATCTGGGGATATGATGGACACGGGGTGGTACGCATCGCCCTGCAAATGCTGCCGTATGTTTTCGTCCGCCCCGGTGAACTTCGCTCAGCCCGTTGGCAAGATTTTGATTTGCAGAAAGCCGAATGGATTATACCGGCGGCGCTCATGAAAATGCGCCGCCCCCATTTCGTGCCGCTCGCGCCCCAGGTGATTACGCTTTTACAAGAACTTCAGCTTTTGAGCGGACGGGGAGAACTCCTATTTCCGTCCGTGCGCTCAGCCGACCGACCGATTTCGGAAAACACGCTGAACGCTGCGTATCGGCGTTTGGGATATGGCACTGACGAAGTGACCGCACACGGCTTTCGCTCAACTGCCTCGGTCTTTCTTAACGAATCAGGCAAATGGAATCGCGACGCGATTGAACGTCAACTCGCGCATGAGGAACAGAATGCCGTCCGCAGGGCCTATATAGATAAAGCAGAATTTCGTGAGGAACGTGTAAAGATGATGACCTCATATGCAAGTTTTCTCGACTCGCTGAGGCTCTCAAAGGGGCGATGAAATTGGGGGCACCGTAATGAAAATCTCTTCAATTCAGCAGCTCATATAAGCGCCCCTAATCGGGCGCTTTTTTGTCATGCGTATCGCTGGGTGTGTTTCTCGATCTCTGCCCGTAAAAGGCTAAAATTATATATATTGACTCAATATATAATACTATGGTATGATATCAGAGGGTGTTTTGCCCCCTACATAAAGAAAGGATGATCCAAGATGCTGTACACTGTTCTTGAGGCTTCGGCTCGCCTCCGTGTATCCCGATCCACCATTTATAATCTGCTGCGCGATAAGCGCTTGAAAAGCGTCCGCATCGGAGCCTCAAGGCGAATTCTGGCCGAATCAGTCGAAGCTATCATCGCTGAGGGGCTCGAATGATCGAGCGTCAGCCCTCGCGAGCAAACTCCACCTACATCCAACTGACAGCCCTTAACCAAGGCCATGCTTAACCATAGAAAGAACAAATCATGAACTACGCTATTAACGCCTCAGACACGCCCCGCACAAAAAAAACCAATGCTGAAAAATCGCCGCCCTTGCCAAATGAGTCCACCGCGCCGGAGTCGGATGAAACAGTTCGCCGACAAGATATCGCAAATCTTTTCCCCATTCTCACCCCGCGCAAACTCGCGCATTTGGCGTCAATGAAAATGGGGCCTCCCTACACGCTCGTTGGACGCAATGCTATTTATCGCGTGAGCGACGTTACCGCTTACTTTAACCCGAAGACGCGCCCTTCCCGTCCAGCACCAAAACCGAAATCTCGTCCCTTTGGGTGGTTACGCCGTCGAAGCTCGACGTGATTTCAGCACCGAGGCTGCGTCTCGCGAACGCAGCCTCGGGCTATCAGTAACTGATTTCCAGCCGATTTCGAGGAAAGAGAAATGGCCCGTCGATTGAAGAATCAGCCACCTGAAATTAAGAAGCGCTTCTTATGGTGCCCGACAGAATGGGCGATGATCGAGCATCCCAAACTACTAAGCAAAGTTCGGATGCAACGCCGCCAATTGGGGTTCTCAGTGACAAATCCTTCTGCTTACGCCTTAGAAAGTGCCTTAATTTCCGAGGGGAAAAAAACCGTAGATGACGTGAAAGCGTGGTTACGTCTTACGGCTGGCGAATGCCTTGTATGTCTGTCTGTCGCGCCACGGGGAAACACAATGGCAGCAACCGCTGAAGCTGTTAAATCGATACGGATTAAAATGCGACGCCGACTGCAAGATGTTCTTTCATGGGTAATCTTCCCAGAACCTCGCTCAAATGGGAACGCTCATCTCAATATCATGCTACGCCTTATGGAAAAGGATGCACCGAATCTTATCACCACACTAAAGCGCAGGCTGAAAAAACATATAGATGAATACGGAATTTGGAAAAATCACACCACAAAGGAAGTTATTTACACTTACGCCGATCAATGCATTGACGAACACATGGGTTATATCCCCGGCCCAATCTGGTATAGCCTTAAAACACTTCTTACGCGCGCGCCTTTGAAGAGCCATGATATCATCGCCGAACTTCGCCAACGTCCGAAGAACTTAGAATATGCATCAGTATTTGAAGGCTATGTCTGGCGTAAATATATCGGATTGAACAAGTCTTCCAGCCGCGTACGCAAAGAGTCAAAACATCTCAAGGTCGACACGATTACTTATAGAGGGGAGGAAATAAGACCAATCCGGAACAGGAGAGCTTTTTACCCACCAGCTCTTTCCTCAGCGATTCGGAATATGAAGCTTATTTACCCTCTCCGCGCTCGGTAATGGTAAAGGGAATATGTCGCTATAGGCTTGACTAATCGGATTGCTGGGTCCGGATTCTATAGGAGCAATAAGGACAGATACTCTTAATCACAAATACCGGCCATAACTCCCCTACTCCAAAAACTCCCATTCATAAATGGGATGCCCGAGGTTTCCGATGAAGAAGGTAAATCGCATCAGAACATCATCTGAGCCATTTGAATCGGAAATCACCACCCGAGCCTTACAAACCAGACGGCGCTTTTCAGCAGAAACCAGTTGCGCCGATTTGATATCGACGATCTGCATGGTTTCGTTCACCCATAGGGGGGACTCATTCAGCTCTTGAATGAAATCCAGCCAGAATTTTTTGTTGAGACACGTGTGTTTGGAATAATCGATTTCCTGAGCCATTGCAAAACCGGGAAACAGGAGGCAAACCAAAACGCTGATAATCGAGGCGCGCATCATACCACCCGATGAAAATAGACTTGGCCCTTGTCCACGTAATAGATGCACTCCCTCTCATCGAGCTGATACGCACCATAATTGTTTTTGGCGCGGAAGCGGACCAGAACGAAGAGCGGGCGTTCATTCGGGGGCTGTAGATTGACCTGGAACAGTTTCATCATGTCCAGTTGCAGCATCGTCAGCGTGCCACCGCCATTGGTGGGATCGATGAGATTATAATAGGGATCAGCCTTGAAACTGGAAGGATCGCCCAGGCCCGCCTTGATGGCGGCGTAGCAATGTTCCAACCACTCCGGGCGGAAGCCTTTTTTGAAGACGGCAAAATCCTCGACCAAACGCGCGTTATTCTGTCCACGCTCGGCGAGATGTTTTTCCCGGTCGGCCTTTTGATAGGCTCGGTCAACTGCAAAAATCAAAGCTTTGGTCATGGCTGCCGGCTGACCGTCTAGTACCATGTAGCGTTCGATCAACTGGTCCCGCGCCCGCCCGGCGACTCGGTTTGCCTCCTCGGGTAAATCAGCCCGGCGACAGGAATGCACCCCGGCAAAAGCCAACTTCCAGTGGGCTTCTGTCCAACGCTCGGTGGGCAGATTGAACTGCTGCTCGAAATAGCCCGTCGCTTCAGCTTGGGAAACTGCTGCCCGCTGCATCAATGGACAGGATAGACCGGACGGCGGAGCTGCGCTCTTACCCGGCAAAATCAGCGGTAGTTTGGCATCAATCACTTTTTGCGTGACGGCAGCGCGGCGGGCTTGCTGATAATCCGCCACCTCTTTCCGCGCCTTCTCGGCAAAGTTTGTCCGTCGCCCGGTCCAGGCTCCCCAAGAATAACCCGCGCATGTATCGATGAACTGGTCCACGTCACGCCAGTCATCCCCCGTCCAGCGCTCCGGCGGGCGTTGAAGTTGCTCGGCCAAAAAGCGCAGCGTGTCCGTAGCGGGATCGGTACCCTCAACCGCATTTTTAAAGCGCTCGCATAAAAACATCGGAGCCTGAATTCCGGCCTGCGCTGGAAGCGGTGCGCCGATCAGCAGCAGCGCTAGCGACAGCAAGCCCCGCCATTTGAAACCATTCATTTTGAAAGCCTCACCGATAAGGGAACCTGGACAGAAAATCGCCGCCTCAATCAATCCCTGGACAGGGAGCAGGCGGCAAAACCTTCGCGACATTCGGCATTTGCAAGATCGCCGTTCGTCCATCGGCAAACGTCATGATCACGCTTTTTGACCGACGCAGATAATTCCAGAAGAAGGTGAAGTTTTCCGCGCACGCCCGACAGGCGACCTCCGTGCCGCTTTCCTCATCGACCGCAAATGTATGGGTCGTCGGCAAAGCGCTGGTAACGATTGTGACCTGGGTATTCGGCGGTGGGCGCTTGCCGCCGATCAAATAACCAATACGGGTTGGGGCATCCTCATCACCCTCCAAACCGCAGGCCAAAACCAGGGCATTGACGGGAGCCGCCAGATTGTCGAGCACGTATAAATCTCGACCTTCATAAACCTCATGCACCCATCGCTCGGGCGGGGTTCGCGCCTGGACGGAAAACGCCAGAAGCAAAAACGGGAAAAGCGGAAAAAGCAGAGCACAGGAGGCAATGTTGGCCAATTGCCGAGAAAAGATGGTTTTCATCATTGGCATAATTCTTTGCCGAGAATCTTATCGCCACCCGCCGACGCAAAGCGAACGCGCCGTCCATCGGCGAGTCGCATCTCGACCATTTTCGATATACGCACCGCCCGCCAAAACTCCGCGAGGTTTGAACATTCTGGACAGGGCGCGCTTTCTTTTCCGGTTCCATACCCATTACGGAGGAGAAATTTTCGACCATCGACCATCAGCGTAACCAACCCGCTTA